>CALVLT010000004.1 GCA_944340905.1 uncultured Clostridia bacterium
TTTGTTTGAAATCTTTTTCCTTTTGACATAAAAATATGCACCCCCTAATGTCTGTCCAACTTTTGGGGTGCATATCAAAAAGGCAGCTTTTTTCATTTTCTTTTTTCAACCGTGACATGAATCTGCTGCGGCGCATCGACATGGGTGCTGATCGTACCGCCGCGGCGTTCATGGCGGACCGAGACATCGCCGTAGGGAGTGGGGAACACGCCCTCCGCCCACGCAAGATCGCCGAGGCAGGGCGAGACAGTGAGTTCCCGACACCCCTCCCGTGCGATGCGCACGCCAAGCACATATTCGCTCAGGAAGGGCACAGGGCCGGACGCCCAGCCGTGACACAGGGAGTGGCGGAACCCGCGGTAGCAGTAATTTCCGTTATCCCCGTGAACGTCGTAGGCGCCCCTTTCGGGCAGTACGTCGATGGGGAGCGCTCCCTTTGCCCATGCAAGGTCGAAGTCCTCCCAAAAGGTGGTCGCGCCCAGATCGAGCATTCCGCCCCAATACGTGCGGATGAGATCGAGCGCGCCGCGCACGTCCCCCGCATCCCCCCGCGCACGCAGGAGATAGTACCCGAGGAAGGTCGAAACGCCGCGCGTCGGTTCCCTGCTCAGGAGTGATTCGTTGACCTGAACGGCATCCGCAAGCCCCGCGAACACCGAGAGCGCCGCCGCCTGCTTGTTTTGGCTGCGCACGGGCGGTGCAGCCGCGATCGCCGCCGCCCCGCGTTCACACGCCGCAATGCGTTCCCCGTCCTGCGCGCCGCCCGCAATGCGCAGGATCTGCGCCGCGCTCTCCAGCGCAAGTTTGAAGAGCGCCCGCACTCCCTCCGCCTGCGCGGCGGGGTCGTCCGAGGAAGGCCAGTCGATAAACCGGAAGGAAACGTTGTCCGTGCCGTCCTCGTTCACGCAAGAAAGCAGCAGCGGCAGGACCGCGCGCACATATTCCGTCTGGCGGGCAAGATACTCCCGATCGCCCGTATAGCGGTACCAGTCCCGCTGCAGCTTCAGCCACCAGCAGGTATAGGTGGGAATATCGTTCATCCAGCAATCGGGCGGCGTATGGTCGCGCACGTGATCGAGGCTCTTCGGCACGACGGGGTGCGCGCCGAACAGCCGCTGCACCGAGGACGCCGCCGGATGCATGTCGCCGATCCATACGACGCGGTCGCGCTTGATGCCGTCATAGAGATAGTCCTGCATGTTGAGATAGACGCTGCGCGCGCCCACCTTCCAGATGCTGTTGAGCCGTTCATCGCTGCAGCGGAAGGAGCCGCGCAGCTGCGCGCCGCAGTGGACATATACGCCGAACACCTGCCGCAGGGAGATCGCCCTGTCCCACGGGTTGTCGATACGGATAAAGCGGTACCCCGTGTTGCCGTATTCCAAGCTGCTCACCCAGGCGACGGTGAGCACGGCGTCGCGGATGGAATGGTCGTTCGTGGACCCCTTTTCCCCGAGTTCGCTGCACGCCTCCGAGGCAGATTCCCCGAACCGAACGCGCAGAATACCGTTCTTTTCGCCCGCGCAGTTGTTGACGATGAGCCGCACGCCGCCGCTGTATTCCATTCCGAAGTCGAAGAGGATCCAGCCCCCCGCAGCGATCGAACAGCCCTCTTCGCCGCCGAAATAGGACTGATCGGTGTGATAGGCGAGCAGCGTCTGCGCATCGGTGCAGCCCTCCTGCGCGACGATGCACACGGGGAGCAGATATTCTTTGATGAGTTCAGATTTCAGCATGTCATTCTCCGTTGCGTCCGCCGCAGGCGAGCGTCTGCGCGGTAACGATCTGCAATTCTTCCCTTGCGAACAGTTCCGTTGCCACCTGCATGGGCGTTCCACCGGCATTCTGCTGCGTAAGCCCCTGCGCATCCACGGCGATCTTCATCCGCCTGACGGCGAACGCCTCGGGAAATTCCAGGAACCAGAGCGGCGCAAGGTCATACAGGATGGTGGAACTGACGGCAATGTCGTATTTGCGCGCACCGCCGACGTAATCCGCATCCCAGACGCGGTAATTTTCCATGACGGCGCGCGCCGCCGCCGATGTCGCGTCGCGCACCAGCGCATAGTCCTCCCCCGTGAGGCGGATCTGCCCGCACACATCGAGCGGGATCATGCAGTAATCAAGCCCCTCGCCGAACAGCGCACGGCTGGCGGCAAGGTCGGTCACGACGTTGCACTCGGGAACGGGCGTGCAGGAGCCGAAGTACCCCTTCCGCACGCTGCCCGCCATAGCGACAACGGGAACGCCGTGCTCCTTCAGAAGTCCCCGCACCGAGGCAAGCGTGCTGTTCGGCGCAAGGCCGACGACGTGCAGCCCGGGATTTTCGCGGATCAGGCGTTCAAACTCTGCCGCGGTGTCCCCGCCGACGGGTGCGGGAAGTTCCCCGCTCCACTTCACCTGGGGACGGATCTCCTCGCCGTGGGTCGTGACGCCCGTAAACACGGGCACTTCTCTGCCCAGTTCGCGCAGCAGCCGCGTGACGATCGCCGCCCGGTATGCGGGCAGCCGCCCCGTCACGCAGATGCCTCTGACGTCGAAGGCCTCCCGGCAGAGCGCGTACGCGATCGCCCAGGTATCGTCGATGTCGCTGCCGATGTCGGTATCGATCAGAATGGGGATTCTCTTTTTCATTCCGGTTCCCTCCGCAGTGTAACGCGGTACAGCCGCGCGCAGTCCGTATGCGGCAGGCGGACGATCGTCTGCGTATCCGAAAGCACCACCTCGCTTGCAAATCCGTCGGCGGGATAAAGCTGCCGCGCCGAATCCAGCCGCAGGGGCAGCTCGATCCGCTCGCCGCCCTGCCTGCGCCAGACGAACAGCAGCCCCTGCAAACCGTCCGCAAGCAGCAGCGCCTGCGGACGCTCTTTTTCGCAGATATGTGCCCATCCGAGCGGAAAGTAGGGCAGTGCGCGTGCCTTGAAGGCGCGCAGCTGCTTGTGCAACGCCACCGCCTCCTTCAGAAGCGCCTTTGCCGCGGCGTTCATGCCGTCTGCCCTGCCCGAAAGGCATGGCGTACCCGCAAGGGCCGTGACAAGGTTGAACACGACGCTCTCCTCCGAAAATTTTGCCGCATCGAAGGGAACGCCCGTGAAAAATTCGACAAACGTATGCGGATAGGGGTATGCCCAGATGCCCGCAAGCTCGGACGGCATGCAGGCGAGCGCGCCCACGGCGACCGACGGATAGTTTTGTGCGATCTCCTGGTCGGACGTGCTCTGCAGTCCGCAGAGCGCGAGCATCCCCTCATCGCAGCGCATCGCACCCGATGCGCAGTTTTCCAGCAAAAGGTCGGGAAACTCCTGCTGCAGGGAACGATAGAACGCGCGCACCGCGCGGGCATGCCGCGTCACTTCATAACCGCCCCCGTCCACACAGGCATTGTAGTCGTTTTTGATATAGCGCACGCCGAGGTCATAATAAAATTTCACCACGCCGCGCAGATATTCGCGAACGGACGGATTTTCAAAATTCAGAAAGACGCGGTCTCCCCCGCCGATGCGCACGCCGTTGCGGCACAGGAACCAGTCGTCCGGTTTCCGGTACAGGGCGGAGCGTTCGCCGCACACCTCCATCTCCAGCCAGATGCCCGCGCGCATCCCATTGCTGCGGATCGCATCGAGAATGCCGCAGAACCCGAGCTTTCCGAACAGGGTGCCCGAATACCTCCAGTCGCCCATGCCGCCCTCGCGCGGGGTGCCTTTTTCAAAGTACCAGCCGTCATCGATGCAGAACACCTCCGCGCCCGCCTCCGCCGCCGCTTCGATGAGCGGGAGCAGTTTCTGATCGTCCGGACGCGCCCAGAGGCAGTTCATATAGTCGTTGAACACGACGGGCGCAGGGCGGCTGCCCGCCGCCGCGCGCAGCGCCGCGCAGTGCGCACGGCACGCCGCGCCGAACCCGCCCTTTACGATGCCGCCGCACATGGGAACGCCCGTGAACGCCTCCCCAGCCGCAAGCGTCACCGGCGTCGCGCAGTGGCGCGCATCGACCTCGGCCGCGTCGGCATAGACGCGATCGCCCTGCAGCCCGACTTCCAGGCGCCAGCTCCCCGCAAACGCCGCGCTGCACCAGAGCGTTTCGCCGCTCACCTCATTTTCGACGGCCAGGAACGGGAAGTGCGCGCAGGTCGTGTACGTCCCGTGCGAGAGGAGCGAGAAGGATTTGGCGACGGGGTGCGCGGAAACGGGATAGACGTCCAGCTCCTGCAGCGTCGCACTGTGATACTGAAACTCCGCCTGCCAGCTGCTTTCCAGCCAGTGCACCCGCACGCGGGAAGGGTCCGCCCCGCCGAGCGGCAGATCAAACAGACGGGAAAAGTGGCGCACCGTCACATTTTTTTCGGAACGGTTGTGCAAATACAGGCCGCCGTCCTCGCGGATGCGCACAAACAGTTTCAGTTCCTCGTGGAAAAACCCATCCCCGCAGCGAACAAATTCGCGGGAGAGCGGGCTGTTCGTCACACTCATGGAGGCGCTGTGCCCGGGATCCCTGCCCTCGATCTCCAGATGAAACAAGGTGTTCATTTTTTTCCTCACGCAATGGATGTCACCCGATAGGGATCGGCGATCGCATACCGCACGCTCTCTTTGATCTCAGCCAGCTGTTCCGGCGTCACGCCGCCCGCCGCCACTGCCTGCGCGGGGTCCTCGCCCGTGAGGGCGCATGCCCAGGTGAGCCCCACGAGATAGCGCCCGTACACGAGGTTCATATGGAACCCGTCGCGCGTGAGCGTATCGCCAAGGCTCCCCGTACGCATGTTCTGCACCGCCGTGGCGGAGGGGATCACGCCGTCGATGTCGCTCTCGGGCAGAACGACGCTGCGCACCGTGTCCGTGATCGCATTGTACATGGTCATCTGGTCGTTGTCATACTTGGCAAAGTCGCCGTGCGTGCTGTCCGCCTGATATGCCCACGTCATGTGCCAGTAGATGCGCGTACCCTTGTCCGCAACGCGGTCGCTGACGTAGCGCAGCAGCGTCTGAAAGTCTTCGCCGTAGGACGCGGCATCGCCCGCATATCCGCTGACCTGCTGAATGACGATGATGTCCCATTCGCGGTAGTCAATGCCGTATGCCATGCTGCGCCGTTCGGCATCGGTCTGCCATGTGCCGTTCGAGTTGTGTTCAAACTCGTAGGCGGCGGTATTGTTTTTCAGGTTGTCGCAGTGCTGGGCGAGCGAGCAGCCGCTCATCATCAGATTGGCAAGCTCGATTTCGGTATAGCCGTACCCCTGATAGATCTGGTACAGATAGCGCATGGCGTCCTGCGAGAAAGAGTTGCCGATGGCGAGAATGCTGATCTGCGTTCCGTAGTCCGGCATATCATCCTCCCTGACATATACGGTGTAACGCTGCGTCACGGCATAGTTTTCGGGCGTGACGGCGATCTCGTATGCGCCCGCCGTCTGCGCGTTGTAGGCGGAGGAATCCACCGTATAGTCCTCCTGCCCGAGCACAAGGCTCGTGCCGTCCTCGAAATGCACGGTCACGGTGAGCGCGCCCGTGGTGAACGCCTCCCCCAGCGCAAAGCGCAGCTGCTGCCCCTGCAGTTCCAGCCGCTCCACGGCGACGGCACGCACGCTCACGGTGAACGTTGTAAAAACCTGCGTCCCCTTCTGCGTCACGCGGATGGTATAGTCCCCTTCCATGGAGGAATCGAACGCGGAGGAATCGATCTCATATTCGTCCGCCGACAAAATGCGCTGCGAAACCACCGTTCCGTCCTCCAGCCCGAGCAGGGAGACCATGATCTGATCGGAGAACGCCTCGCCCAGCTTATATTCCCGCTTGGCGCTGTCCACGCGGAGCTGATACTGCGTCTGCTCCCCGCCCTGTGAGGGAGCGGACGGTCCGCCGGCACAGCCGAAACAGACCAGCAGCATGAGCATTGCGCACAGCACCGCCATTGCCTTTTTCATGCTTCGTCCTCCCCTCCGGAATCTCCCGCGCCGTCCGGATTGCTCCCCTTCCGCTTTTTGCGCACGACCAGGACGACGGCGACGGCAATTGCCGCCAGCACGATCGCTCCGCCCGCCACGGACAGGGAAATGATGAGCGCGTCGGACATGCCCGCCTCCCCTGTCGGCGCATCGTTCACGACGGTGAGGGTCAGCTTGTCCGTGCCGAACTCAAATTCGACGTCAAATTCGTACTCACCCGCGACAAGCCCCTTGCAGAATTCCCGCTTGAGGTAGAGATTCCCCGTAACGGGATTGTAGAAGTAGTCGCCCGCCGTCACGCCGTAGCCGTCGAGCGCGACGAACGTATCGTCGCGGAGCGTGAACGAGTATTTCACATCGTTGTATGCGGAAGTCCTGTAGGTGCCCTCCCCTGCCGCGACGGACGCCGTTTCCGCCTCCACGATGGTGAACGCAAATTCCGTCTGCAGTCCGTCGTAAGCCGCGATGGGATGGGAAGTGTTCAGGCGGAAGGTGTGCTCGCCCAAGCCCAGACGGCGCGTAAACTCGTCCGTCAGCACGATGACCGCCTCATCCCCGTCCGCCGTCACGGCGTAATCGGTGACGGGCACTTCGGAAAAGCCGTCCTCCGCCGCATATTCGAGCGTATCGATGGATCCGCCGTACAGCGCAACGGGGATGCGGACGCGCCCGCCGCCGAGCACATTCACGCGCCTGCCGTCGACGGCGACTGTGGGCGCGCCGTACTCGGAGATCTCCCCCAGCGTCACGTCCCAGTAGGACACTTCGGGATTGGGATAGCGCCCCACCTCTTCCCCGAATTCGTTGGTTTCGATGATACTTGCCTCCTGCACGTCATGGAAGGCAAAACTCAGATAGGCGACCCCCTGCGGGAAGGCGTTTGCGCCGATCTGCACCGTCTGCGTGCGGGTCATCGCGCCCGTGAGCGTCACGGTGACGGCGCCGTCCTCCACTTTGTAGATGAGTTCGTTGTACTCTCCTCCCGGCTTGGTGTTGACGCCCTCGCTGAAACCGCCCATGTCCGTGCCGTTGAAGAAAAAGAACCCGCCGATGTGCTTGACGTCCTCCGAAATATTTTCATGTGCGCGGAGGATGGTGGAGAACGTGGCAGAGCCGGGGAGCGCCGCATTGGGCGAGGAGGTCAGGCTGACGGCGAACCAGGCGTCAAAGCCGTTGTCATTGACGTACCAGCCGGGCGCGCTGTTGATCTTGAACTTGACGGAGATCTCCTTGTCGGAGGAGAGCGCCACGGGATAGAACACCTTTCCCTGCCGTTTGGAGGTCTCGCGGATGCGCACGCCGTCGCCGTCCGCCTCTGCCTGCGCCGCATGCAGCATGAATCCGTCCGTCTGCGCGCCGCCGAACGAAGTCAGAGTCACGTTCATGTCCGTCGTTGCCGCATCCGCGCCGCCGAACACGAGCGACGCCTTCAGATCGCTCAGATCGAGGCCCGCATAGCTCCAGGTATAGGTGAACGTATCAAGCCCGTAGTTGATGATCCACGTCCCGTCCTTCAGGAAGATGGAAAAGTTGAACGTGTAGGGCGTTTCGCGCTGCGGGATGTCCGATGCGTCCACCGTGGCGAGCGAGGAGGCGGACGTGCCGCCCTCCGCCGTGCCGAGCGTGTACAGGGATACGTAGGCGGGCATGGAACCCGACTGCGCGCCCTGCGTGGAAACGGGCTTGAATTGGATGCTCACGCCGCCGTATTCCCCGATCTGCGAGGAATATTCCTTGGTGAGCATGACGGCGAACCAGCTGTCCTCGCGGCGGAATTCCCCGTCCACGGTCATGCTCATGGAGAAGCCCTCGTTTTCCAGGTCAACGGATTCAGAATAGCGGTACGTTCCGCCCGGGCGGAAATTGACGCCCTCCTCCGTTTCCGTCATGTTGTTCGTGCCGTCCGCCGTCCATGTTCCGCCCTCCCCTTCGGCGCCTGCCTGCGCCAGAGCGGGCGGAATGGCGAAACAGCTTGCCCCAACGGCGAGCAAAAGCGCCATGGCTGTCGCAATTTTTCTCATACGTCCTCCTGATTTACATACCGTAGCCGTAGGCATATCTGCCGATGGGCGCGCTGTCGCCCGAGACGTAGAAGTCCATCGGATCGGCAATATCCTGAATGTTGTCCGTCACCTTCACCGCGACCCTGGGCGCATCCGCCGTCAGGCCGAGCAGGGCGAGCGGGATGCGGAAGGCGATGCCGTCCTCGCGCACGGCCATGTCGCATTCGCCCAGATCGGACGTGGTGCCGTCTGCCGACAGCCGCGAGAGCGTCGCCCTGCCCGCCTGCACGTCGCGCGTGCGGTTGAGGATGAAGTTGAACCCGCCCACGCCCTTCTCTTCGTCGCCGATGACGTTGAAATAGACGTTCATCCAGTTGGCATCGTCGGAGGCGATCAGCTCGTAGGCGACCGTGGTATTCACATACAGATAGGTATCGTCGGAGGCCACCGCGACCGAGATGATGTCGTTGCGGTTGGTCGTATCGGTATAGATATGATTCCACGAACCCACGTGATTGCGCTCGATCGCATCGCCGCGCGGATCGCGGTAGACGGGAATGTTTGCCCAGCCGCTCTGATCAGCGATGTCGATGGTCGCGCGGTTGATATTCGCCTGCGAAGGGGCGCTCCCCTCCTTGAAGGCGCGTATGTTCTGCGTGAGCTGCATGAGGTAGTTGTCGCCGTAGCCGCCCTTCATCGGCTCCACGTCGCGCGAGTACTCCATGTTGAAACAGTCCGTGAAGGACACATACGCACCGTTCGATCCGGTGGTGACAAACTTCTGCGCGACCCATTCGTTCCAGGAAGTCACGAACACGTGATCCACGCTCTCGTTTCCGATGGCGAAATCCCACTCCTCCTGGAAGTTCTTGCCGCTCATGATCGCCTCTTCGCTGTGGTCAAATCCGCCCGCCGAGGTATAGCCCCTGCCCCAGCTTGCATTCTCGCGGTAGCCCGCGTTCAGATCGGATTCGTACGCCTCGGAAAAGCGCTGCAGCTGCTGCGCGACGGACACGCTGGTGGCATTGCCGATGACCTCCTGCGGGCGCTGGAAACTCATCCACGGCACGCCGTCCTCCTGCGGGGCGGCGCCCGGCCACTGCGAATTGCGCACGTCGAAAAATTCCGCGAGATCGGGACGGTTGCGCTCCAGCTCCGCCTTCACGGTGATGATGACGGGTTTGCCGTTGGGCGTATACCAGGTGTCGCGGAACCGTCCCTGGGAATAGATCATGTCATAGAAGTGCACGACCTTGTTCCAGGAAGTGCCGCTGTCCGTGGTGTGCGTATAGAACACGACCTTCGGGATGTCAATGCCGTCGTCCGCCATTTCCTGCAGCACCGTGCAGATGACCAGCCATACGTCATCGTACGTTTCAATGTTCGTCACGTCAAAGCCGAGGTAGTCGATGCCCGCACAGGTGAGCATCTCCATATGGCGGCGCACCACCCATTCATCCTGCATGTTATAGTAGCCGTACAGCGGCTCCCCCCACCAGTGCAGCGCATGGAGTGGGCTGTCCGCATTGCCCTCGATATCCCACAGCGCCTCGGGATTTTCCACGAGCAGCGTGGAGATGTCATAGGGACGGTCGGTGATGCCGTGCTGGCCCGCCCAGAGCATGTAGAAGATGCCGACGCTCTTTTCGTCGTTCAGGCTGCCCACAGGCTCCACCGTTCTGCCGAGCGCATCGTAGGCATACAGGTTGTTGCGCGTGTAGTCATATTCGCTCGCTTCTTTTGCGGCGCAGCCCGTCGGGACCATGCACATGGCGCCCGCGACTGCAAGCGTCAGAGCGATCGCCGCCGTGCGCCTTGCACCCTTCCGGTAATGGTGTCTCTTCATTGTGTCTCCTTATATTGCGGGGCGCGCACCGCGCGGCACGCGCCCCTTTTTTCTGCTTATTTTCCGTCCGTCCTGCGCCTGCGCACCAGAACGATCGCAACCGCCGCGCCCGCCGCAAGCAGCGTGAACGCAATGCCGCCGCCCGTGAGAACGCCTCCGCAGCCGCGCGCAGCCTCACACGTGATCGTGAGCGTGAACGTACCGCCGTCCGTCGAAACGGTAAAGACGTGTTCCCCTTCGCCGAGCGTCTCCAGATAGTTTGCCGAGAACGTGACCGTTCTGCCGTTCACCGTCACGTCGTCCGCGCCGAGCGCGCTCCCGCCGAGGGAGACGGACGCATTCACCGCGTCCAGCGACAGCGTGAACGAAACATCCTGCCCGCTCCCGAGCGTGTGCTGCGCCGCGGCATCCTCCGCGCCGATGAACGCCGCATCCGTGACGGTGAGCTGCGCCGTGCGCGAGGGAATGGGTTCATACAGGTCCGCGTGTGCTTCATCAATGACAAAGCTGACGATGACCTCCGTGGTGCCGACCGCCGTGCGGGAGTTGCCGTCAAAGCGCACGCTGACAAATTCAGGCAGCGTGCCGCTGACCGTGAGCGAATGTGCGGTCCCGTCGTACACGAAACTTGCATCCTCCACTGCAACGCCGCTCAAATCGAGGGTGCGCCTGCCCGCCGTCAGTTCCACCGTACCCGTGACGGTTGCAAACGCCGCGGTGTCGGCGGGCGTGAACGTCCAGCTGTACGTATGCGTTCCGATCTCGATGGTCTGCCCCGCATCGAGCGCGAGCGTTCCCTGCACCGTGGCCTTGCCCACCGTGAAATTCCCGCTGAGCGCGGGGGCGTCGTCTCCCCACTGCAGATCGTCCGCAGCAGACGTCACAGAGCCGAGCAGAGTGGGCGTCTGTTTTCCGCCCGCATACAGCGTGGCGTTGCAGAAAGCGACCGCCGCCCTCGATTCCACATTGTTTTCCGACTGCGCCCATATCTGGATTTTGGTCGTTCCGGCGGGAATGGCAACGTCGAAGTGGTGATAGGTCGTGCCGTTCATCGCGGGGCTGACTGCCAGGTCGGCACTGACGCCGCCGATCGCCCTGATCGTAAACACGACATTGTTTTTCGTCTCGTTGAAGAGCATGCCGACGTCCATCGTCAGGCGGGTGTAGTTCGCGCCCGAAATATCATAGTCGGCGCCGAACTTCCAAAGCTGTCCGCCCGATGCCGCGGCATAGTTCCCGTGGATCGCGCCCGTGATCGCGTTCTCGTCCACGATCGTGCCGCCCTGCCCGTCGTTGAGCGTGGCGGATTTGATAGCATACTCCTCCTGTCCGATCTCGGTATTGTTGCCGCTGACGGGCATATCTTTGAGCGCCGCCGTGCCGTTTTCCGTAAAGTACGAGAGCGCAGGGCTGACCCAGTTGCATTCGCCGTATGCAGGATTGGTGAGCGAGGAAACGGCGCGCAGCGTCAGCTCCTGCGTCCCTGCAGGAATTTTGCAGGCGAGACGCTCGATCTCATACGCGGCGAGCGGATGCGAGGTCCGCGTGAGCAGCGAATCGTCTGCATAGACCTGATAGGTGATCTCATTCGTAAAGCCGTCGCCGCCCTTGGAGCGGTTGCCCACCGTCACGGTGAAGAAGTCGTAATCATACGCAGAAATATCGTAGACCACTTCCGAATAAAGCTGCCCTTCCACATTCATTACAAGCAGCTGCACGGCATTGTAATAGGTGCCTGCATTGCCGAGGCTTGTATCGCCGAGCTCGATGGACGCGGGCTTTGCGAACCACGGCTCGGTCGGATTGTTCGCCGAAACATAGCTCTTCGGCGTATCCTCATACAGATTCTTCACGGGCGCGGAATCCGTCTGCGCCTGCGCGAAAGAAGTGGCGGGCAGCCACGCCGCGCACATCAGCACGAGCGCCAGCGCCGCAAACAGGCAGATCAGCCACTTTTTCAGAGTTTTCGTCATTTTTCCCTTTCTCCTTTTTGTTTTTTATCCCTTGACGCCGGTCATCACCACGCCGTCAAGCAACTGCCGTTGGAAAATAAAGAACACCACTGCCGGCGGAATGGTCATGAGCACGCCCAATGCCATCTGCCAGTTTTTGTACAGCTCGAACTGTCCGCCCGCGCCGAAATCAAAGTAGAACCCGAGGCTCAGCGTATATTTTTCCACGCCCGCGCTGTTCAGGTAGATGAGCGGTCCCTGAATATCGTTCCAGCAGCCCGTAAACACCGTGATGGCGATGTACAGCAGCACGGGCTTGCAGAGCGGGAGCGCGATGGAGAAAAAGATGCGGAAAGGCCCCGCGCCGTCGATGACGGCGGCATTGTCGATATCCTTCGGGATGCCGCGCATGAACTGCATGACGAGGAAAATGTTCAGAACGCCGCCCCCGAAGAAGGTGGAAATGAAGAGCGGGAACAGGGAATCGAGCATGTGCAGGTTCGCGAACAGGATATAGGTCGGGATCTGCGTGATCATCGTCGGCAGCATGAGCGTGGACATGATGAGCACAAAGAGCGGTTTTTTGAGTTTGAACTTCATGCGCGTGAACCCGAATGCGGAGAACGCCGACATGAGCGTTGCCCCGAGCATGTTCATGGCGACCACGATCAGCGTGTTGAGCAGCATGCGCAGATACTTCGCCTGGAATGCCACCGCATAGTTGGAAAACTGCATGACGCGCGCCCAGAACCTGACGGGCAGCTCGCGCACCTCCGTGTACGTCATAAAGCTCTTGGAGAGCATCGTCATGAAGGGCAGCAAAAAGATGCACAGCAGCACGGCGATCGCCGCATAGTAGACGATCCATTTGACGATCCTTGCGGGACCGTATTTGCTTTTTTTGCGCAGCGGCGCCGTCTGCGCGGCACTATCAGTCCTCATAATACACCCACCGGTTGCTCTTGAAGAGCGCACAGGACACCAGTCCCACAATGACAAACATGATCCACGAGAGCGCACACGCATAGCCGAACCGCGTGGAGCGGAATGCCTCGAGATAAATTTTCACGCCGAAGAAGAGCAGCGAATCGTCCGTGCCGCCCCCGCCCGTCATGAAGTACACGCCGAACGTCTGCAGCGCCGCGATGGACGAGGTCACAAGGATATAGAAGATGGTGGGCGTGCACATGGGAATGGTGACGCTCAGCAGCGTCTTGAACGCCCCCGCGCCGTCCAGCCGCGCCGCCTCCTTGAGTTCGGCGGACACGTTCTTGAGCGCGGAGAGCCAAAGGATCATGTTCGCGCCGATGTTCCAGAACCCGATGACGATGACCGTTGCGAGCGCCGTACTCGGATCGTAAATAAAGTTACTTTTCGGCAGTCCCAGCCCCTGCAAAATGGCGTTTGCAATGCCGTATACGGGGTCGATGATGTCCACCCAGAGCAGGGACACGACGATGCCGGGGATGATGACGGGCGTATAGAACAGAACGCGGAACACCCCCACTCCCTTGGCGGCGCGGTCGAGCAGGAGCGCCAGCCCGAAGGAGAGCAGCATATTCACGGGCACGGAGATGACCGTGTAAAGGAGCGTGATGCCGATGGATTTTCCCAGCTTCGCCCAGTCCGTGGTGAACGCCTTGATATAGTTCTGCAGCCCGAAATTGTAGGGAGGATAGGCAATGTTGTAATCGGTAAAGCTGTAGAACAGCGACGACACGATGGGATATACCGAGAAGATGAGAACGCCGAGAACGACGGGCAGCACGAAGATATACGATTTCCAGTTGGTCCTGAAATCATAGATGAGGCCGCGTTTCTTGTTCGTCATGCGTCATTCTCCGTAGGCAAGCAGGTTATACATGCGGTCCGCCGCAAGCTGGATCGCATCCACGCGGTTTGCGCCGCTGTAAAGGACGCTCGTATACATGGTGCGCAGGTAGGAGAATGCATCGGCATGCGTCGCCGTCGGAAGCTGGCGCAGGAAGTCCATCTGAATGCCGCGCTCGGAGTGCGCAAGGAATATGTCGTGATCGACCTGCATCCCCTCGGGATAGTTCTTCCAGACGGGGTCCTCCTTCTCGCGTTCGGAGATGAGCACGGGAACGATGTTGCCCGTGCGCGAGAGCGCCTCCTGCCCGCCCTGCGTGAGCATGTAGTGCAGGAATGCCCATGCGGCGTCCTTATTCTCGCTGTCGCGGTAGATGGCATAGCCGGTGCAGCCCGCTGACACGCTGGGGTCCTCCCCCACCGCAGGCATGGGCAGCACCCCCACCTTGTCGGGAATGCCCAGTTCGGTAAATGCGGCATAGGCGTCCGTCAGCGAGGAACGGGAGTGGATATAGAAGGGCGAAAATCCGCGGTAAAAGCTTGTTCCCGCGCCCACCGCGCTCTCCTGCGAGAGGATATAGCTTACCCAATTAGGCTCCTCCTCCGTGCCTAAGTTGACTCCTCGTTTCAGGCGCAGAAGTTCACCGAGATAGCGGTAAGCGCCGTTGGAATCGGGATCGCTATTCAACCCCTCGTCCAGCACGACGTTCCCCTCGCCGTCAACGATATCGCCGCCGAACGAGCGGATGAACGGATAGTACACCGCCTCCCAGTCAAGCTCCACGTCGAGCACGGGATTGCCGCCCTCAACGATCCCCGTGTCCACAAACGCCTGACAGACAGCAAGGAAGTCGTCCCACGTCCAGTCCGCACCGGGCACTTCCGTGACGGTATCCGACGCCGCGATCAGCTCCTCCATCATCTCTTCGTTGTAATACATGACGAGCTGCACATAGTCGCGCGGCATCATGAAGTAGTGATCGGAAGGGCTTTGGCATTCCTCCATCGCCGCCGTCACATAGTCCGACGTGTTCAGTCCCGATTCCTTGATATAGTTATCCAGCGTGAACGCCACGCCGCTGTTGTAGTACATGGAGAGATTGTTGGGATTTACCCAGAAGAGATCGGGCATCGTGCCCGCGGGGATATACGATAATAGCGTCGTGTCATATGCATCGCCGTTCACGCGCACGATGGTGACGTCGATGTTCTGATATTCGCGGTTGAATCCCTCGATAAGGCCCTTGATGATCTCCTCCTCGGCGTTGGTCGAGCGGATGCCGATGCGGATGGACGCCGTCGTATCCTTGGGGATATTGGCGTCGATCTCCGCCGCCAGGTCCTCCTGTACGAACACATCCTCGCTGGGCGGCGGCGCACAGGCCGTGAACAGCGTGGCTGCCGATACGACGCCCATGACGAGCGCGCCCGCAAGCGATAAAATGTTCCGGATTTTCATGATGTTTCCTCCTGTCTGTTAAAGTTTTTTTCTTCGCCTGTTCCACAGGCGAAGAAAGGGCATGCCCTTTCTTTTTGATTTTTTTCGTGCCCCGCTTCAGGCGAGCCGCACAACACTCTCGCGCACCACGAGCGAAGGCGGCGTCAGCCCGCCCACGCCGTCCGCGGGTTCGCCCGCGCCGCCCGCAAGATTGCCGAGCAGAATATCCACCGCCCGCGCCGCGATCTCGCGCACGGGCTGGCGGACGCTCGTGAGCGGAATTTCGAGCATCGAGGAAAAGCGCAAATCGTCGAACCCGACCAGGGAAAGCTCTTTTCCTATGGGACGCCCCGCCTCCTGCGCTGCCTTGTACACGCCGTACGCCATCATATCGTTGCAGGCAAACACCGCCGTGACGTCCTCGCGCTGCGCGATCTTTTTGCCCGCTTCATAGCCCGTATCGTACTGGTAATCCCCTTCGTAGATCATGGACGCATCCAGTGTGACGCCCGCCTCTTCCAGCGCGGCGCGGCAGCCCGCCAGGCGCTGCTGTCCGCTGACCGAACCGAGCGGACCCGTGATGACGGCAATGCGGCGGTGTCCGTTTTCAACAAGGTGCCGGCCCGCAAGCCGCCCGCCGTAAAAGTTGTCCGTTCCGACATAGGGTGTCGTGACGCCGCTCACCACCTTATCCATCATGACGATGCCGATCTTGTCCGCGAGCACCCGTTCGATCTCCCTGGTGTATTCGGGGTCCTCCCCCGTGAACACGCCGATGATGCCGTCCACCATCTGCGCGCGGAGCATGCGCAGCAGGCGGATGTCGTCCTGTACGTCGTAGTTTGTGCTGCAAAGGATCAGGTTATATTGCTTGGTCTTGAGATAATCCCCCACATACTTTGCAAGTTCGGCAAAAAACGTATTCTGAATATCGGGTACAATGAGCGCCACGTTCATCGTGCGCTTTGTCACAAGGCTCACCGCCATGCGGTTGGGGTGATAATTGAGTTCCCGCGCCGTGCGCCGTACAAGTTCCTCCGTCTCCTTCGGAATGCGCACGCTCTTGTTGTTCAGGATCATTGACACCGTCGCTGCGGATAGATTGAGCCTTTGCGCAATGTCCTTCAGGGTCGCCGCCATATTCCCTCCGTATGCGTTTTTCATTGCTTAAGCGTTTCAGCGAATTGTGCTAAAACGTTTTAGCAACGTGATTATAACACCTGATCCGCATTCTGTCAATAGATTTTCCCAAAAAATTTTCTCTTGTTTTATAAATTTTTTCGGAGCGGCCGGCTGCCGCAGTAAAATACATGCGCGCCGCGGCAGGTGCCGCGGCGCGCATGTATTTTAAAGCGTTCTGTGCAATATCTCATTCTTCGGGAAAGACAGGCAGGTCGGGCACAATGATCTCCGGAATGCCATCCGGAAGCTGTACTTCCTGTCCGCCGTAGTCCAGCCCAAGGGAGTAGGCTGTAGTGCCCTCGGTCCAGTCGACCTGCACGACGCGCCCTCCGACGATGCTCACGACAAAGGCATACGTTGTCCCTTCGAGCGCCGCCTCTCCGCGGTAGACAAGGTTCTCCTCGTCATAAGTGAAGTCGGCAAAGGCGGCGGCAAGCGCATCGGCAAGCGGTTTGACGCCGCTGTCCGAGGCGTACAGGGACTGCTCCTGCGTGCGCGTCAGCTCCCACGCGCTGCTTGTTGCATTCTGTTCATGCACCTGCCATTTTCCGTCTGCATTCCTTTGCGCATACGCATTCATGGGCGTTCCATTCGGATTTCCGTTCAGATACGCCTTTCCTTCCGCCGCAATATAGACGAAAAGCTGCGTATCTGCCTGTTCCTCCGGCGATGCCCCGCGCACGAGGGTGAGCTGAAAATTATCATAGGCGTCGAAGTCGAACGCCGCCGCCCATGTCTGCTCGTCGACGCGCTCGTCGGGAAATTGTACGCTCTGTCCGCCGTAGACAAAGGTGAACTCGTAGGACATGGCATAATTCCTGACCTCGGCATAGAGGCCGACGCTGCGCAGCCGCCCCTGCGCAAAGCGAAGTACTGCGTCCACCGCCTGCTCGTCCATCGTGAGGCTCCCCGTATAGCAACCCTGCGCCTCGTCATAGCTGTCCGCAAACATCTCGTACCCCGTTATGATGGGATTGAGAACACTCAACACGGCACCCGACACAAATTCCTCATATGCGGAGGTGTTGGCGCCGCCTACGATCCAGGGTCCGTCGTCCTCCCGCCAACAGGCCATATACGCATATTCCGACCCCTCCTGCGCCTCTTCCGTATAGGCGACCAATTCCCCCGACACGCGCGATACGAGCCGCTCCCTGCCGTCTGCCGCAGTATAGTCAATGAGGTCGAGGTCAAGCCCCTCCTCCTCCGACACCACATGCGCGGTGAGAGAGAAATTATCCAATGCCCCGAAATCGAACGCCGCCGTCCACTCCTGCGCGGTGACGGGACCATAGGCGGGCGTGACCGTGACCGCACACTCCGCAAAGACGCTGCCGCACGTTGCTCTGACCGTCGCGCCGCCCTCGGCGAGCGCCGTCACCGCACCGCCCGAAACAGTCACAACGCCCTCGTCCGAACTCGACCAAGTCACCGTCTTGTCCGTGGCGTCCTCGGGGAGCACCGTTGCCGTGAGCGTCGCGCTCTCCCCCACAGCGAGCGAGAGCTGCGTCTCACTCAACGTGACAGAAGTTGCCGCCACTTCGTTCCCCGATTGTTGGGGCGTGCACGCGGCAAACCCTGCGCACCCGAACGCGAACAAAAATGCCGTCAGCACTGCCGTAAATTTTTTCATATTTTTTCCTCCCGGGCGGCTGTCCGCCGCCATTCCTCGAAATCATTATACTATATTTTACGAATTTGTCAATAGTGTCCGGCAAAACAGGGCGGCAAGCATAAAACATACAAAAACGCCCGCCTTTTTCAGGCGGGCGCACCCGTTCGCGCAGACGCAATGTTATTTCTTGCAGCAGCCGTTGCCCTGCGGATAGAGCGGGAGTTCAAAGAAGCCCGAGCAGACCTCCTGCGAATACTCCTGTGCGGGCGGAATGGCGCAGTAACCGTAGGCGGGGACGAGCAGCTCCACCTGCATGGCGACCTTCAGGATGCACGTGACGCACGCGCTCACCGTGAAGGTCTGATTGCTCTCGTTGAATGTGCCCTCGGGGGAGACGCAGCTTGCGACCGCCGTCACCGTAAAGGGCATGACGGATGCGGACGGAACGAACATCAGCACATCTTCATTGAGCGTGATGTTTGCCGTCGCCTTTCCCTCCGCGCCCGTGGCGTCCGTGTAGACGACCTCGACGGGAATGGTGATGGTTGCCTGAACGCGCGCGCAGCAGGAATCGGGCTGCCTCTCCACGGAGACGTTCGACACCGTTCCCGTGCCCGTGAGCGAACGCGCGCTCACGAATGTAAGAGGATATGTAGGTTCTGCGGGCGTGAGGTCGGTAAGCGTCAGCGTATAGTTTTCAAGACGGGTCTGGATGATCCCCGCATCGAAGATCTTTTCCGCCTGGATACACACCTTTTCACAAAGACCGGTCATGGGATTTCCCGTGATGGGACCGGGACAATGATCGGAAGAAAAGTTGGAAAAAAACGACATTGATTACCTCCGTAAAAAGAACGTATGCGTTCTACTTCATGCTATGCAGACGCCGCAAAATGTGCCACCGTTCATTTGGCCCTAAGACGACGTAAGGGGGATTCTGCGTCGCGGCAAGAAAGTGTGCACGGGTATTCGGCAAAGCCGAACACCACGTCTTGACTTTCTGCCGCTCCTTTTCGCAAAAAATCTTTGCAAGCAAATCTTTTTTGCGAGTGCTGCGGAATCACGATTTTTCGCGCTCTGAATGACGGTTGGCGGGGGTCACGTCATTCCGAGGAGCCGAAGGCGACGAAGGAATCCCCCCTCTTTACTCGTCATTCAGAGGGCGATAGCCCGAAGAATCCCCTCGCAAAATGTGGAGAGCCTGATCCCCCCATCCCCCCTTAAAACAAGTGTTAAGGGGGGCAAGAAAAGCCCCGCTACAGCGCCACGATCTGCCCGGGGTAGAGGCAGTCGGTTGCGTTTTTGCGTGCAAATCGCTCGGGGGAACCGCACAGGAGCACGCGGCTCTCCCCGCCGTGCACGCGGTACAGATTTTCAGCGGGCGGAATGACGAGCAGCTCCCCCTCGGCAGGCTCGGTTTGCAGATGGTTGACGGCGGCAAGCAGCCGCGGCGGCACGCTGAACGCGAGGGCGACGGCAAGCAGCGTCTGCCCGCGCTTGACGCGGTAGCGCGCGGGGCGCACGAGAGAAAGTTCCACGCACCAATCTATGCGCAAACTCATAAAAGGGTGAACGCGGCGAATAAGATAGGACATGAATCTGTACCGCACCGCCGCCGTCGTCACCCTGTTTTCTGCGGCGGAACACTGCCTCGGCTTTTTATACCGCATCATCCTCTCGCGCACCATCGGCCCCGAGGGGCTGGGCGTCTATCAGGCGGCGTACACCGTGTTCGCCGTCTTTCTCACGGTCTCGGCGAGCGGGCTGCCCGTCACGCTCTCGCGCGTCATCTCCCGCCATCGGGCGCACGGCAGCCGCCACAGGGAACAGTCCGCCGTGACGGGCGCGGTGTGCATCTCCCTGGCGTTCAGCGTGCCCATCACCCTTCTTTTGTTCCTTCTGCGCGATCAATTTTCGGGCGTATTCGCCGACCCGCGCTGCGCGGACCTGTTCTATATTTTGATCGCAGGGCTGGCGGCGACCAGCGTCTACTCCGTCATCCGCGGCAGTTTCTGGGGGAACAAGCGCTTTTTTGCCTACTCCTTCATCGAGCTTGTGGAGGAGATGATCCGCATCGGCGTGGGCATCGCCCTGCTGCTTGGCGTGACGACGGGCATCTACGGCGCCAACCTTGCGGCGATCGCGGTGCTCATCTCCTATTTCTGTTCCTTTGCCATCGCGCTCGTCTACTTCTTCGTGAAGGGCGGAAAGTTCCGTTCGCCCAAGGGGGAGCTGCGCCCGCTGCTCGCCTCCTCGATGCCCGTCACGGCGATGCGCGCCTCTTCCTCCCTGCTCTCCTCCCTCATCTCGGTGCTCTTCCCCCTGCGCATGCAGGCGGCGGGCTACACGGCTTCGCGCGCCATGAGCGACTACGGCGTCGTATACGGCATGGTGATGCCCGTGATGGCGATCCCCTGCGCGTTCATCAGCTCCATCGCGCTCGTGCTCGTGCCCGAACTGAGCGAAAATTACTACCGCGGGAACAGGGAACAGGTGGGCGCGCTCACGCAGCGCGCGCTCGGGGCAACGCTGCTCATCTCCTGCGCGCTCATCCCCTTCTACCTCGTCTGCGGAACGGACGTGGGCGTCATGCTCTATTCCAACGCGCAGAGCGGGCACATGCTCTCGGCGTGCGCCCTGCTGCTCCTGCCCATGAGTGTGACGATGATCTGCTCGAGCATGCTCAACTCGCTGGGCTGCGAAAAACATACGCTGGGCATCTTTCTGGCGGGGTCTGCGGCGATGCTCGCCGCCACCGCCCTGCTGCCCCGCTTTCTCGGCGCGGGCGCGCTGCTCGTGGGCATGGCATGCGATTCGGGCATCACGGCGCTCCTGTCCCTGCTCCTTCTGCGCAAAAAGACGGGGAAACTGCGCATCGGCGCCCACTTCCTGCGGCTGCTGTGCGCGCTTGCGCCCGTCACGGCGTTGGGCGCTCTCGTACACGCCCTGCTCGCGCAGGTGCTCAGCTTCATTCCCGCACTCGCCCTGACCATGCTCGTCATGCTGGCGGCGGAGGCAGCGGCGCTCTCCCTCGCCCGCCTCATCGACCTCAAGGCGCTTTTCACGCGATTTTTCGGGAAAAACCGCAAAAAAATGACCGCGCAGTCTTGAAATCATGCGCCAAGTGTGGTACAATGAAACAAATTTGGTTTGGCGGAGGCTTATTCAAGATGAAACTGACAGACGAACTGCGCAAGGCATGGCGCGTGCGCGTGGATTACACCAACATGACGGACAAGTACCTCGGAGCGCGCGGCATTTCCGAAAAGACGCTCGAGGCGCACAAGAAACTTGCAAAGGCAGCGCACGCCTACGTGGCGGAAAACCGCGGCAAGGACGAGCTGTTCATGGGCTGGACGGAGCTGCCCTACAACCAGGACGCCATCGTGGCGGACATTCTGGAGACGGCAAAGCTCGTGCGCAGGAAGTTCGATAACTTTGTCGTGCTCGGCATCGGCGGCTCGGCGCTCGGCCCCACGATGGCGTTCAACGCCCTGTGCCACCTGCACTACAACGACCTGCCCAAGAGCAAGCGCAAAGGCCCGCGCTTCTTTGTGGAGGACAACGTCGATCCCGTCCGCATGAAGGAGCTTCTGGACGTCATCGACGTCACAAAGACGTGCTTCAACGTCATCTCCAAGTCGGGCGCGACGAGCGAGACGATGGCGCAGTACCTCATCATCTCCGACCTCCTCACGAAGGCGGGCGTGGACATCAAGGAGAACGTCATCTTCACGACGGACGCCAAAAAGGGCAACCTCGTGAAAATTTCCCAATCTCTTGGCGGCGTGAAGAGCTATGTTCTGCCCGACGGCGTGGGCGGAAGATTTTCCGAGCTGTGCCCCGTGGGCCTTCTGCCCGCGGCGGTGCTGGGCATCGACATCAAGGCGATGCTCAAGGGCGCGGCGTACATGGACAAGCTGTGCAAGACGGCGGACCTGAAAAAGAACCCCGCCCTGCTGTGCGCGACGCTGCAGTATATCGCGATGCAGGACGGCAAGAACATCGGCGTGCTCATGCCCTATTCGGACAACCTGCGCTATGTCTCCGACTGGTACGCGCAGCTCTGGGCGGAGTCCCTCGGCAAGAACGAGACGCTGGACGGAAAACCCTGCAACGTGGGACAGACCCCCGTCAAGGCGCTGGGCGTGACCGACCAGCACTCGCAGGTGCAGCTCTACACCGAGGGGCCCTACGACAAGGTCGTCACCTTCCTTGCGGTGGACAGCTACAAAGAAAAGACCCCCATCCCCCACGGCTGCGAGGACATTCCCGACGTCTCCTTCCTGGGCGGGCACACGATGGAGGAACTCATTCAGGCGGAGAACAAGGCGACGGCGCACGCGCTGACCATGGCGGGACGGCTCAACTATACCATCCATCTGCCCGAAGTCAACGCCTTTACGCTGGGCGAACTGCTCTTCCTGTTCGAGTTGCAGACGGCGTATGCGGGCGCGATGTTCAACATCAACACCTTCAACCAGCCCGGCGTGGAGGCGGGCAAGAAGGCGACCTTCGCCCTTTTAGGCAAGCCCGGCTATGCCGAAAAGAAGGCGGAGCTGGACGCCGCCGCCCCCGACGAAAAGTATATCGTATAAACAGGTTTCAGGCTGAACGGGCGGGCGGAGCGCACATGCTGCTCCGCCCGTTTTGCAAACAAGGGAGGCGCTATGGGATTTTTCAAAAAGCTGTTCGGCAAAAAGGACGGCGGCGACGGCAGCGACAAGTGGAATCTGATGTGGGACATGTGGGAGCGCGGCGAGATCGGCTCCCCCTACAACGAGCTGCTCACCTACGACAGCGAAATGCAGGACGGCGGGCATCTGCAATACTTCATCAACCGCGCGCTGCGCAGGGAAAATATCTTCTCCGTCATGGCGGCGCTGCGCGAAACGCTCCCCGCCGAACATGCCGACAACGTTGCGCAGGCGTACCGGCAGTACTGCCTGTTGGGCCTTGACACGGACGACGACGGCGAGATCATGCGCGCCCTCGACGACGATCCCCTTGCCGTGTTCGACCGGTATTACGACGAACACGAGGAGGCCCTTCTGGACGTTCTGGAGGCATACGCCGATTCGCTGTGACCTTTTGCGGACGCGGGCAGACGGTTTTGTCAGGTTTTTTGCAAAAAAATGCACACGGGGCTTGATTTTCGGAAAATTTTATACTATAATGAAAGTATCAACAAAAGGGGTGATTGTATGGAGATGACCGAAGAAAAGCTGTCCCGTCGTCAGCATGAGCTGGATGTAGACAAATGGATCGCGAGCGAGGCGGCCGGTTACGACCTGTGCGGCTCGTTCACCTTCTGCGCCCGCTGCGAGCGGATGGAGCAACATCCCTGCGCACGCGCGGAGGCGCGCTGGCTGGAGGAACAGGCGCGCGAGATCGCCGCGTTTGAAGAGGCGCAGGCGAAAACGGAGGAAAACCCTGACCTGCACGAGGATTTGCAGGAAACCCCCGCTGCGGCAACAGAGCCGGAACAGCAGGAGAGCGCTCCCGAACCCTTGCCGGAGAGCACGGCGGATGAACAGGCGCAGCCCCCCGCAGGGTATGAATATGTCACGCGCTACCGCCGTTCCTTCAAGTCCCGCCTCATTCAGGACGAGAAGATGCAGGACTTCTACACCGACCTGAAGAACGCCTTTGCGGAGCTGACGGGCGTCAAATCGCGCCTGAGCCGCCATTGCGAAAATTTCCGCTACCGCGGCGAGCGCATTGCCAAGCTGAACGTGGGCGGCAAGACGCTCACCCTCTACCTCGCCCTCGACCCCGAGGCATACGAGGACAGCAAATACCGCTACGAGGACGTCTCGGACAGAAAGACCTATGCGGAGACGCCCATGAAGATCCGCATCACCAGCAAGCGTATGGTCAAGTATGCCAGGGAGCTGCTTGCCGACCTTGCAGCAAAGCACTCCGTCACGCTCTCGGGCGCCATTCCGATGGACTATCACATGAAGTATCAGACGGACGAGGCGCTCATCAAAAAGGGTCTGATCAAGCCCTACGAAGTGCTCGTCAAGATCAAAAAGAAATGACCTGACCGCCGCCCGCGTGGCGGCGGTTTTTTCAGACTGTGATGAAGAATACCCGCACTTTTTTCATTTTATCGACGACGAAGAACTCTCCGAACGCGCCTATGCCTACCTGTTCACGCTGTGCGATCGGGCGGAGTATCTGTTCGACTGCCCCTACGGCGAGGCGGACTTCGCCATCGAGGCGATCGGCACGGAGTGCGAGGGCATGATCGGCGCGCTCGAACGGCAACGCGCGGGGAGCAGCTGGGGCATGCACGGCACCATCGTCTCCTTCCGCCTGACGGAGGAAGTCAAGCACGCCATCGAGCACGCAAGCCTCGACGGCGTGCTGCCCGTATGGGACAGACGTTTGGAAAACCTTGTCCTGTACAAGGAGGGCAAGAAGCTCTACTCGACGTGCTCACACGAGGGCTACACAGACATCGATGACAGGTTTTTGAAATACGTCAGCAAATTTTGTGAACGCGAGCTGCCCAAAACGCCCCTCTGGAAGGCGCTGGAGGAGCGGTATGCGCGCATTTCCTCCCGCCCCACCGCGCGGCTGTGGAAGGAGCTTGACATGCTAGGCGATTTGGACAGGCAGGTGAGCGAGGCATGGCAGAAATATATCCGCCAGCCGCCCTGTTACGAGATGTCCTTTGAAACATACCTGCGCATCGCGCACGAGTACCTCGGCAGGGACATCTGCGAACGGCTGGAGCGGGCGGGCAGCTACCGGCAGTTGCATCCCGAGGGATATGCGCGGCTGCCGAGAGAATTTGCGGCATTCCCCGAACAGTCCCCCTTCCACCTGAGCGACCTGTGGTATGACATTGGCCGCGAGCTGAAGTTCTGGAAGGCGTTTCTGCCCTTCCACCGCCGCCCCTGCCCGCCCGACAAAGAAGTGCGATACCCCACCATCATCATCAACGAGGAGCGCCCCTGACGCCCCTGCGCCCCACCGATAAAACGCGGGCGGCGGTCACAACTGTGACCGCCGCCCGCGTGCTTTCATATTTTCAAAAACCGCACCCGCAGGCAGTTATTCTTCAAGAAACACCAGTTCGCCGTCCGCCTCGTCCACAATGACGGTCTTGCCGCCCGCAATGCGCCCCTGCAAGATCTCCTCGGAGAGGCGGTCCTCGATGCGGCGGCGCACGACGCGCTTCAAGGGGCGCGCGCCGAATTCCTCGCTGTAGCCCTCGTCCACGAGGGCGGCAAGGGCGCGGCTGCTCACCTTCAGTTCGATGTCCCGCGCCCTGAGCTGCGCCGCAAGCGCATCCACGATCTTGGAGCAGATGCGCAGCGCGTCCTCGCGCGAGAGCTTGTGGAAGATGATGATGTCGTCCAGCCTGTTGAGAAATTCGGGACGGAACTGCTTTTTGAGCGCCGCCTCGATGCGCTCCTTCATGTCCTCGTACTCCCGCTGTGCCGACGCCGCGTAAAAGCCGAGCGGCGCGGATTCCTTCACCTCCTGCGCGCCCACGTTGCTCGTGAGGATGATGACGGTGTTTTTGAAGGACACCACCCTGCCGCGGCTGTCCGTGAGCCGCCCGTCATCGAGCAGTTGCAAGAGCAGGTTGAACACGTCGGGGTGCGCCTTTTCGATCTCATCGAAGAGCACGACGGAATAGGGATTGCGGCGGATGCGCTCGGTGAGCTGCCCGCCCGCGTCGTCATATCCCACATATCCCGGGGGCGCGCCGATGAGCTTGGAGACGCTGCTCTTTTCCATGTACTCGGACATATCGATGCGCACGAGCATCTTTTCGTCCCCGAACATGCTCTCGGCGAGCGCCTTGGAAAGATCGGTCTTGCCCACGCCCGTGGGGCCGACAAAGATGAAGGAGCCGATGGGCCTGCCCGCATCCTTGAGTCCCGCGCGGGCGCGGCGGATGGCCTTTGCCACGGCGGTGACTGCCTCGTCCTGCCCCACGATGCGGCGGTGCAGTTCCTCTTCGAGATGCATGAGCTTTTCGCTCTCCGCCTCGGTGAGCTTGGCAACGGGCACGCCCGTCCAGCCGCTGACGATCTCGGCGACCTCCTCCCTGCCGATGGCAAGGTGGGTGGCGAGCCGCTGCCTGTTCCACTCCTCCCTGCGCTGTTGGTTGCGCGCCGTGAGCGCGGCGATCTGCTCGTCGAGGCGGGCGGCGCGCGAGGCATCGTTCCACTTTGCCGCCTTCTCCCGATCGGATTTGAGCCGCGCGAGCTTTTCCTCCCCCTCGCGGAATTCCTCCGGACCGATGTAGGCGTTCAGCCGCGCACGGCTCGCCGCCTCGTCGATGAGGTCGATCGCCTTGTCGGGCAGAAATCTGTCCGTGATATACCTGTCGGACAGGCGCACCGCCGCCTCGATCGCCTCCTCGGTGATGACGACGTTGTGATGCGCCTCGTACTTATCCTTGATGCCGCGCAGAATGGCGATGGTATCGTCGATGGACGGCTCCGCAACGGTGACGGGCGTGAACCTGCGCTCGAGCGCGGCGTCCTTTTCGATATACTTGCGGTACTCCTCCAGCGTGGTCGCGCCCACCGTCTGCAGTTCGCCGCGCGAGAGCATGGGCTTTAAGATGTTGGAGGCGTCCATGCTGCTGTCTGCCGATGCGCCCGCTCCCACGATCATGTGGATCTCGTCGATGAACAGGATGATGTTCTGATTTTCGCGGATCTCGTTCACGACGCCCTTGAGGCGCTCTTCAAAATCGCCGCGGTAGCGCGCCCCCGCCAGCATGCCCGCGAGGTCGAGGGAGAACACCGTCTTGCCGCGCAGCAGCTCGGGCACCTCGCCCGAGACGATGGCCTGCGCCAGCCCTTCGACGACAGCGCTCTTGCCCACGCCCGGTTCGCCGATGAGCACGGGATTGTTCTTGGTGCGCCGCGAGAGGATCTGCACCACCTTCTCGATCTCCCTGCGCCGCCCGATGACGGGGTCGATCTTGCCCTCGCGCGCCTTCTGCGTGAGGTCTGCGCCGTAAGCGAGCAGCTCATCGCTCAGCGGCGAGGCGGACGACGAACGGGGAAATCTGCGTACGAGCGGCGCCTCCGGAATCACCTGCTCCTCCTCTTCCTCGGGGGGAGGCCCGATGAACGCGCCCGTCTTGTCGGCAAGGGCGGCGACGTCCACGCCGAGGCTCTTCAAGATGAGCACGGCAAGGCAGTTGTCCTCGGTGAGCATCGCCATGAGCACGTGTTCGGTGCCCGTGATGGGGCTGACATCCTCCGACTGCAGGGACAGTTCGCGCGCCAGCCCGAAAATTTTCTTCATGCGCGGCGTAAAGCCGTGCGCGGGCGTATCGTGCTGCAAATTGCGGCGGAACACGGCGCGGTACTTTTCCAGCTTGACGCCCGCCTCCTTCAGAAGGCGGTTGGCGGTGCTCTCCGTGACGCAGAGCATGGCGAGCAGAACGTGCTCGCTGCCGATATAGTTGGTGTTGTAGTGCTGCGCTGCCTCCTGCGCAAGCTCCACCGCCTGCTGCAGGTGCTCCGAATAATAGGACGTCTCCATCTCTCTCCTCTAATCCGCGCTCAGTTTCATGGCGCAGATGGCCGTGCGCACATATTCGGCGCGGTAGGCGTTCTGCTCCTGCGCCTCCAGCGGCGCACCGTTCAGACGGTTGATATTGGCGGGTCGCATGGCGACGGCAAGCTCGTCAAGCTCGTTCATCCACTCGTCGCCCTCCTCGCCGTCCGTAAAATACCCGAGCGCCAGCCCCAGCCGGAGGTCGGCGAGGCGGCGCAGAAATTCATGTTCTTCCAGAAGGCGGCAGTTGGTGAGCACCCCGTAGGCGCGGCAGAGCTTGTCGCGCAGGGCGATGCCCCCCTCCGCCTTCATGCGGCAGCGCTCTAAAAGTTCCATCTGCACGATGGAATCCACCGCCTTGCCGACGATGGAGAGGATCTGCTCTTCCGAGACGCCCAGCGTCACCTCGTTGCTGACCTGGAAGAGATCGCCCTCCGCGCCGCTGCCCTCGCCGTAGGCGCCGCGCGCAGTCAGCCCGAGACGCAAGAGCTCGGGAACGATGGTGCGTGTCATCACCCCCCGCCGCGAGACGGCGGGCAGAAAGAGCATGACCGAGGCGCGCAGCCCCGTTCCCAGGTTGGTGGGACAGGCGGTGAGATAGCCGAACTGCTCGTCAAAGGCAAAGGGCACCGATTCGGAGATGGCGTCGTCCAGCCCCGTGATGCGCTCATAGGCGCGGGGCAGGTCGAACCCGTGCATGAAGTACTGCTCGCGCACATGGTCCTCCTCGTTGAGCATGACGGAGATGATCTCGTCCGAGGAGATGAGCGCCGCGGAGATGCGGCGGTTGCGCACCAGGTCGCGCGAGATGAGGTTGCGCTCCAGCAGCAGGGCGGTGCGCTCGGGCGAGACGTTCTTCATCTCGTACAGCGTGAATTCGTCCACGCCGGCAAGCGCCGCCGCGATGAGCCGCACGATCTCCTGCGCCTGCTCCTCGGCATGGGCGTCCTGCAACAGCCGCCCCGGAAAGGGATAGTCCGCAAAGTTGCGCGCCAGCCGCATGCGCGTGGAGACGGCAACGCTTTCAAAACTCTCGCGCACCGCGCTCATGCCTTGCCCTCCCCGCCGTCCGTCAGCTCGCGCAGCTCCTTCTGCAGCCTGCGCGCGGCGCCGTAGTCGTGCTCGCGCATCGCCTCCTCCAGCCGCTCGCGCAGCGTCTCCCGCCGCGACACATAGGCGCGCATCCTGTCATAGCGCTCCTCCGTCTGCGCCTCCGGCCGCTTGCCCGTGTGGCGCAGCTTGCCCTGAATGCCCTGCACGGAGGATAGGAGCTGTTCGCGGAACGCCGCATAGCAACCCGCACAGCCCAGAAGGCCGGTGCGGCGGTAGTCCCCGAACGTCGTGCCGCAGACGGGGCACGCCTCGTCCTCCCTGCCCGCCGCGCCGACGAGCGACGCGAACGCCGTCTCCTTTTCGGGATAGAGGGCATGAAAACAGACGGGACACAGCTCGAGCGTCAGCTCCCTCCCGTCGATCTTCCGGATAAATTTCTGCGCGGGACGTTTCCCGCAGTTCTCGCAGAGCATTTACACCTCTTCAAACCGATAGACCTGCTTTGCATCGGGATATTTTTCCCTGTCGACTTCGGACAAAAACATGGCAAGCGGGCGCACCCAGAGCGTCCTTTCGCCATAGAGCTGGCGGTAGACGACGTACTCCTGCCCCGTCTCGCTGCATCGCGCCACGCCCTCTACATAATATTGCTTTCCCTTGAAATGGCGGTACACGCCGTGCACGGTGACGCTGCGCATCTCATTCTCCGCACAGTTCGGGGCGGAAGGCGCACAGCGCCTCGTAGGCGCCCGCAATGTCGGGAATGTGATAGGTCCCGTAGGCGCATTCGGCGGCGATGTACCGTTTTTCCCCAATCGTCTCCGTTTTTATGTGCACCAGTTCCGACCATTTGAGGAAGAAACGGTCTGCCTCGGGGCGGCCGCTCTCCCGCCAATACAGCCCCTCGTCAAACAGGGCGAACAGCCCCTTCGCGCGGGAATGGCCGATGAGCTGGCGCACCGCGAAGAACAAGCCGAATACGCTCAGAATGAGACCGACGAGCATGAAGTCGCGCCAGAACACGGCGATGAGCGCGCCCGCGACGACGAGCGCCACGCCCAGCGCGGCATACAGCAGGCAGCGGCGGCGTTTTGCATCGTCGGGCAGCACGAATTTCGTCTTTGCACGAAAGCGCACGTTCGCGCGCGCCTGCCCGCGCGGCGGCTGTTCGCCGAGAAGTTTCAGCCCGCACGCCTCGAGCGTCTGATAGAGCCGCTCCTTGGCGTCCGCCTCGATGAGGGCGCGCGGCGCGTCCCCGCGCTTCATGACGTAGTGCGCGGGCAGCTCGATCACCACGCTCCACTTGCCCTTCTCTTGCGGCTTCGTGCGCGTGCAGACGGAGTGGAACCTGATCTCGCGGTAGGGCACGCGGATCGCCTTGCCCTTCTCCGCACCCGCCTCCGGACGGATGAGCAGGCAATCCTTTTCAAACTGCGCGATGGTCCCGTCGCCCACAAAAAAGCAGTTCTCGCCGCAGCAGCGCTCGGCAAAGTCGCGGTGGGTGAGCGTCGCCTCCTGCGCGAGCCTTCCGAACAGCAGCGCGCCGCCCGCGAACAGCAGCGCGCCGCCCGCAAAGCTCCCCGCAAGGATGTACAGCAGCGTATCGCGCGCGGGCGTGGATTCGCCCGTCTCCAGCATGATGACGACGACGAGCACGCCCACAAGGCAGGCGATCGCGGCGATCGCAAGCCCGAGCAGGCAGACGTTATACCCCTTGGCGACCGCCTTCAGCGACCGCGCCTTTTTCTCCTGTTCCGCCCTGTCCTGGGGCAGCGGAATGATTTTCATGATACCTCCGGAAAAAACGGGAAGGGCGCGCAGCCCGAACGGGTGCGCGCACTGCGTGTCAGATCACGGTTTCTCCCTGCGTGCGGGCAGGTGCACCTGCTTCCAGGGCGAAAAAAAGATGACGGCAAGCACCTGCAGCGGCACGCCGATCAGATAGACGTATGCGACGGGCACCTCATTCATATCCACCCCGCTCACGAGCGCCGTCAGATGGATGCAGGCGAGCACCGTCCAGATGAGCACCGTGATGGAGACGATGCGCACCCAGCGGTAGCGCCAGATACAGGAAAAGACGAGCGTGACGATCGCCGACGCGGGCACGGCGTAAACGAAGGCGAGCCAGTTGTCCGTGACGGCAGGCGCGCCGATGCGGATGAACACAAAGCAGACGACGGCGACGAGCCAGCACAGCCCCACCGACAGGATCATGGTGACGATCCGCCGCAGCAGCCGCGTCTTTTTGGGCATGACGGGCGCCTCGGCATGTTCGCGCACCAGATCGTCCACCGTGACGTTGAACAGGTCGGCAAGCTGTACGAGAATGCGCACGTCGGGAATGCCGTTGCCCTGCTCCCACTTGGACACCGACTTATCCGAATAATTGATCTTTTCGGCAAGTTCGAGCTGCGTCATATTCGCCATGCGCCGCAGCCGCATGATATTTTTTCCGATGGTGGTTGCCAGAACGTCCTCTTCCATGCCTCCATTATACTCATATTTTGGCGCATTGTCAACGGGTTTGCGCGTCTCTACTGTGAGTAGAGTGTGAAAAACGCACTCTACTTGCGCAAAACTTGCGGATAGAGCGCGATTTTCAAAGAGTAGGTTGCATTTTTTCCGCCCTGCGCATATAATAAAGTTGTGGACGGGGGAAACCGTTCCGCGCGGCAGTGAGCCGCGATCGGGGGAGTGAAGGACGGGAACGTCCTTCCTGCCACTTTGCCGAAAGGCGCAAGCGGTCCCAGCCGCAAACGCTTTTTACTCTCCAATATTTTTTACAAAGCCCCGAGGCATCTGCCGCGGGGCTTTGTAGCTGTTTGAGAGAGCTGTCACGAAGCGACTGAAGGAGTACTTGCCCCCCTTAACGCCCGCAGGGCTTTCAGGGAAACTTTTCGCGTTATCATTCCCCTAAGACAACGTATAAGGGGATTCTTCGCTCCACTTCGCTATCGCTCTGAATGACAAGAACAAGCCAAAAGTAGGTACCACGTCATAACTTCGCCTCTTCGAGGCTACATCGAGCCTGCGGCTCTCGTGCGTCACGGCTACGGAATACTCCTGCAAGCAAGTATTCCTTGCGCGTGTCGGGCGTGTGCCGCCTGCGGCGGCGAGCAGAGGAGCGCGCAGCGCGACGCCCGATGCGAGGAAAAATACCCGCTTGCGGGAGTATTTTGACGATGCAGCGCACAAGGCGTAGCCGCAGTAAGAATCCCCTCATAGGACGACACCGAGCACGATCCCCCCCTGTCCTGCGCCCCCTTAAAACAAGTATTAAGGGGAGCGGGAGGCCGCGTTGAATCCCCCTCCGCGGACGCGCACATTGCAAATGCCGCCCCGAAATGTTCAATACAGATACCCGTCAATGTCCACAAAGGACAGACGTTCCAGCCCGCCGATAAAGTCGAGAAAGCGCCGCCCGAGCGTGAGCGACGGCTTGTTCTGCCCCACGATCTCGGGAACGATCTCAACGGCAAATTCTCCCCCGTCCGCCGCCGCAAGGGCATTGAGCGCAGCAAGGCAGGGCTGCGCCTGCGCAAGGAACGCCGCCGTCACCTGTTCCGATTCGAGCGTGCACATTCTGACGCGGAACAGCTCGGCGAGCAGTTCCCCCTTCACCGTCTGAATGAGCTTCCCCTCCAATCCGAACCGCGCCAAAAGCGCCCGCGCCGCCGCCCTGTCCTCCTTCGCAAAGGTATAACCGAGATATATGGAAATCGCCGTCTGCTGCATGATGCCCTCCTCTTCCGATTATAACAGATGCGCCCACGCCTTGTCAATGACCGGAAACGTTTAGTATTTCCATAATGGTGCGCACATCTGTCATAGCCTCTTCCAGACGACGTACAGACAGGTCATATTTATCAATCTGACGTTCCCATGCATCACATACGTGCATCGGGGAAATCAACCGACAAAAAGCCGTACAATAGTATATCCCTTGGAGAGCAACGACGCTGTACCATGTTTTGCATACAAGCCGCCTGCCCTTCGCGCAAGTTCTACATTTCTTTATCACTTTCATTTTTCTCCCGCTCTTGTGTTTCCAAAATCTTCCGTAGTTCTGAAAGCTCTGTCAATAATTGACTTAAACTGACTTCCAACAAAAATGAGCATCGTTTTTGAACAGGCTTTTTTTGAAAACCATCGCAGCTTTCATGAATTTCTACACTTAACATATTTTTTCTACATCTGCCATATGCGGTTGCCTGAAAGTGTTTCAACTCCCTTGTGTAATATCTGTCAAGCCAACGGCAATACAGACAAATTTCCTGTTTGCTTTCCATAAATGTTCTCCAATGCATAAAATTATCTATTTAGATACTCACTATTATAATATATCTATTTAGGTGTGTCAAGTATCTTGATAGATATTTATGATACAATATTGTTATGGAACACAGCACATTTTCAGATATATTTTACGATTTGTTGCAGGAAAAGGGACTGAACCGAAAACAATTTTCCGAACAAAGCGGCATTCCCTACACGACCGTGATCGGCTGGACAAAACTTGGCCGCCTGCCCGATTACAGCGCCCTGATCAAACTTGCGGACTTTTTCGACTGCTCGCTCGACTATCTAACGGGGAGACGGGACGAATACGGGCGCGCCGCCCCTTCCGATTTCAATTCCGACGAACAGGCTCTGATCGGAACCTATCGGCAGCTGAGCGCCGAAAACCGCGAACTTGTCCATCAGCTGATTGACGGACTCTCAAAGAGAACGTAACGCCCCATCCGAACCAATCAAAAAGACAGGCGCGAAGGCCTGCCTTTTTTGTTGTTCTGCAATTATTTGCCGAAATATCTCTTGAGAAGGCCCTTGAAGCCTGCGCCGTGGCGCGCCTCGTCCTTTGCCATCTCGTGCACGGTGTCGTGAATGGCGTCATAGCCCAGTTCCTTCGCGCGCTTTGCGAGCATCAGCTTGCCCTCGCAGGCGCCCGCCTCGGCAGCGGCGCGCATCTCCAGGTTCTTCTGCGTGGATGCCGTCACCACCTCGCCCAGCAGCTCCGCGAACTTGGATGCGTGGTCCGCCTCCTCATAGGCATAGCGCTTGTAAGCCTCGGCGATCTCGGGATATCCCTCGCGCTCGGCAACGCGCGCCATGGCAAGGTACATGCCGACCTCGGTGCACTCGCCCGTGAAGTTGGCGCGCAGGCCCTCCATGACCTCCTTGTCCTCCACAACGCCGTCGCCGACGTGGTGCTCGCAGGCAAACCCCTTCTCCTCAACGGGAACAAAGGTCTTTGCATGGCAGACGGGGCATTCCGTCACATCATCCGCGACGATCTCGCCGCAAACCGTACATCTCTTCATAAATCTTATCTCCTTTGATATTTTTTGTACTTGTATTATAACACAAATAGGACTGAATATCAATAGTTTTCACGAAAGTTTTTCGAGAATTTTTTGGAGCTGCAAGAAATTTTCGGCAAACACCGTGGCGCCCGCCCCCTCGAGCTGTGCGCGCGAACGATACCCCCACAACACGCTGATGCCGTGCATGCCCGCATTGCGTGCGACGCGCGCATCCGGTTCGCCGTCCCCCACAAAGGCGCATTCCGCGGGAGAGACGCGCAGTTTGAGTGCGCCGTAGCGCGCGAGCGAGGGGTCGGGCTTGCAGGGGAACATGCTCGTGTCGCCGCCCACAAAGTCGAACAGGCCCTGCGGGAAAAACCTGGAGAGCACCGCCTGCGCCGCGTCCTGCGGCTTGTTGGTGACGACGGCAAGCTTGAGCCCGCGCGCCTTCAGCGTCTGCAGAACGGGCATTTCGTCGGGATACAGCCGCGTGCGCGCCGAACTGTCCGCCGCAAACTCCCTGCGAAAAAAATCATAGCAGGCGTCGAGGTCGCTACTTCCCGCGGGCAATGCGCGCTCGATGAGCATTTTCGCACCATCGCCGACGAATGAACAGGTCTGTTCATACGTAATGGGCGGATGGCCGAATGTGGCGAGCGCCCGATTGACGCACGCCTGAATGTCGGGAACGGTGTCGAGCAGCGTCCCGTCCAGATCAAAAAATACTGCTTTCAACATGGCTTTCTTTCTGCCGAACGATAAAATATGGTTTCTTGCTATCAAGACAATGTACGAGGGGACTCTTCGCTGCGCTCTGAGTGACGCGATAACGAGCATTCCCCCTCATCCGTCAGGCTCGCAAGCTCGCCTGCCACCGTCTTGGCGGCACCAAGGGAGAGTGCCGCCGCGGGCACGAAATCGCCGCTGAAATGGCGATTTCTCAGTTCGCCATGCGCGCACAGCGCACCGCGCTGATGCGCATGACGCATGGCTCACCCCCAAGGGGGAAGGCTAATGCGTTTTCTTGCCCCTAAGACAATGTACGGGGGATTCTTCGTCGCCTTCGGCTCCTCTGCTCGCCGCCGTAGGCGGCACACGAGCCTCGAAGAGGCGAAGTTATGACGGTTAACGAGCAAAATGTGCCCTTGCTATAAAATACTCGCGCAAGCAAAATCGCATTTTGCGCCAGCGCCCCACATTTGCGCATACCTGCGCTCTCGCGGAAAGAGTGAAGGCGGCGAGGCTATAATTGTTGCGATATTCGCCGCCGAGAGGTAAGGGTGTGCGTTATGCCGATAAGCCCTGTGGGCTTTCGGCGCACGCCCGAACTAAGGTTTTTGCCATCGGTAGGGCAAAAACCGCGACCGAACGCGGGGTCTACCCGTGTGAGACAAACAGGCGGCCAGCCGCCCTGCGGCGTGCCCGCGAGTTTTCTCTAAAACTCACGAGATTTCTTTTTGTCAGTTCAAAAAGAAATCTGTGAACAGTCACATCTTCTCCGGCACGCCGATGCCGAGAAGGGTCAGGCCGTTTTTCAGGGTGGTGAGCGACGCTTGGGTGAGCGCCAGGCGGAAGGCGCGCGTGTCCCCCTCCGCCTGCATGATCTTGCATTCGAGATAAAACTTGTTGAACAGCTTTGCCACGTCCAGCAAGCAGCGCGAAATGAGGGACGGCTCATACTTTTCTGCCGCCTGTTCAACGGTTTCGGGGAAGAGCGCAAGCTGCTTGACAAGCTCGGATTCCGCCGCGCAGGGCGTGAATGCGGGCAGCTCTTCCACGGCGATGCCCTCCGCCTGCGCCTTTGCCAGCACGGATGCGGCGCGCGCACAGGTGTATTGCAGATAGACGCTCGTCTCGCCGTCGAAGTTGAGCGCGCGGTCATAGGAGAAGGTGATGTCCTTGATCTTGTTGTTGCACAGCGCGCCGAACGCCACCGCGCCCACGCCCACCAGCTCCGCCACCTCGTCCTTGTTTTCGAGCGCGGGGTTCTTCTCCTCGAGCACGGCGCGCGCCTTCTCGACGCAGCGGGAGATGACGTCCTCCAGCCAGACCACCTTGCCCTTGCGCGTGGACATGGCGCCGTCCTCCAATGACACCATGCCGTAGGCGACGTGCACCAGGTCCTTCGCCCACTCCTTGCCCATGAGCTCCAGCACCTTGAACACCTGCCGGAAGTGCAGGTTCTGCTGATAGGCGACGACGTACAGGCACTTATGGAAATGGTAGGTGTTCCAGCGGTAGATGGCGGCGGCAAGGTCGCGCGTGGCGTACAGCGAGGCGCCGTCCGAACGCAGAATGAGGCAGGGCGGCATGCCGTATGGCTCCAGATCGACGATCTGCGCCCCCTCGCTCTCCTTCAGAAGGCCCTTTTCGCGCAGCTCCTCGACGACGGGCGCCATCTTGTCGGTGTAAAAGCGCTCGCCCGCATAGCTGTCGAACGTGATATGCAGGCGGTCGTAGATGGTCTGCACATAGGCGAGCGTGAGGGACTTGAACCAGTTGAACAGCTCGTTCGCCTCCTTGTCGCCGCTCTCGATGAGGCGGAAGTATTCGCGCGCCTCGTGCTCCATCTCCTCGTCCGCCTCGTTGCTGAAGCGCACATACAAATCATTGATGGCGTGGATGCCCCCCTTTTCCACCTCCTCGCGGTTGCCCCACTTCTTGTACGCCGCAATGAGCTTGCCGAACTGCGTGCCGTAATCGCCCAGATGGTTGATACCCACCGCCCGATAGCCGAGGAAATTGAAGATGCGGTAGAGCGCCCCGCCGATGACGGTGGTGGAGAGATGCCCGATATGGAAGGGCTTGGCGATGTTGACGGAGGAGTAATCGATGCACACCACTCTGCCCGCGCCCACATCGGAAGCGCCGTAGCGCTCGCCCTCGCGCAGGATGCGCGCAAGCACCTGCCCTGCGAGCGCCGCCTTGTTCACCTTGAAATTGAGGTAGCCGTTGAGGGCGCTCACCTCCGCGATCACACCGTCGGGCGCGATGGAGGCGGCAAGCTCCTGTGCGATGAGCACGGGGCTTTTGCGCATGACTTTGGCGAACCGGAAACAGGGGAGCGCATAGTCCCCCATCGCGGGATCGGGCGGAACGGCGAGCAGCGCGGCGATCTCCTCCGTGCTCACCCCCTCCGCGTTGATTTTTTCTGCAATGTAACGTTTGTAATCCATAATTCGTTCCAAACTCTTTTTGCGTTATTTTACCATAAATTTTTGCAAATGGCAAACGAAAGGTTTGCGCGAACCAAAGAAATAGGATATAATAATACGGAAATCAGATCACGGAGCATTTTACATGAAACTCGGCGTCGTAGGACTGCCCAATGTGGGAAAATCCACCCTGTTCAACGCCATCACGCACGCGGGTGCGGATGCTGCCAACTACCCCTTCTGCACCATCGAACCCAATGTGGGCGTGGTCGCCGTGCCCGACGAGCGGCTGGACAAGCTTGCCGCCCTCTACAACAGCAAGAAAGTCACCCCCGCCGTCATCGAATTTGTGGACATCGCGGGCCTTGTCAAGGGCGCGAGCCACGGCGAGGGGCTGGGAAACAAGTTCCTCTCGCACATCCGCGAGGTGGACGCCATCGTGCACGTCGTGCGCTGCTTTGAGGACGAGAACGTGACGCACGTGGAAAATTCCGTCGATCCCGTGCGCGACATCGAGACCATCAATCTGGAGCTGATCCTCGCCGACATCGAGGCGGTGCAAAAGCGCATCGACCGCATCAAAAATGCGGCGCGCGGCGGCGCGGACAAGAACGCCGCGGCGGAATTTGCCTTCCTGCAAAAGCTGACGGCGCATCTGGAACAGGAAAAGCCCGCCCATTCCCTGCCCGTCACCGACGAGGAAAAGGAGATGCTGGACAATTTGTTCCTGCTCTCCGCCAAGCCCGTCATCTACTGCGCGAATATCTCGGAAAAGGACATGGGCGAGGGCGAGGAGGACATTCCCCTCGTGAAGAAAGTCAGGGATTACGCGGCGCAGCACAGCGCGCAGACCATTGTGGTGTGCGCCAAGACGGAGGAGGAACTCTCGCAGATGTCCCCCGAGGATCAGGCGGTCTTTTTAGAGGACTTCGGGTTGAAGGAGAGCGGGCTTTCCAAGCTGATCAGGGCGTCCTATTCGCTGTTGGGCCTCATCTCCTACCTGACGGCGGGCGAAAAGGAGACGCGCGCATGGACGATCGTCAAGGGAACCAAGGCGCCGCAGGCGGCGGGCAAGATCCACACCGACTTTGAAAAGGGGTTCATCCGCGCCGAGGTCGTGGACTGGCAGACCCTTCTCGAGTGCGGCGGTCTTGCGGGCGCCCGCGAAAAGGGAAAGGTGCGCTCCGAAGGCAAGGACTACGTGATGAAGGACGGCGACGTGGTGCTCTTCCGTTTCAACGTGTGATCTGCTTTCATACACATATGCAGAAAACAGAATATGGGCGGCGGTGCGCATTGCGCACCGCCGCCCCTTTGTATATGTTTGCCGTCAGCAACCGTTTCCCCTTGCTCAATTCAATCAATTCTGAGATTTTGCTGCCCTCTCTATGCAAATCATCTGAAATATCTTGTGGATATACATTCTGCAGCACAGAAATACGATATATCCAAACAGACCTCCCGCCGCACCGATCAACAGGGCATACCATGCAAAACGATCGGTTTTAACCGAGAGATCGATACAGCAAACGATTTCCGCCAACAATATCAATACTCCGAAAAAAAATGCCGATAAGCGCGATCTGACGCGCCGGATCGATCAATCGCTCCATTCTCTCTTGTTCCTGCGCAGATAACTCCGCCATTATCCATTTCGTTATGTTCATTGCCTTTTCTCCAAAATATCCCAAATCGGGATATATTGATTATACCATATTGGTATAATCATGTCAAGAGGAATGTATGAGATTGCGGGAATTGCGTCGGCAGCGGCATCTTTCACAGTTGAAAGTTGCGATGGATCTGAATATGAACCAGAACAGCATCAGCCGCTACGAAACGGGAGAGCGCGAGGCGGACTATGCGACACTCATCAAATTTGCCGACTATTTCCACGTGTCCGTCGATTATCTGTTGGAACACACGGACGACCCCACCCCTTATCCGAAAAATACGACCTGAACAGGCCGTATTTTTGATCGTGTTCTCCTGCCTGTAAGACAACTATTCGTTTCGCTTTGAATGACGGCAGCGAGCGTGAGAAACCGTCATAACTTCGCGCTGCGCGCTCGTGTGCCGCCTGCGGCGGCGAGCAGAGCGGAACGAAGTGGAGCGAAGAATCCCCCTTACGTCGTCTTACAGGCAACAGAACACGGAAAAGCCTCCCTCTCCGAGGGAGGTGCCGAGCGTATGCGAGGCGGAAGGAGTATTCCCCCCCGACGCTGCGCGCCACCCCCCTTAAAGCCCTACGGGCGTTAAGGGGGCAAGCCCCTCATCCGTCAGGCTCGCAAGCTCGCCTGACACCTTCCCCCGAGGGGGAAGGCTACTCCTTCAGTCACCTTCGGTGACAGCTCCCTCACAGAGGGAGCCTTTTTTGTGCACGTTCCCTCATTTAGAGCGGAATAAACGTGATTCCGCAGCACTCGCAAAAAAGATTTGCTTGCAAAGATTTTTTGCGAAAAGGAGCGGCGGGCGCTTCAGGCAAGGTGTTTGGCGTAGCCAAATACCTGCAAAACCCGCCCTGCCGCGACGCAGAATCCCCCATACATTGTCTTACGGGCAAAATACCTAAGCCTTCCCCTTGGGGGGAAGGTGGACGCGCAGCGGACGAATGAGGGGGCGAGAGCGGGAAGTTAATACAATCGAAAAGCAACCGTAATGATGTACGGTTGCTTTTTGATATGTCGCCCTGCTTACTCCTTCTTGCCGCGATTTTTCGTAATAAAGTCAAACCAGCGCTCCTGACCCTTTGAGAATCCAATGTGAAAAGCAAATACCACGCAACGACCGATCACAAAAATCATTGCCATGAAAATGAGATATAAAATAGCTGATTCTCCAAAAACAGTTTCCGGCTCCAACTCCTTCAGAACGAGATAACTTGCAAAATCCCGCATTAAAAATCCGGATAATACGGCAAATGCAATCCACAATACAAATTGTACAACAAGGCCTGTAACGAGCATGCCTGTTTTTTGGGGACACGCCGCCAGATATGCCATAGAAACCGAATCATTGAACTGCGTCATTTCTTTATCGGGAATGTCCTTCCTTTGACGGTTGGCCTTACTGATTTCGGCAAGCATATCCTCCGCAGGGATTTTTGTGCGGCGCAGCCAAATGGCACCCATTTTCCAACGGACCACATTCTGAAGCTGATCGAATACCGTGATGTCGCCTGCCAGAATAAGTCCGATCGCACCCAGCACGGCGAGCGTGCTCTGTGTTTTCTGAGCCGTAAAGATTTTTTCAACTTCCGTTGTTCCCGTCCAAGAAAAATAGACAATGAGCGCCGCCACGAGCAGAACAGAACCCAAAGCGAACAAACTCCATTTGCCGATCGCGATCGTCCTGTTCATGATCTGCGCTTTGGGGTCCTTGCGCAGCCAAAGCGCATAAGGGGTAACGGAGGCGTCCGCTTGAGGCGCCACGGGAGACTGCTCTGCTGTCTCACGGTTCGGCATCGCGGAGAAACTGTACCCGCATGACGGGCACGCCGTCACGTTGTCCGCTAAAATCTTTCCGCAGTCGGGACATACGCGAAAACGGTATCCGCAATGCACGCATACCTGTGCTTTGTCTGAAACCTGCCCGCCGCACTCAGGACACTGTATGATCATGCTCATATCCTCCCTTCATGGCAATTCCGTACATACTATCACGCATTGATAGTATTTTTATTGCTGTACTTTAAAATAATACAGTAATTTTTTTGATTTGTCAATGATTTTAGAAAGAAAAATAGTATATTTCAGAAAATAAATTGCGGAGCGAATCATGAAACTGAAAATCAAAGAACTACGCGAGGAACTGCAGATGACACAAAAAGAACTTGCCGAGCGTATTTCGAGCGCACAACGCAACGTAAGCAACTGGGAGCTTGGCGTGAGCGAGCCTGACCTTGATACGATACGGCAGTTGCGGGATATTTTCGGCGTTTCTTTTGAAGAATTATTCGGGCTTTCGGATAGTGTGCAACAGGAACAATATGCACCCATAGATCGGGCGATCCTGCGCCGTGTCAGACAGCTGAAGGATTCGCAAAAACAAGCACTGCTGCAATTCCTCAATACACTTGACCCAACCGAGCAGTGATATATCATGTTCTGAATATGCGAACGGGAGAGCCTGTCAGCTCTCCCGTTCGCATATTGTTTTCATGTCAGGTTTGCGTTTCTTCCCCGTTTCGGCTGGATTTTTTCCGTGCGCGGTTGAGCAGTTCCGTCATGCAGAATAAAAAGATGCCGAACAGCGCCAGCCACAGCGGCATGAGCGCAATGTCCGCATACTGCGCGATCAGCCCGAACAGGGGCGGCATGAAGGTGGTGCCGATATAGGCGAACGCCATCTCCACGCCGATGACCGCCTGCGAATTTTCCGCGCCGAAGTTGGCGGGCGTGGAGTGGATGATGGCGGGATAGATGGGCGCGCAGCCGAACCCGATGACGAGAAAGCCCGCGATGCTCACGCCGTACGTTTGCACGGGCAGCGCCAGCAAAGCGATGCCCGCGGCGATGATGCAGACGCCGATGCGGATGAGCCGCGCATCCCCCAGCTTTTCGGAGACGAACCCGCTCACGAGCCGCCCCGCCGTGATGCCGATATAGAAGAGCGAGCCGAGCATGGCGGCAATTTCCGTGCTCACCCCCTTGGATTCGGTGAAGTAGCTGCTTGCCCACTGCATGGAAGTCGCCTCGAGCGCCGAATAGCAGAAGAAGGCGATGAGGATGAACCACACCCCCTTCAGGCGCAGCGTCTGCGGCAGCGTGAGCGGCTTGGCTGCCGCCTCCTGCTGCGTGCGCCTGCCCCAGAGCTGCAGGCTGAGGAGCAGGACCGCGCACAGTCCGAACTGGATATAGGAGACGACGGAATAGCCGCCCCGCCAGCCCGCATCCCCCGTGAGGCAGGCGCCCATGATGAAGGGGCTGACGAGCGCGCCGAGTCCCCAGAAACAGTGCAGCCAGCTCATGTGGCGCGCCTTGTAGTGCAGCGCCACGTAGTTGTTGAGCGCCGCGTCCACGCTGCCCGCCCCCAGCCCGTAGGGCACGGCAAGGACGCACAAAAGCCAGAACGTGCGCGCAAAAGAGAACCCGAGCATGGCGCCCGCCGTAAGCAGAACGCTGATAAAGGTGACAAGCCCCGTTCCCAATTTGCGCGTAAGGAAATCGGATAAAAGGCTGGAGACCACCGTGCCCGCCGCGATGATCATGGAGACGAGTCCCATGGCGGAGAGCGGCGCGCCAAGTTCGGGCTGCATGGCGGGCCAGCCCGAACCGAGCAGGGAATCGGGAAGGCCCAGGCTGATAAACGCAAGATAGATGATCGCAAGTAAAAGCGACGCCATACAAAAACCTCAGAAAAACAGCAGAAAACAGTTGTCCTATCCTACCATTTCCCCACAAAAAAAGCAAGGAAAAACGCGGCGTTTTTCCCTGCTTTTTTGATTTATTTTTCTTCCGTGAGCAAGATCAGGCGATGGGAAAATTCCTGCTGCCAATACCGGGAGAGGTTCAGCCCGATGCGCATATAATATTCGCCCGTGTGCACCTGTTCGTCCAGCGTATTGCGGTAGCGCTTTTTTTCGTCCAGCCCCTTCAGGCGGACAAAGCGGAACACGTCCTGCTCCTTGAGCTTGTTCATGAACAAGACAAGCGACGCGCCCCTGTCCGCCGAGACGCACTGCATGCACATGTAGTTGCCCTCATGCGGGGCGCACAGATGGTAGAGCGTGCCGTTCGCAATGACGTCGCGGTGGTATTTGCGGTAAATATCCGCCGCCGCGGCAAGTTCCTTCATCTCCTCCGGCGTGAGGAGATTAGGATTCATTTCATAGCCGTAGGTGCCGAAGAGCGCGAGCGCCGCCTTGGCGGAATAAGACGCCACCCTGCTGTCATTCACGTGCGAGCCGATGCACGAGAGCGGATAACCCAACGACGTGTTGAACTGGATATCGATGCGCTGCGCGGGGTCGGACTCGTCCGAGCACCAGATCTGCGGGCAATAGTACAGGGTGCCCATGTCGAACCTGCCGCCGCCCGAGGCGCAGCCCTCGAACATGATATGGGGATATTCGCTCGTAAGACGGCCGAGAAGCGCATAATATCCCAGCACGAGGCGATGGTAGACCTCTCCCTGCCGTTCAGGGGGCAAGGCCTGCGAAATGTGTTCGCTGACGATACGGTTGTAATCCCACTTGATGTAGTCGACGGGATATTCGTCGAGGAAGGCCTTCATCTGCGCATAGAGATTCCCGACCACGTCGTCGTTCGCAAAATCGAGATGCAGCTGATGCCGCGAGAGCGAGAGCTCCGGATCCCCCCAGCCGAGCGCATATTCGGGATGCGCGCGGAACAGGTCGCTGTCGGGATTGATCATTTCCGGCTCGAACCAGATACCGAATCTGAGTCCGCGGTCGCGGCAGTGCGCCATGACGCGGTGAAGGTCGATCTTCTCCCTGTTGACCGTCCAGTCGCCCAACCCTGCGCAGTCTGTATTGCGCGCGCCGAACCAGCCGTCGTCCAGCACGAAGAGCTCCGTCCCGATCTTGCAGGCGTCGTCGATGTACGACAGGATCAGATCGGTATCAAAGTCGAAATAGCAGCCCTCCCACGAATTGAACAGCACGGGCTTATAGTCGCGGTCCGCCGCATACGTCATCAGGTTTTCGCGGATGAAGCGATGGAAGGTCTGCGACATTTTGTCCGTTCCCTGCGCCGAATAGGCGATGACTGCCTGCGGCGTTGCAAAGCGTTCGCCGGGAGCAAGCTGCCACTCGAAGTCCTCGTCGTTGATGCCGTAAGTGATGTGCAGCCAGCCCAGGAAATGCTTGCAGATGCGAAACTTGAAATTGCCGCTGTAGATCAGGTTGAACCCGATGACCTCGCCGTGATCGGCCGCGGCGTCCCCCTCTTTGAGATAGACGAAGGGATTTGCCTCCGCCGAGGAGCGCCCGAGATTGGAGGAGACCTCCTGCACGCCGTCCGGAACGGGATTTTCGGCATAGTCGCGCTCTTTTGCCCAGCGGCCGTGGAAGTGCACAAGGTCGTAATCCATGTGCGGAAGATCGAGCTGCATGGACATGGCGCGCGTCAGGCGCACCTTCTTCCTGCCGATATTTTCAAAGCGGAAGCTCTTGACGAGCACGTCCTTGTCCGCAAAAATGGTCAGATACAGATGTGCGCGCACACGCAGCCGCTTGTCCTCGAGCACGATGTCCGCCGTTTCGCATGCCCCGTGTGCATGGGGAAGCCCCTCCGGTTCGGGAGCACCCTTGACGATCTTGTGGCGGCAATAGCGGAAATCCGTGACAAAGGAACCCGAGGCGTCCCGCACGATGACGGGCGCGCCGCGCTTGTCGGACCGCCCGTGCGGAGAGATCTCCAGCGGGGCGTCCGCCCTGTAATTGTCCGCGAACGTGCGCTCCTTCCCCGTCGCCATGTCGTAATAGGACAGGGCGCCCTGCCCCTTGCCCCTTGTGCTGAGGAGGTCGGTGTAGTCCGAAAGACGCTTCCCGAAATACAACGTCTCAAGATAACCCGCATCATTGATATAGACGGCATAGCCGATGCTGCCGTTATCCAGCGAAAGAATGCGCTCCTGTCTGAAATAACGTATCATGTTTTCCCTACTTAGTATTAAAATTCGATTTCAAGCCCGTCATAGGCGACGACGAAATGATATTTTTCCGCGATCGCACAGAGTTCTTCGTGCGTGCAACCGCCGTTGTGCGAAAAATGATTTGCCACAAAGACCGTATCCCGGTCGGCAAGACCCTCCCGCCGCATGCGTGCCGCGACCGCGCGGTCGGTCTTCAGACACATATGGTTCTGCCGCCAACCCTGCTGTCCCCCGCCCGTACAATCGAGAGAGACAAGATCGAATCTGCCGAACGCCTTCAGCGCCTCCCATACCGGCTGACCGAACTCCCCCGTATCGTGCGCATAGAGAAGGCGTTTCCCCTCCTTTTCAATCGCATAGAACACGGGAGAAGTGGCCGGAACATGATCCGCAGGCAGCGGCAGAATGCGGTATCCGTCCACTTCAAACGGTTCAAACGGCACGACAAGCTGCGCCGTGATGCGGCCCTGCATGGGAACGCCGGTGTCGCCGAGCTCCTTTTCGATCCGCCGCAGCCCGTCCTCCGCCGCATAGTAATGCATCGGACGGTTGCCGTGGCAATAATCGGGCCTGCCCATGGCGATATCTTCCGGATAGAGATGATCGCTGTGGCTGTGCGTGATCAGGCAGTTTCCGATCATGTTCCAGTCCAGCCCGAACCGCTGGGAATGCCATACCGTGTCGGGCGGAAAATCGAGAAGAAGCCTTCCGTCCACAAGCGCCTGGGAGCGCGAACGCAGGTTGCGTCCGCCCGCCGCGCGCGATGCCGTACATACACGGCAGTTGCAGAACAGCGCGGGGATCCCCTCATAGGCGGCCGTTCCGAGATACAGGATTTTCATGACGGTTTTATAATTTCGTGACGATGATGCCATCCTCGACGGTGCAGTCATAGAAGGACGGCTCGTAGCCGATCTTTGCGGTATACTTTGCGGCGACCGTGCGCTTGAAGTCGGCAACGCCCTCCTTTTGCACGACGGAGACGGTGCAGCCGCCGAACCCCGCGCCCGTCATGCGCGAACCGGCACAGGCAGGGTGCGCCTGCGCCGCCGCGGCGAGCGCATCCAGTTCGGCGCCCGTCACCTCGTACAGATCGCGCAGCGATGCATGCGAGGCGTTGAGCAGCTCGCCCAGCGTTCCCACGTCGCCGCGTTTCATGGCGCCTGCGGCGCGCCGTACCCTGTCGCACTCCTCCACGACGTGGCGCGCGCGGTCTTTGACCTTCCCCTCTCCGTCCAGCACATAAGCGATGCGCCCGAATGCGTCTGGCGTAAGCTCGGCAAGGCAAGTGACGTCCGCCTTGGTCTGCAGAAGTTCGAGGGCGCGCTCCGTTTCGGCACGGCGCTCGTTATACTTGCTCTCCACCAGGCTGTGCGGCTTGTTGCAGTTGGCGATGACGAGGGTGTAGTCCCCCAAAAGAATGGGCACGTATTCGCGCACGAGCGTCTTGCAGTCCAATAGAATGGCGTTGTCCTTTTTGCCGCACGCCGCGGCATACTGGTCCATGATGCCGCAGTTGACGCCCGCATATTCGCACTCCGCCTTCTGCGCCACGAGCGCGATCTGCACGGGGTCAAGCGTCTCGCCCGCCAGCGTCGCAAGCGCCGCGATGGTGGACACCTCGATGGCGGCGGAGGAAGAAAGCCCGCTGCCGAAGGGCACGGTGCAGTCGTAGAGCATGTCGCAGCCCACGATCTCGTGCCCCGCCTGCTGCCAGAGATACGCGCATCCGGCGGGATAGTTGGCATACTTTACATGTGTGTATTCACCCAAACGGCCGATCTCCAGCGTGATGCGCGCGGGGATGTCCGTCCAGGCGAGGTTGATCTTGTCCGTGCCGTTGGGGCGGACATAGATGGTGTTCCTGAGCGAGAGCGCGGCGGGCATGACCTTTCCGCCGCAGTAATCGACGTGCTCGCCGATGAGGTTGACCCGTCCCGCTGCCGAGACTCTGTACGTGTACTTGCTTTCATCGATCATAATCAAATCCCGCCTTGTCTTTCATGAACTGCGCCGTCTCCGTCTGGGTTTTGAACACGGCTGTATTTTCAAGAATGCGTTCGCAGATGCTTGCCAGCTCCGCCTTCACCGCCTCATGCGCCGTCTCCTTGGTAAAGGCAGGGCGCATTGCCTTGAGTTCGCCGAACACCATCGCATAGTCCGCATACTGCTTTGGAAGTTCCTTGCCCGTAACGAGCAGCTCCTCGAGCGCCGACAGCTCCTCTACCAAGCGCCCGGGCAGGATGAACAGCCCCTGCGCCTCGATGAGTCCGATGGATTCTTTTTTGATGACGTGGAATTCGGGGTGCGCATGGAACACGCCGTCCGGATACTGCGCGGAGGTGATGTTGCTGCGCAGAATCAGGTTCATCTCGTACCCGCGCGCCGTTCTGACGACGGTGGGACTGACGGCATTGTGCACGCCATCCCCGTCCTCGGGAATGATGCCGCGCGCAGCGTCTTCATAGGAACACCACGCCTCCCGCACGACCTCCGAAAGATCGGCGACGCGCTGCATATCCTTGCCGACGATGCGCACCGCCGTGCCCGGCCAATCCACGACGCCCGCCTCCAGATCGGGAAAATCGGGATGGGCGAGCGGAATGCGGATGCCCGCACGGTGCAGGGGGAGCACTTCGCCGCCCCCCTGGAAGTGGTCGTGCGCGAGCACGCTGCCGCCGATGCGCGGCAGGGGCGCGTTGCATCCGATAAAGTAGTGCGGGAACAGATCGACGAACTCCATGAGTTTGACGAAGGTGCCCCTGTCCACATGCATGGGGATATGCCTTGCGTTCACCGCGATGCCGTGCTGGTGAAAATAGCCGTAGGGCGAGAACTGCCAGAACCATTCCTCCCCGCCCAGAGTGAGTGAAACGGTGCGCAGCGTGCGCTTGTTGCGCCCGAAGTAGCCCTCGTTCTCGCGGCAGATGGTGCACTTGGGGTATCCCCCCTTCACGCTGTTGCCGCTCACCGCCTTTTTGGGGTCGCGGAATTCGGGCTTGGCGCGGTTGATGGTGACGATCAGCCCGTTGTCCGCCGCAAAGCGCGGGTTGGCGTCCAGCTTTTCCTTTTTGACATAGTCGGAGAGCACGGAATAGGAGTACAGCCACCCCATCGCCTCCTCGGACGAGAGCGCCATGTGCGCGGCGAACGCCTCCTCCACCGCCGAGGGCGGGAGCATCAGCGCGCCCATCACGCTGTCACACAGCCGTTCGGGCGCCTGCGCCGCGCTCAGTTGCGCGCGCTCACACGCGGCAACAAGCCCGCGCAGCAGCTCGGAAACGCTGCTGCCGTCATATTCGCATCCCGTGCCCTCGTAACTCTCCAGCCCGACCAGATCGAGCAGCGTGTTGCGCACATACACCTCATTGCGCGCGTCCAGCCCTAACTTCGCGCGCGCATATGCGATCAGCCGATCGATCGCATCACAGACTTCCTTCATATGATCCTCCGCCTTTCGGCGCTTTTTTGTCCGCACGACATTCCCCGAAACATGACAAAAAGACGATAGAAACTACCGCCTCTTTGCCAAAACTATATTGGGGGAATGAAGATATAAGCAATTTTCAACAGGTCCTTTCCGTTTCGGGCCGCGGCGATAAACATCTTGGTCGGCCGTCCGCCCCTGTCAACGATAATCATTATACCGCATGCAATTGTTTTTTTCAAGCAACGTATTGACGGATTTTAGACATTTATTGACATTATCCGCTTGACTTTTAAACTATTTTAGATTATGATAAAATAAATTCGGAGGATGCCTATGATCGCAAAGAGGGAAATCTGGAGCTACCCGGAGGAGGCCAAAGTCTGGGTGGGCAAGTACCGCAATTCGCACAACCTTCTGCACTGGCACTATGACTGTGAGTTTGTATACGTCGAGCGCGGCTCCGTCGATATCTTCTGCGAAAAGCGGCGGCACACCCTGGCCCAGGGCGAGGCGCTGTTCACGGACAGCGGACAAATGCACTACCAACGCGCACGCGAGGCGGACACCGTGCTCATCGTCATCGTGTTCGACTACAATATCATCCGCCCCTTCCTCGATCAGTTCCAGCTCGCCAGCCCCAAGCTCTACAACAGCTACCCCATCCCCGCCTGTTACGAGCGGCTGCGCTCCATCCTGACGCAACGCAAACGCTTTTACGGCGAGGAGGCAACGTGCGCCGTGCGCGAGATGATGATCGACGTGTTCCGCGGCGAGCAGCTCGTCCACCGCCTGGGGAGCGACCGCACCGAGGAAGCGTTCAAACGGCTGCTCGAGGACATCGGCGAACGGTTTGCGGAGTACACCTTTGAAGAGGCCGTGCACTTCATGGGCATGAGCGACGCCTATTTCTCGCGCTACTTCAAGGCGATGGCGGGCACGACCTTCTCGCAGTACCTCAACTATGTGCGCACGGACAATGCCGTGCGCCTGCTGCGCTCGGGCGAGGACATGACCATGACGGAGATCGCGGAACGCTGCGGCTTTGCGACCATCCGCAACTTCAACCGCATCTTCCGCGAATTTACGGGCAACGCGCCCTCCCGCCTGCCCAAGGACTTTGTGCTGGGCGAACAGTTTTCCTACCAGAGCGAACAGGCGTTCACTCCCACCCTGTACGACTGCGAGCTGATCGAAAGCTCGGACCCCTCTGCCCTGCCGGACGCAACAAATTGATCCGCCGCGCCTGATACGAATAACACACTTTTCACCCTCCCTTACACAGGGAGCCTTTTCTTGCCCCCTTAACACTTGTTTTAAGGGGGGATGTCTGAAGGACAGGGGGGATGACTGCACCCGAGGGGATTCTTACAGCGGCTGCGCCTTGTGCGCTGCATCGTCAAAATACTCCCGCAAGCGGGTATTTTTCCTCGCATCGGCCGCTGCGGGCTGCGCCCTTCGCTCTGAATGACACAGTAGTCAATCTCCGTTTCCGTCACTCAGAGCGCAGCGAAGAGTCCCCCTCTACGTTGTCTGCGATTGCAAAAGAACGTGGTCGTCCTGTCCCCCTCTATAGCAAACCGCCTTCCCTCGAGCGGGAAGGCGGTTTGCTCACTTCCTCCATCAAGGCTTTCCATGCGCACGAAAACAAGTGCGCCGCGGCGCAGGACTACTTGCCCTGCGCGCCGTTTGCCGGAAAGCACAGTTCCTCGTCCTCCGCGCGGCAGATGCAGTAGCTCGGAATGGTCATCCGCCCGAAATCGAGGGGCACGATCTCGCACAGAAGTCCGCTTTCCAGCTCCTCCTTCACGATCCCGCGCGGCAGAAAGGCGTATCCCAGCCCCGCGGCAAGGAAGTCCTTCACCTTATTGGAGTTATCCACCTCGAAGGGAAAGACGTGCCCCGCGGGAAACAGTTCACGCAGATAGGAGCCGATCTCCTGCAGCGAAAAGTTACACATGGCGCAGGGGACATCCTTGAGCTGTTCCTGACGGATGCCGTCCGGGAATTCGTTCTTGTCCGCCCGCGCGAGAAAGACCAGTTCATCCTGAAAGAAGGGCCTGCAGACGTAGCCCGCGCGGCGCACGTCCTGATAGACGTACACCGCATCGAGAAGGCCGTCCCAAAGCATCTCCAGAAGTCCCGCCGTGTGACCGATGGTGACGCGGTACATCATGCCCTGTCCGATCGAATCAAAGATGCGCTGCTTGAGCGCGCCCTCGTAGACGGCATTCGTCGCCCCGATGCGCGTCTGGCGCATGCCGCCCCTGACGGCGGAGATGCATGCATCCTCCATCTCGACGATGCGGCGCGCATATTCATAGAAGGTCTTGCCCTCCTCGGTGAGCGCAACGTTGCGCGTATCCCGCCGCAGCAGCCGCACCTCCATCTCCCGCTCCAGTTCGGCGATGCGGTTGGTGACGGTGGACTGCGCGATGAACAGGTTTTCTGCGACGCGCGTGAAGTTCTTGAGTTTGACGAGCAGCAAAAACGTGCGCAAATTATCCGTATTCACGATTCGTTTTTCCGATAGCCCCCATGTAATTATTCGTTTTTCAAATGATTGACGAAAGTATATCACACATGGTATACTTTGTCAAGAGAAAACGAGAAAAAGGAGCGCAAACCATGGGTATGACGATGACGCAGAAGATCCTTGCCGCGCACGCGGGGCTGCCCTGTGTGACGGCGGGACAGCTCATCGAGGCGGAGCTGGACCTTGCCCTCGCCAACGACATCACCGCGCCCGTCGCCGTCAAGGAACTGGAGAAGGCGGGCGGACACGTGAAGGACAGGGACAGGGTGGCGCTTGTCATGGATCACTTCACCCCGAACAAGGACATCAAGGCGGCATGCCAGGTCAAATGCACGCGGGAATTTGCCCTGCGCGAGGGCGTGGAGCACTTTTATGACGTGGGATGCATGGGCATCGAGCACGCGCTGCTGCCCGAACAGGGGCTTGTGGGCGCGGGCGACTGCGTGATCGGCGCGGACAGCCACACCTGTACGTACGGAGCGCTGGGCGCCTTTTCGACGGGCGTCGGCTCCACCGACCTTGCCGCCGCCATGATGACGAGCAAATGCTGGTTCCGCGTCCCCTCCGCCCTGCGGTTTGTCCTGCACGGGAGCCTTCCCGCCTACGTCACCGGAAAGGACCTCATTCTGCACATCATCGGCGCCATCGGCGTGGACGGCGCGCTGTACAAGAGCATGGAATTCACGGGCGAGGGCGTTGCCTCCCTCACCATGGACGACCGCTTCACCGTCTGTAACATGGCGATCGAGGCGGGCGCCAAGAACGGCATCTTCCCCGTGGACGAGGCGGCGCTCGCCTATATGCGCGGCAGGTTCCGCCGCCCCGTGAAGGTGTACGAGGCGGACGCGGACGCCGTGTACGACGCCACTTACGAGATCGACCTCTCCGCCCTGCGCCCCACCGTCGCCTTCCCCCATCTGCCCGAAAACACGCATACGTCGTGGGAAAACGTGAACATTGACCAGGTGGTCATCGGCTCGTGCACTAACGGGCGCATCTCCGACATGCGCCAGGCCGCCGAAGTGCTCCGCGGCAGAAGGGTGGCGAAGAACGTGCGCTGCATCGTCATCCCCGCCACGCAGGAAGTGTATCTGCAGGCGATGCAGGAGGGCCTTCTGGAGACTTTCATCCGCGCGGGCGCGGTAGTCTCCACCCCCACCTGCGGCCCCTGCCTGGGCGGACACATGGGCATTCTTGCCGACCACGAGCGCTGCGTCTCCACCACCAACCGCAACTTTGTGGGACGCATGGGACATATCACGAGCGAAGTGTATCTCGCCTCCCCCTACACGGCGGCGGCGAGCGCGGTGCTGGGCAGACTTGCCACCGCCGAGGAGGTGCTTTCATGATCGTAAAAGGCAGCGTGCATAAGTACGGCAACAACGTGGATACCGACGTCATCATTCCCGCGCGGTACCTGAACACCGCCTCGGAACAGGAGCTTGCGTCGCACTGCATGGAGGACCTCGACCCCGCGTTCATCCAGAACGTGAGGGCGGGCGATATCATCGTGGCGGGGGATAACTTCGGCTGCGGCTCCTCGCGCGAGCACGCCCCCATCGCCATCAAGGCGAGCGGCATCTCCCTCGTCATCGCCAACACCTTCGCGCGCATCTTCTACCGCAACGCCATCAACATCGGGCTGCCCATTCTGGAGTGCCCCGAGGCGGTCGCGGGCATCCGCGAGGGCGACATCGTCTTGTGCGACCTTGCCAGGGGCGAGATCGTCAACGAGACGACGGGAAAGCGCTTTCAGGCACAGCCTTTCCCCGATTTTATCCAAACAATCATCGATGCGGGCGGGCTGATGCGCTCGCTGGAGAGGCGCGCATGAACAGGCATATCGCGGTGCTGGCGGGCGACGGCATCGGCCCCGAGATCACGGAGGGCGCCGTTCAGGTCCTGCAGCGCACCGCTGAAAAATTCGGGCATACGTTCACCTTCGAACCCCTTGCAATGGGCGGGTGCGCCATCGACGCCTGCGGCGAACCGCTGCCCGCGCACACGGTGGAGCGCTGCCTCGCCTCCGATTCCGTTCTGCTGGGCGCCGTGGGCGGCCCCAAGTGGGACGGCCTTTCCGGCGACAAGCGCCCCGAGGCGGGCCTTCTGGGCATCCGCAAGGCGATGGGCCTGTATTCCAACGTCCGCCCCGCCAAATTGTGGAAGGCGCTGGCGGACGCCTCCCCGCTCAAACGGAACCTGGTGGAAAACGGCATTGAGATCATCGTCGTGCGGGAGCTGACGGGCGGCATCTACTTCGGAAAGCGCGGCACGTTCACCGATGACGCGATGGGCGAAACGGCGTGGGACACCGAGCAGTATTCCGTGGCGGAGATCGAACGCATCACGCGCATCGCCTGTGAACTGGCGCGCGGGCGCAGCAAGCGCGTCGTCTCCGTGGACAAGGCGAACGTGCTGGAATCCTCCCGCCTGTGGCGCAGAACGGTGCATACGTATGCACAAACACATTACCCCGATGTGACCATCACCGACATGCTGGTGGACAACGCGGCGATGCAGATCGTCAAAAATCCCGCGCAGTTCGACGTGCTGCTTACCTCCAACATGTTCGGGGACATCCTCTCCGACGAGGCGGCGCAGGTGACGGGTTCCATCGGCATGCTCGCCTCCTCCTCGCTGGGGGATACGCCGTGCGGGCTGTACGAGCCCATCCACGGCTCCGCGCCCGACATCGCGGGACGGGACATCGCCAACCCCATCGCCACCATTCTGGCGGCCGCCATGATGCTGCGCGATTCCTTTGGCTTGATTGCGGAATACGCGGCGATCGAACGGGCGATCGAAGAGACGCTTGCCGAGGGCTGGCGCACGGCGGACATCATGTCGGACGGCATGCGCCTGATCGGCTGCCGCGAGATGGCGCGCCGCATTGCAGAGCATATCTGACTTTTTCTGCGGACGGGACGCATGACAACGGGCGGAGCAACAGCTCCGCCCTGTTTTTTATTTGCCATGTGTTGGGGGGGATTGCATTCTCTCGCCTGTAAGACAACATATGAGGGGATTCTTCACTATCGTTACTTCGTCCCTATGGGACTCGTGCGCCGCCTACGGCGTCGGGCAGAATGACGGTAAGCGTGCGTGAGGAACCGTCATTCTGCCCGACGCGGAGCGGCGCACGCCCGACACGCGCAAGGAATGCCTGCTTGCAGAAGTATTCCGCAGCCGTGGCGCACGAGAGCCAAAGGCTCGATGTAGGCGAAGCCGAAGTAGCGGAACGAAGTGGAGCGTAAGAATCCCCTCGGGTGCAGCCATCCCCCCTGTCCTTTCGGACATCCCCCCTTAAAACAAGTGTTAAGGGGGGCGATGGAGCGCGTTGACAGACTCTTAAGACGACGTACAAGGGGATTCTTCGTTACGGGCTTCGCCCTCCGCTCTGAATGACGAAAAAAAGGCTCCCTCTCAGAGGGAGCTGTCACGGAGTGACTGAAGGAGTACTTGCCCCCCTTAACGCCGTAGGCTTTAAGGGGGGTGGCGCGCAGCGATGGGGGGATTACTCCTTCCGCCTCGCGTTCGCTCGGCACCGTCTTGGCGGCGCCAAGGGAAAGCGCCGCCTTCGGGCACGGATTTTGCGCTGATAATGCAAAATCCTTAGTTCAAAGCGCGCACACAGCGCACCGCGCTGGTGTGCATTACGCGCTTTTCACCCTCTTGGAGGGAGGCATTCCGCGTTTTTTGCTCCTAAGATAAAGCCCTCGTAGCCCAGTTCCACCGCCTGCGCATAGATTTGAGATACCGCGTCCGCATCGTCGTTTTGCGCGCTGCACCCCGCAAACACAAGCCCCGCGCCCAGCGCGATTGCCGCCGACGCGATCAAAAGCCCCTTCCACAGTCCCTTTTTCATAGGATCGTCTCCTTGGAACGTTCGTTCCGATACCATTATAGCACGTCCCCCCGCCGTCAAGGGCTGAAGAATGATTGGTACGCATTCGCCCCATTGTGTTGACAGACGGGCCGCGGAACGGTATAATATAGACGCTATGAGCATTGCGGAAAACGTCAGATATTATCTTGACAAAATCAAAGCGGGCAACTGTTTCGGCGAACCCGTCACGCTGGTGGCGGCGACCAAGACGCGCACGGCACAGGAGATCAACGAGGCGATCGACGCCGGCATCCACGACATCGGCGAAAACAAAGTGCAGGAATTCCGCGACAAGTACGACCTTGTCCGCGGCGCAAACCGCCACTTTATCGGGCATTTACAGACCAACAAAGTCAAGTACCTGATCGGAAAGGCCTGCCTCATCCATTCGCTCGACAGGGACGAGCTTGCCGGGGAACTTGCCGTGCGTTCGCAGCGCGCGGGCGTCGTGACCAACGTGCTCATCGAAGTGAACATCGGCTGCGAACTTTCCAAGAGCGGCTATTCCCTCGGCGAGGCATATCCCGCCTACGAGCGCGTGCGCGCCATGCAGGGGCTGCAGGTGTGCGGGTTCATGGCGATGCTCCCCCTCTCGGACGACGGCGTTCTGCTCGGGCGGCTTGCGGACGAGATGCGCGCGCTGTACGACCGCGCAAGGGCGCAGGACGGCAATATCCGCCACCTCTCCATGGGCATGAGCGGCGACTGGGAGCTTTGCCTTGCGCACGGCGCAAACATGATACGGCTGGGAACGGCGCTGTTCGGGTCACGGACATATCCCGCCGCAAAAAACGCATGAACGCGCGACAAATTCACAACATAGGATAGACATATGCCATCTTCCATCACACATGCGCTCATTGCCGAAGAAGCGGCAAAGCGCCTTCCGCAGCCACTGCAAACGATCATTGCCGCCGCGCCCGAGGCATACTTTCTGGGCGCGCAGGGCCCCGACATGTTCTTTTTCGCCAAAAAGGCGAACAAGCAGGAGGGAAACCTGGGGAAATTTCTGCACCGCAATGCGGTATACGAACTGTTCTGCGCCTTTGTCGAGGCGCTGCCCGCCCTCTCGGGGCAGGCGCGCACCGTTGCCGAGGCATACTGCCTGGGCTACGTCACCCACTACTGCGCGGACGTCGCCTTTCACCCCTTCGTCTACCGCTATCTCGAACAGAACGCTTTGAAAAAGCGGGAGCACCAGCGCATGGAGAACGACTGGGACGTCTACTTTGTGCGCAAGCTGCGCGGGCGGGAGGCGGAGCACTACCCCTTCCCCGACGTGAAGGCTTGCAAAAGCGACGCCCTGCTTGCCCTGTGGAGGAGCGCCACGATGGCGTTGGGCAGGACGCCGATGGACGAAAAAACGCTCTTCGGCGGCATCAACAATTTCGCGTGGTACCTCGCCTTTTTTCACAAAAAATGCTATACGTCCCAAAAACATTGGGCACGGTTCGACCGTCTGCTGCATATCCGCGCGCTCTCCTGCCTTTACCCCGCAAGGGAGCCGGACAACGCCGTTTTGTCGGGCGAGGCCTTCGAGCGGGCGGCAAATGCGGACACCGCGCTCCCGCCCGTCAGGACGGCGGACGACCTGTTCGAGCGCGCCGTATCGGAGAGCGTCTACAAAATACTGCTCTTTTCGGATGCCTTGGGCGGCGCCCTTCTGCCCCGCGAGCAATTCGACAGGCACCTTCTGACCGGCAGGCACATCGGCGCGCTGCAGCCTTCCTGAATTCGGCAAAATAGGGAGACACGGCATGGCAGGGATCATTCTCTACCGCTCCAAATACGGAGCATCCGAACAATATGCGCGCATGCTCGCCAAGGAAACGGGATTTCCGATGGCGCGGCTTGCCGATGTAAAGCCCTCCGCACTCGCCGCGTACAGCCACGTCGTTTTGTGCAGCGGCGTGTATGCGGGAAGGATCGCCGCGGCGAAATTTCTCAGACAAAACGCCGCCAAATTGCAGGGAACGCGCGTTGCGCTGTTTGCCGCGGGGCTTTCTCCGGCGGACGAGGCGACGCTCGGAACGCTGAAAAGCAACCATGCGGACATTGCAGGCGTCCCCCTCTTTTACGGCCGCGGCGCATGGCGGCACGAACGGCTGAAAGCGGGCGACAAGCTGCTTTGCGCCATGCTGCACGGGATGCTTGCCAAAAAAGACCCCTCGCAATACGAGGAGCCGTGGATGCAGACGTTTATGGAGTGCTACAAAAAGGACTGCGACTTTACGGACGCGGCGTACCTTGCGCCCCTTCTTGCTTGGCTGGATCTGCCGAAATGACGGCAGCGGGCAAACTGACTGCAGATATTGCCAAGCGCCCCCTGCATCATAAAGCCGCCCCTTGCGGGGCGGCTTTGAGTATCGGGTCCTTTTCCGCTTATCGTAAGAACGGATAAATCTTGATTACAGATCGCTCCTTTTTCCCTTTTTGAAGATCAGCGCGCATGCCGCCGATATGATGACGGCCGCCCCGCCCGCGGAACCGATGCCGACGGAACTGCTGCAGCCGCCCGTCTCCTCTCCGCCGGGTACGGCGCCGGCGTCCTCCGTTGCTGCCGCTGAAACGCTGACCGTCAGTTCCGCACTGACCTCCTGATAGTTCGCCGTGTCTGCAGGCGTATAGACGGCCGTAAAGCTGTTGTCGCCCTCTTCGCCGACCGAAAGCGTATCGTCTGCCCAGTTCCAGCCATCGGGCAAGGCGACGTCTGCAAGCGTGTCGCCCTCCGTTGCCGTAAGCCCCTCGGGCAGCGTGTACGCCGGAATAGCCCGTTCGATCGTCAGCGTCGCCGTCATGACGGCAATTTCGTTGTAGTTTATCTTATCTCCCGTGAACGAAGCGGTGACTTCCACGCTGCCCGCGTCTGTAAGCGTGTTCGCCGTGTACTCGACCGTAACGCCGTCCGGCAGCGTGCCTGTGATCGTCAGCGTCTTTTCGCTGCCGTCATAGATGTAGGACGCGTCCGTGAAGGATACACCGCTCATGGTGAAAGCTGCCGTGTTATTTATATATACACCGCCGCCATGAGTCTCTGCCGTGTTGCCCGCGATCGTTCCGCCCTGCATCGTAAAGATGCCGCTGCCATATACATAAATACCATGCTGCATGCCGCCCGTGACCACGCCGCCCGTTACGGCGCCTTTTTCTTCTGCAGAAGTATAATTGGGATCGGAAGTATCGGTTACAAACACATACTTGCCGTTGCCGTCAACATAGTAGGCGTGTCGGTGCTCGGACTCCGCGCTTTCACTCTGACAGTCACACAGCATGAAGTCGCCGCCGCTTCCGATCATGATAACGGCGCTGCTGCCCGCACCCGTCAGAACATAGCCGTTCAGGCACAGCGTCACCGGGCCGGAAACGGTCAGGGCTGTCGTCAGCTCAACGTCGGCGGCAAGATAGTAATTGCCGCCCGTAAGCTTGCCACCCTCTGCAAAAAGCGCCGTCCAGTCCGTGCCGTGTTCGGTGTGGCCGTTCTCTGCCGCGTGCGCCGTGCGGGCGCCGCCGGGCAGAAGAACGGCGAGTGCCAAAGCCGCGCACAGCGCAGACAGCGCTGCAAGCAGCCACAGGACAAGTTTATGAGCATTCGTTCGATGTTCCATACTGTGTCCCTCCTTAAAAATATAAGCACCCCGTCTGTGCAACGGCTATAGCCGACGGTCTTGCTTCTTCGTTTTAAAGATTATTTCGCAGCATATTTTTCCGCGATCATCGGCAGCATCTCCTCAATGAGCGCGATCTGCGGTTTCAGATATTCTTCGTCCTCAAACAGAGCATAGTGCACGCACGCGCGCACGAACACATAGATGAGCGGGCGGATGACCTGCCAAGGGATACCGAGTTTCGGCTCCAGCGATTTCGCATATTCGGTATAGCGTTTGGTGACGCCGCTGAAAAACTCCGTGCCGTATTTGCGATATTTGGGCGATGTGTACACCTGGTACATAAAACGGTATTTTGCGCCGTGCTTTTCCGCCGTCCAGTACGGAACCTCTTGCAGGAACCGCCTGATGTCGGCGGCGTTTTGGAGCGCGTTCGCCATGAAGTCGTCCTCCACCTTCGCCATGCAGTGCGCCGTGGACCTGATGATGATTTCGTCTTTCGTGGCAAAATAATGGAAGATGTTGCCCGAACTCATACCGCACGCCTCGGCGAGCATTTTGGTAGAGGTCCCCTCTAACCCATTTTTGCTAAAGCAATCAAAGCACGATTCCAGCAGTTTTTCTCTTTCAGTCAAATTTTTGGTTCTCATAGCACTCTTTTTATTAAGTAAGCAGTCAATTTATATTTTTATTATATCAAAACACCATGGAATTTGTCATGAGAAACTATAAAATTTTTTGGACGCACCCTTGTCGGTTTATAACAGCCATGCTGAAACGACAGAACGATGCGCGGCGCGGACATAGGTCCGCGCCGCGCATAAATTATTTTTCAATAATTATTTTTTGATCAACTACCGATATATGAAACTCATCTCCATCATTAAAATTAAGTTCTTTGCGAATCCAACTAGGAATTTGAATCAATCCATGAGAAAACATTGTAGTCGTTTTTCTCTGTAGATTTGCTCTTGAAACATTGGGTATCAATCCTTTGTCAATTGCGGCATATATGGTTGCTTTAGAAGGACAATATATCCCCTGTTCCTTCAATATCCTACAAACTGTTTCTGGTGAAAAATCATCAATGAGAATATACTTTGATATAATTTCTGCTAAATTTCTATCTAACAATAAATGACTATATCTACCATGCAGTTTCTGCTTTTTTGAACTTATACTTTGAGCATAATCAGGATCATATTCTCCATTTATTCGTCCTCTGTTAATTTCGTTGTATACTGTGGAAAGGCAACATCCCAACTCTTGTGCTATAATTGTTTTTTTTACTCCGTCTTTCAACAGTTTAGATAATAACTTCCTTTGACTGTATGAAAAATTTGCAATTCCTTTTCTTTTCATATATCCCGCTCCCGTTTGGAGTAAATGCACCCGCAGTAGTTCTGGCGGTACAGGCCGTGCTCCTTTGAGAGCGCGATGGACTGCTGATAGCCGCCCCGCTTTTTGAAGTCGGAGTGCAGCCACTTTACGCCGTATTTGCGCGCCAGCTCCCCACCGATCGCGTTGATGAGCGCGGCGTTCTTGAGCGGCGAAACGGTGAGCGTCGTTGCAAACCAGTCAAAACCGCCCGCCTGCGCCTCCCGCGCCGTGCGCTCCAGCCGCAGCGCAAAACAGCGTTCGCAGCGCGCGCCGCCCTCGGGCGCGTCCTCGTAGCCCTTGGCGATCGCCGCAAAATCCGCGGGCGCATAGTCGCAGTCGAGAAAGTCGGCAAGCCCTGTCTCGCGAAGAAAGCGCAGCTGTTCGGCCTTACGCTTTTCATATTCCTGCGCGCAGTCGAGGTTGGGATTGTAATAGAGCACCGTCACGCGGACATACCCGGCAAGCTCCTGTAAGCAATAGGAGGAACAGGGCGCGCAGCAGCTGTGCAGCAGGACGCGCTCCCCCTGCGCCGCGGTAAGCTCCCTTAGCATGAGGGCATCGTAATTGGCCGCGTTCATGCGTTTTTTGCCGCCAGAAGGTTGTTGAGCGCGGACACGAGCGCCTGCACGGAGGCGATGGTGATGTCCGAATGTTCGCCCGCGCCCCAATAGATATGCTCCCCCGTCTCGACGCCGAGGTAGGAGATCGCCTGCGCGAAGGAACCGGACGAGAGCGCGTGCTGTTCGTAGCCCGTCAGATCGTACTGCACGCCGAAGTGCGCCTTGAGGGCGTTGGAGACGGCGTCCAGCCGCCCGTTGCCCGTCGCCTCGGCGATCGTCTTCCTGCCGCCCTCCACCACTTCCACGCGCGCCGTGATGCCGTTTTCCTGGCGGTAGTGCACCTCGCCGAGCGAAAACACGGGGCGGGGGGAGAGAAACCGTTTGGTAAAGACGCCGAAGATCTCTTCCGCCTTCAGCTCCTTGTGCAGGACGTCCGATTCATGCTTGACGGCATAGCTGACCGCCTCCTTCATGCGGGCGGGCAGCTTGAGGCCGTAGGCGTGCTCGAGGATATACCCCACGCCGCCCTTGCCCGACTGCGAATTGATGCGGATGACGTCCGAATCGTACTCCCTGCCCACGTCCTTGGGGTCGATGGGAAGGTAGGGAACGTCCCAGACGGTGCGCTTTGTCTCCTCGCGGAAGCGCATGCCCTTGGCGATGGCGTCCTGATGGGAGCCGGAGAACGCCGCGAACACCAGCTCCCCCGCATAGGGCTGGCGGGGCGAGATGCGCATGTCGGTATAGCTCTGGTAGAGCGCGGCGACATAGGGCATGTTGGAAAAATCCAGCTTGGGATCGACGCCCTGCGAATACATGTTCATGGCGAGCGTGACGATGTCGCAGTTGCCCGTGCGCTCCCCGTTGCCGAACAGCGTGCCCTCCACGCGGTCGGCGCCCGCGAGCAGCCCGAATTCCGCCGCGGCGACCCCGCTCCCGCGGTCGTTGTGCGGATGCAGGGAGAGGACGACGCTGCTGCGGTACTTCAGGTGCCTGTGCAGGTATTCCACCTGCTGCGCATACACGTGGGGCATGGCGTTTTCCACGGTGGCGGGCAGGTTGATGACCGCCTTCCTTTCAGGCGTGGGCTGCCAGACGTCGAGCACCGCGTTGCACACCTCGAGCGCGTACTCGGGTTCGGTGCCCGTGAAACTCTCGGGCGAATACTCAAAGCGGTACTGCTCGCCCGCCTCGTCGGCGAGGCGGCGCAAGAGGCGCGCGCCGTCCACGGCGATCTTTTTGATCTCCTCTTTGCTCTTGCGGAACACCTGTTCGCGCTGGGCGACGGAGGTGGAATTATAGACGTGCACGATGACGTTTTTGGCGCCGCGGATGGCATCGAACGTCCTCTTGATGATGTGCTCGCGCGCCTGCGTGAGCACCTGAATGGTGACGTCGTCGGGAATGAGACCGCGCTCGATGAGCGCGCGGAGAAAGTCGTACTCCGTCTCGCTCGCGGCGGGGAACCCCACCTCGATCTCCTTGAACCCGATCTCCACGAGCAGCCTGAAAAATTCGAGCTTGGTCTCCAGCCCCATCGGCTCGACAAGCGCCTGATTGCCGTCGCGCAGATCCACGCTGCACCAGACGGGCGCGCGCTCCACCATCGCCTTGCGCGCCCAGTCCATACACCGCTCGGGCGGCAGGATAAACTGCCGCGTATACTTTTTCGCGTCCATACTGCTTCCTCCTCGCTTCAGAATATACAAAAACTGCGCCTCTTTTATGAGAAAGAGACGCAGCTCGTGCGCGGTACCACTCTTCTTGCGGGTCTCCCCGCCCCTTTGCGGGCACTGACATGCCCTTCCCCCGTAACGGTGGGACTCCGTTCTCCCCTACTGCGCCGTGCGGTTGAGGGAGACCGCTCCGCGGCGAGTTCGCCTCCATTCCTGCACCGTCTCGCACCGCCCGACGGCTCTCTGCAACAGAAAACGAAAGTTACTGCTCCGCATCACAGCGTTATCTTATTATCATCATATCATATGCCTGCGCGAAATGCAAGCGTTTTTCCGTCAATAATTTTCCGGCTTGACCTGGAAATATGCCCTGGGATGCGCGCAGACGGGGCACACCTCGGGCGCCTCGCTCGCCTTGACGATGGCGCCGCAGTTGAGGCACTGCCAGTACACCTCGCCGTCCCTGACGAACACCCTGCCCTCTTCCACGTTGGCAAGCAGCTTGCGATAGCGCGCCTCGTGTTCCTTTTCCACCGCGGCGACGCGCTCGAACATCGTGGCGATGGCGTCAAAGCCCTCCTCGCGCGCCACTTTGGCGAAGGTGGGATACATGTCCGTCCATTCGTCGTTCTCGCCCTGCGCCGCAAGGCCGAGGTTTTCCTGCGTGCTGCCGATGCCGCCCATAATGAGCTTATACCACATCTTGGCGTGCTCGCGCTCGTTGCCCGACGTCTCTTCAAAGATCGCCGCGATCTGGTTGTAGCCGTCCTTCTTCGCCTTGGAGGCATAGTAGGCGTACTTGTTGGTCGCCATGCTCTCGCCCGCAAATGCCGCCATCAGGTTTTCAAACGTCTTGGTGCCCTTGAGTTCCTTCATTTTCTTTCTCCTTTGATATTTCTTCTGCGCTCCCGCGCATTTGTCCCTTGGAACACGTGCCGCATACGCCCGTGAATTCCACCTCGCAGCCGTCAATGTGAAAGCCGCCGCATATGGCGCCGCGCGCAATGGAGGCGTAATCGGGCAGAAAAATGTCGCACACCCGCCCGCAGACGCGGCACCTGCCGTGCGCGTGCGGCGCGAGCGTGTGGTCGTAGCGGGTATCGCTGTCCGCCAGCGTCACCCTGCGCACCCTGCCCTCTGCGGCAAAGGCGCCCAGCACGCGGAACACCGTCCCGCGCGAGAGCGTGGGGTGCTCGGTGTGTACACAGGCGTAGACCTGCGTCGCCGTGGGGTGGTCGAGGCGGGTGAGCGCCTCGTACACCGCCTGTTTCTGTTTGGTATTGCGCGTGGCTCCCGCCATCTGCCTGCTCCTTATCAGGATTTAATCTTGATAAGATTATATCATAAAAAGCGGGGGCTGTCAAGCCCCCGCGCTGCATTTTTTTCGGAAAATTTTTCCGCGCCCGCGCAAACGTGCGGCGTCATTCCTGCGCGATGCCGAAGGCATAGGATGCGGTGAATTCATAGTCCTCGCCCGGGGCAAGGAAGGAACTGCCCCGCGCAGCGTATTCGGGCACGTTGACGTTGTTGGGAATGGCCTGCGTCTCCAGGCAGAACCCCGCGCGCTTGCCGTAGTACGCCGTCTTGCCCTGCTGGTTCAGCCCGTTGCCCGCATAGAACTGCACGGCGGGCATATCGGTGCGGCAGGTCATACGAATGCCCGTCTTGGGGCTTTGCGCAACGGCATACTTCACATACACGCCGCTCCTGTTCTTGAGAACGTAGCAGTGGTCATACCCGCCGCCCTGTTTTAAGTCAATGTCGTCCGCATCGATGTCCCGCCCGATGGGCTTGGGCGTGTTGAAGTCGAAGGGAATGCCCGCAACCCTGCGGAAGCCTCCCACGGGGATCATCGTGGCGTCGGTGGGCGTGATCTCGTCGCTGTCGATCCAAAGGACATTGTCGAGAATGCTGCCGTCCCCCTCCCCGTTCAGGTTGAAGTAGGCGTGATTGGTAAGGTTGAGCGCCGTCTTTTTGTCCGTCGTCGCCGAATAGTGGATGCGCAGTTCGCCGTTCTCGAAGATATAGGTGACGCGCACGGACAAATTCCCGGGGTAGTTCTCCTCCCCGTCGGGCGAGAGGATGGACAGGCGCAGCTCGTCCCCCACCACCTCGTGTTTCCAGATCTTTTTGTTGAACCCGCACTTGCCGCCGTGCAGATGGTTGCCGCGGTCGTTGCAGTAGAGCTGATATTCCTGCCCGTCGATGACGAGATGCCCCTTGCCGATGCGGTTGCCGAACCTGCCGATGAGCGCGCCCAGGTAGCCGCCGTTGTTCTCATAGCCCGCCACGTCGTTGTAGCCGAGAATGACGTCCGTGGGGTTGCCGTTCCTGTCGGGCACGACGATGCTCTGGATGATGCCGCCGTAGCCAAGCACGGTGGCCCTGTACGGCCCGTCCGTGAAGTCGAATGCGAGCACTTCCCTGCCGTCCTGCGTCTTGCCGAACACTCTTGTCGAGATCATACTTGTTTCCTCCTGCGGCGCGTGCGCCTTATCAGACCATATTATAGCACGCGCGGGGAAAAAAGTAAATATTTTTGTAAAAATTACCCAAGCTCAAATTATGCAGAAAAAGTATGTTCCCCTCGTCGTGTTCCTTGCCGCACTGCTCGTGCTTGCGGCGCATCTGGGCGCGCGCGCCGTCCTTGCGGAGCCGGCGTTCACCTACGCCGAGGAAAAGCGCGTCTACCTGACCTTTGACGACGGCCCGAGCACCATCGTCACCAACCGCATCCTCGATACCCTCAAAGAGGAGGGCGTGCGGGCGACCTTCTTTATCGTGAGCGACCGCGCGCACGGACGGGAGGAGACGCTGCGGCGCATCGCGCGCGAGGGGCACACGCTGGGCGTGCACTCGGCGACGCACGACTATGCCTCCATCTATGCCTCGGACGAGGCGCTGCTCGCCGATGTGGAGACATGCGCCACGCTCATCCGCCGCGTGACGGGCGTCGTGCCCCGCGTCTACCGCTTTCCGGGCGGCGGCACGGCGGCGCGCGAGCGGCAGACCCTTCTGCTGCAGGAGCGCGGCTACCGCGTGGTGCGCTGGAACGCCGTCTGCGGCGACGAGGAGATCAGGGGCGCCTGCGCCGCGGCGCTCGTTGCCGAGAGCGTGCGGACGGCGGGAAACAAACAAAACGTCGTCCTCCTTCTGCACGACAGCGCGCCCCATCGGGCGACGGCGGAGGCACTGCCCGGGATCATCGCGCACTTCCGCGCGCAGGGATATACGTTCTGCGCCTACTGATGCGGAACTTGCGCAGCCTGCGCAGCAGCAGGCGGTATGCCGTCCCGAGCGGCAGCACAAAGAGCGAGCACCCCGCCACCCACAGCCACTGGACGCCCGTGAGGGGAGTCAGGCGGAAGGCGATGCGCAGGGCGGGCGTGAGGACGAGCGCCGCGTTGAGCGCGACGCCCACCGCCACGGTGACGAGCAGCGCGCGGTTGGTGAAGTGATCGCGCCATCTGTGCGTCCCGTCCTCGGCGCGCACGTTGAACACATGCAGAAGTTCGGAGAGGGAGATGGTCAGGAACGCCAGCGTCGTTGCGGTCTCGTTCCCGTACAGGCGCAGGCAGATGCAGAACTGCGCGATGACGACGGCGGAGAGCATCACTCCGAAAAAGAGCATGGAACAGATGGCGCGCGGGGAGAAGATCTCCCTGTCGGAGACGGGCGGACGCGCCATGGCGCCGCCCGTCTTTTCCATGCCGAGCGCAAGCACGGGCAGCGAATCGGTGATGAGGTTGACCCACAGGAGCTGCGTGGAGGCGAGGAAGTCATACCGCCATAAAAAGAGGGAGACAACGAACACGGACAGCACTTCGGCAAAGTTGGTGGACAGGAAAAAGGAGATGGTCTTTTTGATGTTGAAAAAGACGTTGCGCCCCTCCTCCACCGCGCGCACCATCGTGGCAAAGTTGTCGTCCGTGAGCACGACGTCGGCGGCATTCTTGGTGACGTCCGTGCCCGACCCCATGGCGACGCCCACGTCGGCGGACTTGAGGGCGGGCGCATCGTTCACGCCGTCCCCCGTCATGGCGACGACCTCGCCCGCGCGCTGCAGGGCATGCACGATGCGCTGCTTGTGCCCCGGGGAGACGCGCGCATAGACGGCATAGCGCTTCGCGCGGCGGGCAAGTTCCGCCTCGTCCATCGCGTCCAGTTCCTCGCCCGTGACGACCTCCCCGCGCCCCTTGGCAATGCCCAGGCGCGCCGCGATGGCGAGCGCCGTCTCGGGGGAGTCCCCCGTGATCATCACCGTCCGCACCCCCGCGCGGCGGCAGGCGGCGACCGCCTCTTTCACCCCCTCCTTGGGCGGGTCGAGCATGGCGGCAAGGCCGATAAAACAGAGCTGTTCCTCGCGCGCGCTGTCGCCGCAGGCAAAGCCCAGAACGCGCATCGCACGTCCCGAAAAAGCGAGGACGTGTGCACGAATGCGCTGCATATCCTCCTGCGTCAGAGGGCGCTCGCCCGCCGCCGTCAGGATGCGCGTACATCTGCCGAGCAGCACGTCCGCACCGCCCTTGACGTACAGCCGCACGCCCCCGTCCGTTGCGGCGAGCACGCTCATCATCTTGCGTTCGGAGGAGAAGGGGGTGCCGCCGAGCGCCTCAAACGTACACGCGGCGCCGATGCGGTCGGCGTACTCCACGAGCGCCACCTCCGTGGGGTCCCCCACATACGCCCCCGCGCTCCCCTTGACCGTGTGGCAGATGCGCATGCAGCGCACAAGTTCGCGCTCGGGCATGGTGCCCGTATACTGCTCCTGCGCGGACACGGGCAGCGCAAAATCGGTGCAGATGGCCTCCACCGTCATCCTGTTTTTGGTGAGCGTGCCCGTCTTGTCCGAACAGATGACGGTGCAGCCGCCCAAACTCTCCACCGCGCCCAGCCTGCGCATGACGGCGCGCGAGGACGCCATGCGCTGCACGCCGAGCGCCAGAATGACGGTGACGACCGCGCCCATGCCCTCGGGAATGGCGGCGACCGCCACGGCGACCGCCCCCATCACGCTCTCCAGAAAGCTCACCCTCCCCGCAATGAGGGAGCCTATGAACAGGGCGAGCGCCACCAGAAGCACGGTGACGGTGATGACCTTGCCGAGCTTTGCGACCGTCCTGTCCAGCGGCGCGGGCGCGCTCTTGCTCCTGCCGAGCAGGCGGGCGATCTTGCCCATCTCCGTCTCCATGCCGCACGCTGTGACGACGCAGCGCGCCCTGCCCTTGACGCAGAAGGTGCCCAGGTGCGCCGTATTCGCGCGCGCGGCGAGCGCGCTGCGCGTGACGATGCAGTCGTATTTCTTTGCGGGTCTGCTCTCCCCCGTCAGCATGGATTCGTCGCAGCGAAAATTCTCGCTGCTCAGAATGCGGCAGTCGGCGGGGACGCGGTCCCCCTCTTCCAGCTCTATCACGTCGCCCACGACGAGCGTTTCGGCATCCGCCTTCACCACCTTGCCGTCGCGCACGACCTTCGCCTCGCATGCGGAGAGTTTTTTCAGCTTTTCGATGGCGGTGTCCGCGCGGTACTGCTGCAAAAATCCCACGACCGCGTTCAGCAGAATGACAAAGAGCAGAATGCCCGTGTCGGCAAGTTCCGTCCTGTCCCCCGTGACGAAGGCAAGCACCGCCGAAAGCGCGGCGGCGAGCATGAGGATGATGGTCATGAGGTCGGCAAACTGCGCGAGAAAGAGCAGAAGCTTGCTCCGCTTTCTGCCCTCCTGAATGACATTCCGCCCGTTGGCGGCGAGCCGCCTTTCCGCCTCCGCGCAGGACAGCCCGCCCTCGCTGCCCGCAACCATTTTCAACACTTCCCGTTTGTCCGCGCCGTACTGTTCCATACAGGTATGGTATGTCCCGAACGGACGAAAAATGCGCCGAGGAGCAAAACAACAGCAAAGGCATCGGATTCCTCCGATGCCCCTCTTTATTTCGGAAAGCACCACAACAATTTTAAATGACCGAGCTGAAACGCGAGCGACTTCAAATAAGTCCTGTTCTGCCGTTGCTTCGGGAAATAATTTGACGTTGTGCTGCCGAAATAACGCTTTGACAGTTAATAACCAGATTGTATTTGCATAAAAATTATAACACGTCCAAAGAAAAAAAGAAAGCAATTACAACGGCTAATCTTAGTATTATATATAAAATAACCGTTGTATATTCCGACTAACCGTGGTGTAAAATGATAAGTACTTTTAGTAAGGAGCACTGCTTTGGACGTTCACGAAAGAATTTTGCAGCTTTGTCGGGAGCGGAACTGGTCGTTATACAAGCTTGCACATGAGGCAGGCATTTCCGAAACGACTGTCTACGGTTGGTTCAACGACAATCATTTTACGCCGTCGCGCAGTTCCATCGAGGACGTCTGTTCGGCATTCGGAATTTCCGTGGCAGCCTTCTATCACGATATCGATCTGGACAAGCTGACCCCGCAGCAAACGGAACTTTTGATCCTGTTCGATCAGGTCCCCGACAAAAAGAAATCCGTCGTCCTTGACATCGTGCGCTCTTTTGCCGAGAAATAACCCCGAGTACAAACTCATTGCATACACACAATCTGAAAACAACGCGCGGCGTCGACCGAATGGTCGCCGCCGCACTCTTCTTCAGTACAGAAATAGTATAACCTCTGAACTGAAAGAATATAAGAAATTTTTCTCAATTCAGAGGATAATTTTTGGTAGAAAAAGGTCGAATTTATGGTGAATTTGTCGAATCTTTCCGAAAACCTGAAAGAGCTGATGCAGGAGCGCGGTCTGAACCAGTCTGCCCTTGCGGCTGCATTGAATACGTGCAATTCCAAAATATCATCTTACATAACCGCAAGACGGGCACCGAACTATGCGACATTTGTATCTTTGATCGAATTCTTTCATTGTTCAGCCGACTTCTTGCTCGGCCTGAAAGAATACCCCTGCGAAGACCTTTGCTACAGTCCCGTTCGCCCCTTTCATGAGCGCCTGCGCGAAATCTTACGCGAAACGCAAACGACCCAGTATGCCTTTATCAGACAATCGGGCATTTCATGGGGTGTCTTTTATCATTGGCTGAAGGGAACCTCCCTTCCGTCCGTGGATAATCTTGTGAAAATCGCAGGACAGTTGGATTGTTCCGTCGATCACCTGCTCGGCAGGATATGACAGGGTATGTTGAATTTGTCGAAACTCACTGAAAACCTACAGGAACTGATGCAGGAACATGACCTGAATCAAAGCACGCTTGCCGATCGGCTCGGCACGGGCCGCACGAAATTATCGGATATTCTCAACGCCAAAAATGCGCCGCGTTACAAGACATTGATTGCGCTGATCGAGTACTTTCATTGCTCGGCCGATTTTTTGTTGGGCCTGAGCGAATATCCCCGCGAAGAAATCCGCTATAAACCCGTGCCGCCGTTCAGCCGATCGCTGCGCAATATTCTGAACGAGACGGGTACCACGCAATACCGCTTTATTCGGCAGACAAAAATATCATGGAGCGTTTTATACAACTGGCTGAACGGAAAAACGCTTCCCTCTGCGGATAACCTTGTGAAAATCGCAGGATACTTTGGCTGTTCCGTCGATTCCCTGCTCGGCAGAATCTGACTGTCAAATAACCATGTGCGGCGGCGACCGAACGGTCGCCGCCGCGCTGCAACATTTGCACAGTCAATCCTCTTTGCCGACAAGATAGCCGACGGAAACTTCAAAATAATCGGACAGAATGATGAGCTGCGCAATGCTCGGCTCGCTGTGGCCCGTCTCCCAATGGGAAACGGCCATCTTGCTCGTGTTCACGATCTGCCCAAGCTGCTGTTGCGAGACCCCTTTTTCCAGCCGAAGTTCCCTTAACCGCACCCGAAAATCCGTCATACAGAAAATGTATCATTTTTTGTTACAAATCAGTTGACAGTAACAAAATTTGTTACTATACTATATTTATTACAACCTTTGGGAGAATACCAATGAACTGTCCTTTCTGCCATGCGGAAAATCCGGAAAGCGCCGCCTTCTGCAAAAAGTGCGGCAAGCCCATGAACGGCTTGCCCCCCTGCCCTGTCTGCGGAGAGCAATCCCCTGCGGACGGCGACTTCTGCATTGCCTGCGGCGCAAGGCTGCGTTCCGACGATGTGCCGCCGCCCGCTGCCGAACAGCACGCGACGGCTTTTACAGAAACCCCCGCCGAACAGCCGGCAGCCCCGCCGCAAGAGACGCATGCCGAAACAAGGCGCGGTATTCTGATGACCGTCAGTGAAACTGCCGCACTGGCAGCGGCGTTCCTGGCGCTTATCTTCACCTTCTGCATCGGCTGTGTCACGACGGAATACCCCTCCGACGGCATGGGCGGGAGCGAAGTTTCCATATACCACTATTTTTCCGAGGCATACGACGGACTTTTGTTCCTCTATGCCGCCGACTTCCCCTTCACGGAATGGGCCACCCTGCTGCCCGCCATCCTGGGAACGATCGTGGGAGTGTGCGCCATCATCTCCGCGCTGACGTTGTTCACGCTGACGCTCGTGCGCTATCTCAGGCGCCTGACGGGCAAAACAGACAAACAGGCATCGCACCTCGCGATCTGGACAGTCCTTGCGTTTTTCCTGTGCGCCGCATTGTTTTCCGCCGTGCATGCCCTGCGCATCACAATGGAGGGCGGTGATTCCACCGCAACGGCGCGCGTCGGCTCTTTTGCCGCGCTCAACGGGGCAAGCATTGCCGGCATCGCGCTGTGCAGCGTGCTTTTGCTTGCGGCCGTCGTGCTCGCCGCCATTGCGCGAAGAGACAAACTGTGTCAGCAGACACGTGTGCGGCAGTACGCCTTTTCCGCCGCAGCCATCCTGTTTGCGGTTGTGATCGCCGCGCTGATCGGCGGAGAATGCCTTGCCATGCGCGTCTATACACTCAACCTCACGGATGACGGCTACTATTTTGAAACAATAACGAATGTCGGCACGGGATTTTTGGGCGCGCTGTATCAGCTTGCCTCGCTTGACTACAATGCCGATTGGTTCTTTTCCGACAATCATCCGGAAAGATGTTCCACGATCGTCGGCTCCTGTGCGGGCGGAGCACTGGCGCAGTTCGGCGCGATCGCATGCCTTGTCTGCCTGATGGCAATGCTGCTGACGGGGATCGCCGAGGGAGAGGTGCGAAAGACGCGCATTCTGATCAGCGCGTCGATGGCTGCCCTGTTCACCATTCTGAGCGCCGCCTTTGCGGGAATGCTCACGCCGCATGCGACCTATCTTACAGAAACCTACGTCTTTACCATTGCGTGGGATAATACGCTAAGCGGAAACGTCCGTGCCTCCACCGTCAATCTGATCGTTGCAAACTGCATGTGCGCCGTCATGCTGTTGGGCCTTATTGTATATGCATCGCTCCCCGCGCCGAAACGGAAAGAGCGCTGACCCATACCACAAAGCGCGGCGGCGACCGAACGGTCGCCGCCGCGCTTTTTTTCATTGTGCCATCGCCGTGTTACGCCCCGTACTGCGCGCGGTATGCCTTCATGGCGGCAAGGTGTTCCCTGCCCGTGATGACGCCCTGTTCGATGGCGTCAATGATGTCCTGCATCGTGACGATGGAATACACCCTGATACCGAATTCGTCGAACGCCTCCTGCACGGCGGACTTTTCGCCCGTGCCCCTCTCCTGACGGTCAACGGAGATGAGCATTGCCGTGACGTTCACGTCCGCCTCCTGACGGAGTTTGGGCAGGATCTCGCGCAGGGCCTTTCCCGAGGTCATCACGTCCTCGACAAGGCACACGTCATCGCCCGCCGCAAGCTGCGCGCCCACGAACATGCCCCCCTCGCCGTGGTCCTTGACCTCCTTCCTGTCAAAGCAGAACCCCACGTCCACGCCGTGGTTTTTGGCAAGCGCGATGCTCGTTGCCACGGCGAGCGGAATGCCCTTGTAGGCGGGGCCGACGAGCGTCTTTGCCTGCACCTTGTGCGCGAGGTAGCATTCCGCATAGTATTCGCCGAGCGCCGCGATCTGCGTGCCCGTGCGGTACTTGCCCGCATTGATGAAATAGGGCGCCTTTCTGCCGCTCTTCAGGGTGAAATCGCCGAACAGGAGCACCTCGTTTTCCACCATGAACCGAATGAACCGCTGTTTGTAAGTGAGCATATCTCCCTCCTTTTATCCGTTGAATTGCAATGTGTCCGTCAGGTCGGCGACGCGCGCGACCTTGTGCGCATCGCACCACTCATTCAGCCCCGCGATGATCTTGGGGCAGGCGCGCGTATCGGTGAAGTTCTGCGTGCCCACCTGCACGGCAACGGCTCCCGCCATCAGAAATTCCACCGCATCCTCGGCACAGGTGATGCCCCCCATGCCGATGACGGGGATGGAGACGGCGTGCGCCGCCTCGTACACCATGCGCACGGCAATGGGCTTGATGCCCGCGCCCGAAACCCCGCCCGTGTTGTTGGCAAGGATGGGACGGCGGCGCTCGATATCGATGGCAAGCCCCGTGAAGGTGTTGACGAGGGAGAGCGCGTCCGCCCCGCCGCGCTCCGCCGCCTGCGCGTTGCGCGGAATGCTTTCGACGTTGGGCGAGAGCTTGACGATGAGCGGCGTTGACGGGCACTTCGCCTTGGCGCGCGCGGTGATCTCCTCGATGTTTTCGGGACGGATGCCGAACGCCATGCCTCCGCACCTGACATTGGGGCAGGAGATGTTCAGCTCCAGAAAATCGACCAGCCCGTTGAGACGCTCGCACACGCCCTCGTAGTCCTCCATCGTCCTGCCCACGACGTTGGCGATGACGCGCGTCTTGCCTTTCAGCCAGGGCAGATCTTCGGCAATGAACTTCTCCACCCCCGGGTTCTGCAGCCCGACGGCGTTCAGAATGACCCCGCTGCTCTCGGCAATGCGCGGAACGGGGTTGCCCCCCCAGGGCGTGAGCGCGATGCCCTTGGTCGCCACGCCGCCCAGGCAGGAAATATCGTAAATTTCATCGAATTCCCGCCCGAACCCGAACGTACCCGACGCGGGAATGACGGGGTTTTTCAGCGTTACCCCGCAGAGATTGACTGAAAGATCGGCCATTGGTTTTCTCCTTATGGATTGGTCGCCGCTCCCTTGGCGGCATATTCATTTTTGAGTGCAAGGAGGCGATATTGCACAAAACCGATTTGCGCGACATAGTTGCACGAGAGCGTTCTGCCATCTGTTAAAAGGATGGTGAGCGTTCCCCACCACGTCAGCATTGCGCCGTGCCGCCCCTGGGGTCTGCGACAGCTGACTTCTGCAATTTCAGAGAGAGAAAACCGTTCCCCGAGAAACTCGATTTCGCTGCCATCGCGCACGGCAATGACCCGCGGCACCCTGCAATAGCGCACGATCTCCCAAACCGAAATTACGAGCAACACCGCGCCCAAGGCAAACAGAACGGCGACGATCACCCAGTATACCTCGCTTTCCGACAGCCAGCCGCCTGGGCGGAAACTCAGCCAGGCGACACAGGAAAGAAATCCCGCCATCGTCACGATCGCAAACATATGCACCAGAAGGATCCACTTCGGCCGCGTCGCAATGACTTCCTGTTCCATATTCTCCGACACGTCCTATAAAACCACGTCATTTATCTCAAACACGGGGCCGTCCTTGCACACGCGCGCGTGGGCGCCGTCCGTCTTTTCGCACACGCACACGAGGCAGGCGCCGATGCCGCAGCCCATGCGCTCCTCCAGCGAGACATAGACGGGAATATTCCTGCCGTGCATGGCGGACTTCAATGCGCGCAGCATGGGCGTGGGGCCGCAGGCGAGCACCACGTCGGGCTTTATCTCGTCCACATCCTGCATGAACGCCTGCACGCTGGTGCCGTGAAAGCCCACGCTGCCGTCGTCGGTGGCGATGACGAGCTTTTCCCCGCGCGCCATCTCATATTCCATGCAGACGGCGGCGCGGCCGCGAAAGCCCATATAAGCATATACCTGCTTGTGCTTGCTGTATGCGCGGATGGCGGCAATGAGCGGAAAGATGCCCACGCCGCCGCCCACGACGGCGACCTTTTTTTCCGATTCCTTCACATAGAACCCGTTGCCCAGGGGCAGAAGAACGGAGAGCTTTTCCCCCGTCTTATACTCCCTGGCGAGCGCGCGCGTACCACCCCCCTTCAGGCGGTAGCACACCGTGATGCGCTCCCCCTCCGCCTTGCACACCGCAATGGGGCGGCGCAGCGGGAATCCCCCCACGCCGATCATGCAGAACTGCCCGGGGCGCACGACGATCTCCTCCTCCGCCGCAAAGGTCAGGGAATAGACTTCGTCTGCGATGCGCTTGTTTTCCAGCACCGTTGCCCTTATTTCGCGCATATCTCCCCCAATACGGACGCGAGGTCCGCCTGCATCTCCAGGCACGCGGCGCGCGCCGCTCCGGCATATGTGCCGCCCTTCTTCTGATAGGCGCACAGAATGCCGCGCGAATTGTTGACGATGCCGCCGAGGCCGCTTCGATCAAAGCAGTTCTTGAGCATCTGCGCATTGCCCCCCTGCGCGCCGTAGCCGGGAATGAGGAAGAAGGTGTGCGGCAGGCGTTTGCGCAGGATGGCCGCCTGTTCGGGGTGCGTTGCGCCCACCACGGCGCCCACCGCGGAATAGCCGTGCGCGCCCACAAGGTCTGCGCCCCAGCCCTCCACCATGTCGCCCATGCACTCGTATACGCAGCGCCCGTCGGCGAGCTTCAAGTCCTGCAGCTCGCCCGAGGAGGGATTGCTCGTCTTGACCAGAATGAACAGTCCGCGGTCATATTGTTTACAGTCGTCCAGAAAGGGCTGCACGCCGTCCGTGCCCAGGTATGCGTTGACGGTGAGAAAATCACAGCCCGCCACGGACATGGTACCCCCCTCGAGCGCCGTCTCGCCCAGATATGCCGCCGAATAGCGCGCCGCGGTGGATCCGATGTCGTTGCGCTTGCAGTCGGCAATGACGAACAGCCCCCTGTCCTTTGCGTAGGCGACGGTGTCGAGAAAGGCGCGCATGCCCGCCGCGCCGTACTGTTCGTAATAGGCGATCTGCACCTTGACGGCGGGAACGATGTCGCAGACGCTGTCCACAATATCCTTGTTGAAGGCGAGGATGGCATCCGCCGCCTGCTCGCACGTTGCGACGCCCGCGCGCATCTCCTCGGGCAGATACGAAAGTTGCGTATCCAGCCCCACGCAGGTGGGGTTTTGCATGGCAACAATTTTTTCAATGAGCCTGTCGATGATCATGCGTCTGCCTCCCGATATTTGATTTCTCCGTCCACAAAGGTGTATATGACCTTTCCGTACACTTCCCGCCCCGCAAACGGCGTGTTCCTGCCCTTGGAGGCGAAGTCTGCGGGGTCGATGGTCCACGCCCTGTTCAGATCGACGACGGTGAGATCGGCGGGTGCGCCCACGGCGATCGCGCCGCCCTCCAGATCGAGAATGTGCGCGGGATTGGCGCTCATCTTCTGCGCAAGCTGCACCAACGTGAGCGCGCCACCCTTCACGAGCTGCGTGTAGGAGAGCGCAAAGGAGGTCTCCAGCCCGCTGATGCCGAACGCCGCCTGCGCGTACTCCACGTTCTTGTCGTCGAGGTGGTGGGGCGCATGGTCGGTGACAATGCAGTCGAGCGTGCCGTCCCTCAGCCCCTCGACGATCGCACGGCGGTCGCGCTCCTCGCGGATGGGCGGGTTGACCTTGGTGTTGGTGTCGAAGGTAGCGATGACCTCGTCCGTGAGCGTGAAATAGTGCGGACAGGTCTCCGCCGTCACCTGCACGCCGCGCGCCTTGGCCTCGCGGATGAGCTGCACGCCGCTGTAGGTGGAGACGTGGCAGATATGCACGGGCAGGGAAAGGCTCTCGGCAAGAAGAATCTCGCGCGCGATGACAATGTCCTCGGCGGCGCGGATGCTGCCCTTCAGCCCCGTCAGCGTGGAGTAGTAGCCCTCGTGGACGACGCCCCCGTCCACCAGCGAGGCATCCTCGCAGTGGCACAGGCACTTCAGCCCGAAGTCCGCCGCATACAGCATGGCGTTCGCCATGAGGCCGCTGTTGACGACGCTCTTTCCGTCCTCCGAGAGGGCGACGGCGCCTGCCGCCTTCATCGCGCCGATGGCGGCAAGGTTTTTGCCCTCCTGCCCCTGCGTGATGGCGCCGATGGGGCGCACCTTGCAAAGGCCCACCTCCCGTGCGCGGTGGACGATATAGGAGATGACCACCTTGTTGTCGGCAACGGGGTTGGTGTTGGGCATGCAGCAGATCTGCGTGAATCCCCCCTTGACCGCCGCCGCGCTGCCCGAGGCGATGTCCTCCTTTTTCTCATAGCCCGGCTCCCTGAGATGCACGTGCATGTCGATCAGCCCCGGGAAAACGGTCAGCCCCGTGCAGTCGGCGCCCTCCCCTTCGATGTGCTCCGCAAGTTCGGCGATCTTCCCGTTCTCGATGCGGATATCCAGTTTTTTTACGCCGTCCCCGAGCACAACGTCTGCGTTTTTTAAGATCATGGTCTCAAACCTCCTCTTTGGTGAGCAAAAAGAGTATCGCCATGCGCACCGCGATGCCTGAGAGCACCTGCTCTTCGATGCGGGAGGTGTCCCCGTCGATGAGGGCGCTGGTGAGCTCCACGCCGCGGTTGACAGGCCCCGGATGCAAGACGAGCGCGCCCGGCTTGGCATACTTCATCACATCCTCGTTCACGCCGTAGTACTTTGCATATTCGCCGAGCGAGGGAAAATTGCCCGCGTGCTGGCGCTCGAGCTGGATGCGAAGTCCCATGACGACGTCCGCGCCCTCCACCGCCTCCTCGCGGGAGCGGCACACCTTCGCGCCCATTTTGTCGATGCCCGTGGGCAGGAGGGTGCGCGGCGCGAACATGGTGACATGCGCGCCCAGCTTGGTGAGGCCGAACAGGTTGCTCTTCGCCACGCGCGAGTGGCTGATGTCCCCGAGAATGGCAACGCGCAGCCCCTCGAGCGTGGGGAAGTTCTCGCGCATCGTGAGCATGTCCAGAAGCGCCTGCGAGGGGTGCTCGTTCATGCCGTCGCCCGCGTTGACGACGTGCGCCCTGACCGTCTGTGCCAGAAGGCGCGGCGCGCCGCCCATCGGGTGGCGAATGACGATAATGTCGTTCTTCATCGCGTCCAGCGTCTTGCCCGTATCCACGAGCGTCTCCCCCTTCTGCACGGAGGAGGTGGCAGCTGCAATGTTGACGACGTGCGCGCCCATGTACTTGGCAGCCAGCTCGAAGGAGCAGCGGGTGCGGGTGCTGTTTTCATAGAAGAGCGTCGTCACCGACTTGCCCTGCAGATGGGGCAGCTTTTTGATGTTCTGCCGCAGCAGCTTTTTCATGCTCATGCCCACGGTGAGGATCTCGTCGATCTCCTCGGCGGACAGGTCGTACAGCCCTAAGATGTCCTTGTGTTTCAGCATGTTATCTCCTTATGACGGTGAGCGAATCCGCCCCCTGCCCGAGTTCCGTGAACCGTACCTCGATATATTCCTCTCGCGCGGTGGGCACATTCTTGCCCACATAATCGGCGCGCACGGGCAGTTCCCTGCCGCCGCGGTCAACGAGTACGAGCAGCTGAATTTTCGCGGGACGGCCGAGGCGGAAGATCGCCTCGATGCCCGCCACCGCGCTCCTGCCCGTGTGCAGCACGTCGTCGCACAGCACGACCGTCTTATTATCAAGGGAAAAGCCCGGCTCGTTGCGCTCGGCGTCGGGCAGGATGAACGCCGACACCAGATCGTCGCGCGCCATCGTGATGTCCAGCCCCGCGCAGGGCACCTCTCCCCGCCCGCTCCCGGAAATGAGCGCGGCGAGCCTGCGGGCGACCACTTCCCCGCCCCGCTTGACGCCCACGAGGGCGACGTTTTCAAAGCCCTCGTTGCGCTCCTCGATTTCGTGCGAGAGGCGGCGCAGCGTCCGCGCCAGCCCCTGCGCATCCATGATGACAGGCATATGTACCTCCCCGTTCGCACACCCGCCGTGCAAAATGTACAAAAAAACGATCTTACGGGCGTGCCGCAAGACCGTTTGTCTGCTGTCGATAAGCGAAACGAGCGTCTTGTCGGCATCGCAGTGCCGCTCTTAAAGAACCGTTTACGCCGTTATTATACCATGTGCGGTGCCAAAAGGCAAGGGATTGCGATCAGAAAATTTGCGTGAGGCGGAAATTCACCTTGTCGCAGGAGGTCAGGAAATATTCGATGCCCCCCCGCTCGCACCGCAGGGGGAAAAATCCGCTGCCGTGCAGGTGCCCGAACACCGCCTTGCTGACGCCGTTTTCTTCAAACAGACGGGTGAAGAGCGTCTCCTCCCTCTTGATGCTGAAGGGCGGATAGTGGATGAGCGCAATGAGCGCGTCCCCCTCGGCGCGCACCTTGTTCACCTGCGCAAAGGCAAGGCGGAAGCGCTCTGCCTCGCGCAGGTACAGCTTTTCGTCCCGCTCGGTGAAGTCGGGGCTGCCCGGGCACGTCCACCCGCGCGAGCCTGCGATCACGTAGGAGCCGATCTTTACACAGTCGTTCTGCAAGAAATAAAAGCTGTCGTCGGGCGCAAGCGCGCGCACGCGCGAAATGCCGCTCCACCAATAGTCATGGTTCCCGCGGATGAACACCTTTTTGCCGGGGAGCGGCGCAAGGCGGGCGACGTCGTACATGCCCTCTTCCAGTTTCATGCCCCACGAGGTATCGCCGCCGATGAGCACGATATCCTCCGGCGTGACCTTTTCCCGCCAATCCGCGGCGATTTTTTCAAAGTGCCCTTCCCAGCCGTCGCCGAAAATGTTCATCGGCTTTTCCTTCAGACCCGAGAGGTGCAGATCGCTGACCGCAAACACCTTCATGGGGAAAAGTATACCATAAAGCGCACATTTTGGCAACCTGTTTGCGGGCGGGAAATTGCGCGCCGGAACGCCTGCGCCCCGCACGCCGCGCGCGAACGGGCGTTTTGCCGAAAAATTTCCCCCAAAGCCGCAAAATTGTGCTTGACAGATGTGCCGCCATCGGTTATAATAAGAGAACTGAAATGCGTATGCAGGAATCGCCTATCTCGTCACGGCAAAGCGCCGTTCACGAGTATTTGCGTGAACGCACACACTCGTATGGAACGCTTGCCGCTCCTCTTTACCAAAAATCTTGTTCCAATCTTTTGGGCAATTATTTGGTGGCGTCAGCTTCCCAAGCTGATTCTGGCGGGGGCGGGCGCAAGCCGCCGAGCACCGCGCAGCGGGCGCAGGCTCTACCGTTTCCACGGAAACGGGAGGCGAACAATTTTATCATGCAGGAATCGCCTAGCGGTATGGCGTCAGCTTCCCAAGCTGATTCTGGCGGGTTCGACTCCCGTTTCCTGCTCCAAACCGAAATAATACGAACCCAAGCATGGAGTTCGTATTATTTTTTGTCCGCGATTTCTTCGGGATGATCGTCCGGCTACAATAGTCCTTCCGAATTTACTTTTTCGATCGGCTATAGAGCGTTATAAACTCAATAATCTTATAATGAATGAGCGAAATCAAATGTTTGATTTCGCTCGCTCTTTTTTGAATACGATTGAGCACAGTATTGATACTCGCAAATAAAGCTTCATGACCTTCTATAACAACAAACGACCGCACTCAATTCTCATGAACCAAACACCTGCCAAGTTTGAAGCCAAATACTTCAATCTTTATAAGGGAATTTTCAACTTTTAAACTGAACAGTTGTAGTTCGAAAACGAAAACGTTCATTTATTCTGTTACCGAATTTAGAATTTTTTCGAAAAAGGTGTTCAGTTTGAAATAAGTTTTTTACTACTAAAAGATCGCAGCACTGCAGTGTTTTAAAGGGAAATCAACATTTTTGTAAAAGAAAAGACCTTGAAACTGAACACTGATGGTTCATATTTCAAGGTCTATTCACATGGCAAGCGTGAACAAAAAAGATATTTTTCTCCTTTCTTGTACAGGCTCGAACTATTCACTTCTGAATGATATTTCTTGTATGTTTTTCCATATAAAACTTAGCTTGATCCTGCCACCCCAGCGATTTTATCCATTCATACGTCGTGGGCAGAAAAGTTCTTATATTTCCTTTCATGGAAGGAAACGGCTCATCATAGCAAAGAACCGCTTGCGGTTTAATCACTTCTAACATCCGATTATAACCGAGCATAAATTCTTCTTCACAATTTTCCCGATAATATGTGCAAACGGCAACCATTGCCCCCTCTTCCGCCCCGTCGAAGCAAAAATCAAAACTGCTTTCATCGCCCCAGCTGATCGTCGGAATCACGCGCAACCCAAGGCTTTGCCAATATGCACCGCACCATCTGTTTTTGAAAACACTATTGATTTGCAACGCTTTCGGCATATCTGTACACATACTGAAATCCGGTGAAAGCAACGCATAGTATTGTTTCAGTTTTTCCGCCGATTCGCTTGCCTTGTCATATACTTTTTCAAACAGCCAATCGTATGTGAAAAAGTGTACGGTCTTATAAGCGTTTTCTTTATCGTCCTGCTTTGTGTCAGAAAAACTTATCAAACTGATCGTATCGAGGTCTATCTCCTGTTTGCGTATCAGCGGAATCTGATAATTTCCCACCGTTTTGAATTCGTTGCGCACAAGCTCCTGTTTGTGTCTTCTCTTTTGTAATTTATATTCCGTATATTCAAACATTTTATTCCCCTCTATTACATATAACGAGGATCCTGCACTTCATCCCATATATCTTTCAACAGGTTCCCGTTAATACTTGCTGATTTATAAAACTCATCCTTCGT
>CALVLT010000005.1 GCA_944340905.1 uncultured Clostridia bacterium
AGACCAACTATTCCAAGGACAAGAATTTGTGGCACCTCTCGCACGAGGGGCTGGACCTGGAGGATCCCGCCAACGAACCGCAGTACGAAAAGCCCGGATTCCTCGAGATGGGGGTATCCCCCCTGCAGGCGCCCGACAAGCCCGCCTATGTGAGCATTCACTTTGAAAAGGGCGTTCCCACCGCCATCGACGGCAAGAAGATGGGGGCGGTGGAGATCGTCGAGACGCTCAACAAGATCGGCGGGGAGAACGGCGTGGGGCTTGCCGACCTTGTGGAGAACCGTCTGGTCGGCATGAAATCGCGCGGCGTGTATGAGACGCCGGGCGGCACTATCCTCTACGAGGCGCACCGCCTTCTCGAGACCATAACGCTCGACAAGGCGACCATGCACTACAAACAGCTCATCGCTGTCAAGTTCGGCGAGATGGTGTACGACGGGCAGTGGTTCACCCCCCTGCGCGAGGCGCTCTCAGCATTTGTTACCAAGACGCAGGAGACGGTCACGGGCGATGTGAAACTGCGCATCTACAAGGGCAACGTCACCAATGCAGGCATCACCTCTCCCTATTCCCTGTACAGCGAGGACATCGCCACCTTCTCGGACGACGGCGGCGCCTATTCGCAGAAGGATGCGGAGGGATTCATCAACCTGTTCGGGCTGCCCGTCAAGGTCAAAGCGATGCTCGAGCAAAAGCGCGGGTAATATGTTCAAGGTATTTATCGACGGGAGTGCGGGGACCACGGGTCTCCGCATTCGCGGAATGTTGGAGGCGCGCGCGGACGTGACGCTCGTCACGCTGCCCGAGCCGCTCAGAAAGGATGTTTCGGCGCGCAGGGATGCGCTTGGCGGCGCGGACGTCGCCTTTTTGTGCCTGCCCGACGACGCCGCGCGCGAGGCGGCGGCGCTGGTGGAGGATGCGGACACGATCATCATTGACGCCTCGACGGCGCACCGCACCGCGACGGGCTGGGCATACGGCTTTCCCGAGCTTTCGGCGGCGCACCGCGCCGCCATCGCGCACGGAAAGCGCATCGCAAATCCCGGGTGCTACGCCTCCGGATTCATCGCGCTCGTCTATCCGCTCATTGCGGCGGGGGCCGTGGCGCGCGACTATCCCTTCGTCTGCCATGCCGTCAGCGGCTATTCGGGGGCGGGCAAGAAGGGCATCGCGGAGTACGAGGCATCGGACCGCCCCGCGGGGTACGATACGCCCCGCCTGTACGCGCTCTCGCAGCAGCACAAGCACCTGCCCGAAATGAAGGCGGTGTGCGGTCTTGCGCGCATGCCCGTGTTCGACCCGTATATATGTGATTATGCCTGTGGCATGACGGTCACGGTGCCGCTGTTCGCCGACATGATGGTGCAGCGCCTGACCCCTGCGGGGCTGGAGGAACTTTACCGCACGCACTATGCGTCGCAGCGCTTTGTGCGCGTGCTGCGGCAGGAGGAGGGATACCTGAGCGCCGATCCGCTCAACGGCACCAACAACCTGGAGATCATCGTCAGCGGCAACGACGAGCGATTGCTGCTCACGGCGCGGCTGGACAACCTCGGAAAGGGCGCATCCGGCGCGGCGATCCAGAACATGAATATCGCGCTCGGACTTGACGAAGGCATTTCATTGTGATATAATGGGAAAGATAGGAACTATGCTGAAAGAGATTTCGGGCGGCGTATGCGCGCCCAAGGGATTCAAAGCAAGCGGCATCCACTGCGGCATCCGCAAGAACAAAGTCAAAAAGGACCTTGCGCTCATTGTGTCCGACGTGCGCTGCGCGGCAGCATGCGTCTATACGACCAACCTCGTGAAGGGTGCGCCCATCCTCGTCACCCGAAAGAACGTGGCGGACGGGTACGCGCAGGCGGTCATCGTCAACAGCGGCAACGCCAACACCTGCAATGCGGACGGCGTTGAAATCGCCGAAAAAATGTGCGCGCTGGTCGAAGAACATACGGGCATTGCGGCGCAGGACGTGGTGGTCGCCTCCACGGGGGTCATCGGCCAGCCCCTCTCGATAGCGCCCATCGCGGACGGCATGGCGCAGCTCGTCGGGGAGCTGGGGGATCACAGCAGCGCGGCGGCGGAGGCCATCATGACGACGGACACCGTGAAAAAGGAGATCGCGTTCTCCTTCACGGCGGGCGGAAGGGAGTGCCGGATGGGCGCCATCTGCAAGGGAGTGGGCATGATCTGCCCGAACATGGCGACCATGCTCATGTTCATCACGACGGACGCCGCCGTCTCGCCCGAGATGCTGCAAAGGGCGATCTCGGAGGACGTGAAGGATTCCCTCAATATGCTCTCCGTCGACAGGGACACTTCCACGAACGACACGCTGTGCATCCTGGCGAACGGGCTTGCGGGCAATGCGTGTATCACACAGGACGGGGAGGACTTCAGGCAGTTCTGCGCGGCGCTGCACGCCGTGACGACGGCGATGTGCAGAAAGCTTGCCGCGGACGGCGAGGGTGCGACCAAGCTCATCGAGTGCCGTGTGCACGGGGCAAAGACGAAAGGGGATGCCCGACTTGCCGCAAAGTCGGTCATCAACTCCAATCTCGTCAAGGCCGCCATGTTCGGCGCGGACGCCAACTGGGGCAGGGTGCTGTGCGCGCTCGGCTATGCGGGCGCAGACCTCGACGTGGACAAGATCGGCGTGCGCTTTGTCTCCCGTGCGGGCGAAGTCCTCGTCTGCAGCGGCGGAAGGGGGGTGCCCTTCTCGGAAGAGCTCGCCAAAGAGGTGCTCTCGGAACATGAGGTCGTCATCGACGTGGCGCTGGGCGACGGCGCGCAGGAGGCGACGGCGTGGGGGTGCGACCTCACCTATGACTACGTGAAGATCAACGGAGATTACAGAACGTGACGAAGAAGGAAGCACAGGCGGAATTTCTCCTGGAGGCAATGCCCTACATCGAGAAATATCAGAATAAAATTCTCGTCGTCAAATACGGCGGCAACGCCATGACGGACGACGAACTCAAGCGGCTCGTCATGCGCGACATGACGCTCCTGCGTTTCGTCGGCATCAAGGTGGTGCTCGTGCACGGCGGCGGACCGGAAATTTCCCAGACGCTCGGGCGGATGGGGATCGCTTCCCGCTTTGTGAACGGGCTGCGCTATACGGACGCGGAGACGGCGGAAGTCGTCAGAATGGTGCTTGCGGGCAAGGTCAACAAGAGCCTCGTGCACATGCTCGGCGCCATGGGCGCGCGGGCGGTCGGCATTTCGGGCATCGATGGCAACCTCCTCAAGTGCAGCAAGGAGAGCGAGGACCTCGGCTTTGTCGGAAAGATCGAGCATGCCGATACCCATCTCATCACAAGCTGCCTCGATGCGGGGTATCTGCCCGTCATCTCCACCGTCGGCTATGACGACGAGGGCAATATCTACAATGTCAATGCGGACACGGCGGCATCCGCCATCGCGGGCGCGTTGAAGGCGGAGAGCCTCATCCTCATGACGGACGTGCGCGGCCTTCTGCGCTCGCGCGACGACGAGAATTCGCTCATCAAAAAGGTGTATGTCTCGGACATTCCCTCCCTCATCAAGGAGGGCGTCATCTCGGGGGGCATGATCCCCAAAGTGCATTGCTGCCGCGATGCCATCCGCAACGGCGTGGGGCGCGTGTTCATCACGGACGGCAGGGTCAAACATTCTATTTTGCTCGAACTCCTCTCGGACGAGGGGCTGGGCACGATGTTCGTAAAAGGTGACTGAGCATTTCAGGCACCGCTTTTTACGATTGGAGAACAACATGGATTTTCAGGAGATCAAGCAACTGGACGGGGAGTATCTCGCCCGAACATATGCGCGCTATCCCGTGGCGCTCGTCGGCGGGAAGAACGCTACGCTCGTCGGCAGCGACGGGAAGGAATACATTGACTTTGGCGCGGGCATCGCCGTCAACATCTTCGGCGCGAACGACGAGGAATGGAAGGCGGCGGTCATCGAACAGCTCGGTAAAATTCAGCATGTGAGCAATTACTATTATGCCGAACCGCAGGTGCGCCTTGCGCGCATGCTGTGCGAGCGCACGGGGGCAAAGCGGGTATTCTTCTCCAATTCGGGCGGAGAGGCCAACGAATGCGCCCTGAAGGCGGCGCGCAAGTATTCGTACATGAAGTACGGGGAGGGCAGGAGCCGCATCGTCTCGCTCAAGGGCAGCTTTCACGGCCGCACGCTCTTTACGCTGACGGCAACGGGGCAGGAGGAATTCCACCGCTATTTCGGTCCCTTCATTCCCGATGTGGCATACGCCGCACCCGAGCTGGGCGACGTCGTGCGCGCCGCGCAGGGAAGGGCGTGTGCCGTCATCATCGAGTGTGTGCAGGGCGAGAGCGGCGTCAACGCGCTGCCCAAGGACTTTGTGCGCTCGCTGGCAAAGTGGTGTGCGGACAACGATGTCCTTCTCATCTGCGACGAGGTGCAGTGCGGCAACGGCCGCTGCGGAACGCTGTACGCCTACGAGCAGTACGGTATCGCGCCCGATATCGTCACGACGGCAAAGGGGCTTGCGGGCGGATTGCCCATCGGCGCCTGCCTGTTCTTTGAACGCGCGCAGGACGCATTTTCGGCGGGGGATCACGGCTCCACGTTCGGCGGCAACCCCGTCTCCTGTGCGGCGGCGGTCAACGTCATTACCCGTCTCACGCCCGAATTTTTGCTGGAAGTGCAGGGCAAGGCCGCCTATCTGCGCGCCAAACTCAAAGGCTTTGACGGCGTGAAGGCGGTCACGGGGCTGGGCATGATGATCGGTCTCGTACTTGAAAAAAATGCCAAACAGGTGGTGGCGGCGTGTCTTGAAAAGGGACTGCTCGTTCTCACCGCGCACGAGCGGCTGCGCATCGTTCCGCCGCTCACCATCACAAAGACGGAGATGGACGAGGGTCTCTCCGTCCTCAAGGAGGTACTCAAATGAAACATCTGTTGAAACTGGCGGACCTGTCGCGCGAGGAAATTCTCTCCATTCTCAACCTTGCCGACCAGCTCAAGTATGAGCGCAAGCAGGGCATCTTCAAGGACTATCTCAAGGGCAAAAAACTGGGAATGATCTTCCAGAAGTCCTCTACCCGCACGCGCGTGTCCTTCGAGGTGGGCATGTATGAACTGGGCGGCAACGCGCTCTTTTTGTCCAACCGCGACCTGCAGATCGGGCGCGGGGAACCTGTGCAGGATACGGCGCGGGTCTTGTCGCGCTATCTGGACGCCATCATGATCCGCACCTTTGCACAGAGCGAGGTGGAGGACCTTGCAAAGTACGGCTCCATTCCCGTCATCAACGGGCTGACCGACTACTGCCACCCATGCCAGGTGCTTGCAGACCTGATGACCATCCGCGAAAAGAAGGGGACGTTCAAGGGGCTGAAGCTGTGCTTTATCGGCGACGGCAACAACATGGCAAACTCCCTGATGGTGGGCGCGGTCAGGACGGGCATGTCCTTTGCGATCGCCTGCCCCGAAGGGTACGAACCGGACGCGCAGCTCATGGCATGGGCGAAGGAGAACGGCTCGTTCACGTTGACGCGCAGCGTGCAGGAGGCGGCGGCGGATGCCGACATCGTGTACACGGACGTCTGGGCGTCCATGGGGCAGGAGGAAGAGAAGGCAAAGCGCGAGAAGGCGTTTGCGGGCTATCAGGTGAATGATGCGGCGATGGCGGCGGCAAAGCCGGACGCCATGGTGCTGCACTGCCTGCCCGCCCACCGCGGCGAGGAGATCACCGCCGAGGTGTTCGAGGCGCACGCCGACGAAATTTTTGAAGAGGCGGAAAACAGACTGCACGCGCAGAAGGCCGTTCTGTGCAAGGTCATGAAATAAACCGGGAGAGCACATATGTACAAAAAAGTCTATCTCACGCTGGAAAACGGCAAGGTGTTTGAAGGATATTCCTTCGGCGCGGACAAAGAGGTGGTGGGCGAACTCGTCTTTACGACGGGCATGACGGGCTATATCGAGACGCTCACCGACCCCAGCTACTACGGGCAGATCGTCACGCAGACCTTTCCGCTCATCGGAAATTACGGCATGATCTTGTCCGACCGCGAGAGCAAGAAGTGTTGGCTGACGGCGTATGTCGTCCGCGAAAAGTGCGATGCCCCCTCCAACTTCCGCTGTGAGATGACGCTCGAGGCGTTTTTGAAGGAGCAGGGCATTCCCGCCGTGTTCGGCGTGGATACGCGCGAACTCACGCGCATCGTGCGCGAGGCGGGCGTCATGAATGCGGCGATCACCTGCAAACCGCTCACCGACCTCTCCGCACTCAGGGCATACCGCGTGAAGGACGCCGTGGATAGCGTCACTTCGGGCGGGGTGCGCACTTACGGCGAAGAGGGCGGGCTGCGCGTCGTCATGTATGACTTCGGCGCAAAGCAGAACATCGAGCGCGAATTGGTGCGCAGGGGGTGTTATGTCATCGAAGTCCCCGCGCACTATACGGCACAGCAGGTGCTTGCGCTCTCTCCCGACGGCATCATGCTCACCAACGGCCCGGGCGACCCCGCCGAGAACGTGCAGATCGTGGAAAATATTCGCGCGCTCGTGGGCAAAAAGCCCATCTTCGGCATCTGCCTCGGGCATCAGCTCTTCGCGCTGGCGATGGGCGGCCAGACGCGCAAGATGAAGTACGGGCACCGCGGCGCAAACCAGCCCGTCAAGGACCTGACGACGGGCAAGGTGTTCATCTCCTCGCAGAACCACGGCTATGAGGTCGTCAGCGATTCCGTAAAGGGGGTGGGCACGCTCACCTTCGTCAACGCCAACGACGGCACCTGCGAGGGGGTCGATTATCCCGACGTGAACGCCTTCACGGTGCAGTTCCATCCCGAGGCGTGCGGCGGGCCGCACGACGCCAATTTCCTGTTCGACCGCTTTATCGCCAATATGCACAAGGAGAAGAAAAATGCCGAAGAGAAGTGACATCAAAAAGGTACTGGTCATCGGCTCCGGGCCGATCGTCATCGGACAGGCGGCGGAATTCGACTATGCGGGCGCGCAGGCGTGCCGCGTTCTGAAGGATGCGGGCGTCAACGTGGTGCTGTGCAATTCCAACCCCGCCACCATCATGACGGATAAGATGCTCGCGGACGAAATTTATCTGGAACCGCTCACCGAGGACAGTTTAAAGCGCATCATCATCAAGGAGCGCCCCGATTCGCTCCTGGCATCCCTGGGCGGACAGACCGGCCTCACCATGGGCTGCAAGCTCGCCAAGGAGGGATTCCTCGACGAGTGGGGCGTCAAGCTCATTGGCACCAAGCTGGACGCCATCGACCGCGCCGAGGACCGCGAGCTGTTCAAGGAGACCATGCAGAAGATCGGGCAGCCCGTCGTTCCTTCGGACATTGCCTACACGGTGGACGAGTGCGTTGCTATTGCCGAAAAGCTCGGCTATCCCGTCATTGTGCGCCCCGCGTTCACGCTGGGCGGGGCAGGCGGCGGCGTGGCGCACGACGAGGAGGAGCTGCGGCTCATCTCCCACAACGGGTTAATGCTCTCGCCCATTACGCAGGTGCTCATCGAAAAGTATATCGGCGGCTGGAAGGAGATCGAATTCGAGGTGCTGCGCGACAGTGCCGGCAACGTGATTACCGTCTGCTCGATGGAAAATTTCGACCCCGTCGGCATCCACACGGGGGACTCCATCGTCGTGGCGCCCTGCCTGACGCTCTCCGACAAGGAATATCAGATGCTGCGCACGGCGTCTCTTGACATCATCACGGAACTTGGCATCGAGGGGGGCTGCAACTGTCAGTTCGCCCTGCATCCCGACAGCTTTGAATATGCCGTCATCGAGGTCAATCCCCGTGTCTCGCGTTCGTCGGCGCTCGCCAGCAAGGCGACGGGCTACCCCATTGCAAAGGTTGCCACGAAGATCGCGCTCGGCTATACGCTCGACGAGATCAGAAACGATGTCACGGGCAAGACGTTTGCCTGTTTTGAACCTGCCATCGACTATGTGGTCGTCAAACTTCCCAAGTGGCCCTTCGATAAATTTCTGTATGCGAAACGCGAGCTTGGCTCCAGAATGAAGGCGACGGGGGAGGTCATGGCGATCGGCACTTCCTTCGAGCAGGCGATCATGAAGGCGGTGCGCGGGGCGGAGATCGGGCTGGATACCCTCAATCATCCCAAATTTGAGCCGATGAGCGCCGAAGAACTGCGTGGCGAGATTGGCAAAATGACGGACGAGCGGCTGTTCGCCGTCTATGCCGCACTGAAGAAGGGCATTTCGGTCGATGAGGTGTATTCCGTCACCAAGATCGACGAATGGTTTCTGTGTAAGCTGAAGAATCTTACCGACTATGAAGGGGAGATCGCGGGCAAAAAGCTGACCCGCGGGCAGTATTTGCAGGGAAAGCGGCTGGGCTATCCCGATAAGGCGCTCCTTCGCATCTCGGGCGAAAAGCTGCCCGCGCACCGCCGCGCCGTCTTTAAGATGGTGGATACCTGCGCCGCGGAGTTTTCGGCGCAGACGCCCTATTTCTATTCGACCTATGACGATCCCTCGCACGACGAGGCGCTGCCCTTTGTAAAGAACAGCAAGAAAAAGCGCATCGTCGTCATCGGCTCCGGTCCCATCCGCATCGGACAGGGCATCGAGTTCGACTATTCTTCGGTGCACTGCGTCTGGACGCTCAAGGAACTTGGCTACGAGGTCGTCATCATCAACAACAACCCCGAGACGGTCTCCACTGACTTCGATACGGCAGACAGGCTGTACTTTGAACCGCTCACGCCCGAGGACGTGCAGAACGTTCTGGACGTGGAAAAGCCGTACGGCGTCGTCATTACCTTCGGCGGCCAGACGGCGATCAAGCTGTGCGGCTATCTCGACAAGTCGGGGGCGCGCATCCTCGGCACGAGCGCCGATTCCGTCGATATGGCGGAGGACAGGGAGCGCTTCGACGAACTTTTGGAGCAGTTCCACATCGCCCGCCCCAAGGGGCTGACGGTCATGACCAAGGAAGAGGCGATCGCCGCCGCCGAAAAACTGGGCTATCCCGTGCTGCTGCGGCCCTCCTACGTCATCGGCGGGCAGAACATGACCATCGCCTTTACCGAGAACGACATCTCGCGCTATATGGACGTCATTCTCGCGCAGCACATTGAAAATCCCGTGCTGTGCGACAAGTACCTCATGGGCAGCGAGCTGGAGGTGGACGCCATTTCGGACGGCACGGACGTGCTCATCCCCGGCATCATGCAGCACATCGAGCGCGCGGGCGTGCACTCGGGCGACTCCATCGCCGTCTATCCGCCCTATCATTTGAGCGACGCCATGCTCGAGAAGATCGTGGATATTTCCACCAAACTGGCGCTCTCCTTGAAGACCAAGGGCCTCATCAACATTCAGTACCTCATCTATCAGAACCAGCTCTATGTCATCGAGGTCAATCCGCGCGCATCGCGCACCATTCCCTATATCTCCAAGGTGACGGGCGTTCCCATGGTGGAGCTGGCCACCAAGATCATGGTGGGGGCAAAACTCAGAAAGCTCGGGTTTGGAACGGGGCTGTATCCCAATTCTCCCTATGTCGCCGTCAAGGTGCCCGTGTTCAGCTTTGAAAAGCTCAACGACGTCAACTCCCAGCTCGGCCCCGAGATGAAGTCCACGGGCGAGGTGCTGGGCATCGGCAAGACCATCGAGGAGGCGCTCTTCAAGGGGCTTGTCTCGGCGGGATTCAAAATGTGCCATCCCACCAAGGAAAAGCCCGTCGGCGTGTACTTTACCGTCAACGATCAGGATAAGTTTGAGATCGTCTCCATCGCCAAGAAGTTTGCCGACCTCGGCTGCAACCTCTATGCCACGGCGGGAACGGCAAAGGTCATCTCCGAACTTGGCATCGACGTGACGGTGGTGGACCGCCTCAAGGCGACCAAGCAGGTCTCAAAGCTCATGGACGAGGGGAAGATCGACTATATCATCTACACGGGCAAGACGGACGTCGATTCCATCAACGACTATATCGAACTGCACCACCATGCCATTCTTCTGGGCATCACCGTGCTGACGTCGCTCGACACGGCGAACGCGCTGTGCGACATCATCGCGAGCAAGTTCACCGAATACAACACCGAGCTGGTCGATATCAACCGCCTGCGCAAGAAAAAGACGGCGATCTCCTTCGTCAAGATGCAGTCCTGCGGCAACGACTATATCTATTTCGAGGATCTTGACGGCAAGATCACCTGTCCCGAATCGCTCGCCGTCAACTTTGTGGACCGCCACTACGGTATCGGCGGCGACGGCATCGTACTCATCGAGCGCTCGGAGATTGCGGATGCCAAGATGCGCATTTTCAACCAGGACGGCAGCGAGGGGATGATGGCGGGCAACGCCATCCGCTGCGTTGCGAAGTACCTGTATGAAAAGGGCATCGTCAAAAAGACGGAGATGACCATCGAGACGATGAGCGGTGTGCGCGACGTGCGCGTGTATTCCTTCGGCGGCGTCGTCACCTCGGCGAGCGCAGACCTCGGAACGGTGGAGCTGCGCGGCGAATGCATTCCCTCCGTATGGAAGGGGGAGCGCATCGTGAATCAGCCCATGGACATCGGCGGAACGGTCTATCACGTCACGCTCGTCAACCTCGGCAACCCGCACTGCGTCATCTTCTGCGACAAGGTGGACGACGTTCCCGTCTCCACGCTCGGGCCGCGCATCGAAAACAGCAAGTATTTCCCCGCCAAGACCAATGTGGAGTTTATCCGCGTCGTCAACGAGAGCACGGTGAAGATGCGCGTGTGGGAGCGCGGCAACGGCGAGACGTGGGCGTGCGGCACGGGCGCGGCAGCTGCGGCAGTCGCGTGCGTCCTCAACGGATTGTGCCGCGCGGATACCGACATCACGGTCAAACTGCGCGGAGGGGACCTGTCCGTGCGTTACCATTCCGCCGACGGGCACGTGACGCTGACGGGCAACGTGGAAAAAATCTATGAGGGGACGGTAGAATTCTGATGGCGCGCTCGGCATTTTATGAAGAAAGCGCCATCTCGACGCGCGAAAAGCAGGAACGGCGCATGTACCAGGTCTTTCACATCGCAAGCATCGTCGTTCTTGTGATCGCGGTGCTGCTCGTCTTTCTCTCGCTGACCTCCATTCCCGCGGTCATCATGGATGAAGAGGCGGGCGTTATGGACAAGGTGATCAGCATCGTGGTCGTCTGGCTGCTGCCCATTCTCTCCCTGGTCGGGTTTTTCTTTCTCTTCCGCTACGTCAAGCGCAAGAACAACGTCAGCTACGACTATACCTTTGTCGAGGACGAGCTGCGCGTTACCAAGGTGTTCAACGGCAAATCGAGAAAGCACATCCGCACCTTCAAGGCCGATCAGATCTTAAAAATCGGCTATGTGGACAGTCCCTCCTTTGACCGGACCGTCGCGGGCCAGCAGGGTAAAAAGGCGATCCCGCTCACGCCCAACCGCGAACCGGCGGATGGGAAGGAGTTTATCTATCTGCTCTATTCCACTTCGGTGGACAAGCGGGTGTATGTACTCGAATGCAGGCAGGAACTGCTGGAATATCTCGTCTTTGCGGCGGGAAGAAGTAAGTTTGAACGGAAATGATCTATCTGGACAATGCTGCGACGACGCGCCCCTCCGACGGGGCGCTTGCGCGTGCAAAAAAATATCTGACAGACTGTTTTTATAACCCGTCCGCGCTGTATCACGGCGGGGCGGAGGCGGCGCGGCTGCTGTCCGAGGCGCGCGCATATCTTACGGCGCAGGCAGCGGACCCTGCACGCTTTTCCCTTGTCTTTACCTCCTGCGGCACGGAGTCGGACAATCAGGCGATCTTCAGCGCGGCGCGGCGGGGCAACGCGGTCACGACGCAGGGCGAGCATGCGGCTATCTATGAAAGCTATAAAGAGCTGAAAAACCGCGGCGTGGAGCCGCGTTTTGCGCCCCTTCATGCAGACGGCAGCGTGGACGAGGACGCCCTCCTTGCCATGGTGGACGAGAGGACGGCGCTCGTTTCCGTCATCCACGTCTCCAACGAGACGGGCGCCGTCAACGACATCGTGCGCCTTGCCCGCCTTGTCAAGCAAAAAAATCCGCGCACCGTGTTCATGAGCGACGGCGTGCAGGCGTTCGGAAAGATCGCCGTGCGGCTGACGAAGGACATCGACCTATACAGCATCAGCGCGCATAAGATCGGCGGACTGAAGGGAACGGGGGCGCTCCTGCGCCGCAGGGACTATACCGCGCTGGCGCCCTTTCTGCATGGGGGCGGGCAGGAGAGCGGGCTGCGCAGCGGCACGGAGAACGTGTTCGGCATCGCCTGTTTTTACTATGCCGCGCAGGAAAAGTTTGCCTCGCTCGAAGGGGACGGCGCACGCATCGCAGCGCTGCGCGAGGAGCTGTGGGCGCTGCTGGACAAGCAGGTGTTCCGCCGTCTCTCCCCTGCGGACGGCTCGCCCTATATCCTCACCGTCTCTGCCGGCGGCAGGCGGGGGGAGACGCTGCAGCGTATGCTCTGGGACAGGGGCGTGGCGGTCGGCACGGGCAGCGCGTGCAATTCCAAAAAACCGCACAGCCGCGTTCTGCAGGCGTGCGGTTGGGGCGGGGGCGTGCTGGACGGCGTGCTGCGCGTGAGTTTTTGCCCGTCGAATACGTCCGAGGACGTACAATTCGCGGCGCAGGCCATGAACGAGGCTGCGCACGCATTCGGAGGCAACTGAGAAAGAGGATGGAAAAAGTCGTCATTGTCCGCTATGCGGAAATTCATCTGAAGGGCAGGAACCGCGGCTATTTTGAGCGGGTGTTCACCGTCAATCTGGAAAAAGCGCTCAAGGGGTTGCGGCATGAATTGCGCCGCACGAGCGGCAGATATCTGATCGCCGCCTTTGACGCGAATGATGTCGATGAGATTTGTGCGCGTGTCTCCCGCGTGTTCGGCGTACATTCCTATTCCATCGGTCTGCGTGTGTCCAACGATTTGGACAGCATCTTTGCGGCTGCACTCGCGCTCTGTCCGACGAGCGGCACGTTCAAGGTGGATACCCACCGCGCGGACAAGAAATATCCCATGACGTCGCCTGAGCTGAACGCGGAGATCGGCGCGCGGCTGCTTGCCGCACATCCCGCGCTCAGGGTGGACGTGCGCGAACCGGACAGCTGCATCTATCTCGACATCCGCGAGGACGGCACGGCGCTCGTGTTCGGTGCGTTTGAGGAGGGAGCGGGCGGCATGCCCGTTGGCACCTCCTCCAAGGGCGTCCTGCTCATTTCGGGCGGCATCGATTCGCCCGTCGCGGGGTACATGATGGCAAAGCGCGGCATGGAGGTGAACTTCCTGCACTTCCACAGCTATCCGTATACCAACGAACAGGCGCGCGACAAGGTCGTGGAGCTTGCGCGGATTTTATCGCGCTATACGCTCGCCTCGTCGATCGCCACCGTCAAGGTGACGCATATCCAGGAGGAAATCCACAAAAAATGCGCCGCAGAGCTGAACGTGACGCTGCTGCGGCGGTTCATGTTCCGCATTGCACAGCGCTATGCGCAGCAAAACGGAGCAAAGTGCCTGATTACGGGGGAGAGCCTCGGGCAGGTCGCGTCGCAGACCATCGAGGGGATCACCTCCTCCAATGCGGTCGTCTCCCTTCCCGTGCTGCGTCCGCTCATCGGATTCGATAAGGAAGAGATTATCGTGCGCGCCAAAAAGATCGGCACATACGAGACGTCCGTCCTTCCCTACGAGGACTGCTGTACGGTGTTCCTTCCCGAATTTCCCGCCATCAAGCCCAAGCTCTCTTACATCGAAGAGGAGGAGAGCAAGCTGGAGATCGAACCGCTTGTGGCGGAGGCGCTTGCAACGCTGGAGAAGTTTGAACTCTGAGCATGCCACCAGTCGTCGGGTACGCTGTGCGCGGGCGGCAGGGTGACGGAGGGCAGAACGACGGGCGTTCCCGCGTGTCCCGCGTATTTCGGGAGCACCGTGTAGACGTAGCTCTCCCCGGGTCTGACCGAATTGTCACAGATGACTTCGCGATATTTTCCGCTGTAAATCGTGGCTTTTTTGCCGCGATTTTCTCGTATTATCTCATAATCATAGTACTTTGTCTGGCATAATACGATTCTGACCGCGCCATTTTGAACGCTGATCTCGGGCGTTCTGATGCTGGGGGAGGAAAAGCGCGTGCTGACGGGCGGCGTCGCGTCCGCGCGGAAATATTCGAGGGGATCGGAAAGCGCAGGCGCTGCGGGGTCGGAGAGCGTGACGGCGTGATCCTTTTCGTAGACCTCCCCGTCGTAGTGCAGCCGCACCACCCGATCGCAGGCGGGAAAGGGTTCGGGTTTACGTTTCGCGTAGAGCGCCTGAAACAGGCGCAGCGCCTCGTTGGCGGGCAGCCCGCCGCCCGTTGCGTCAACGGGCGTATAGTCCTCGTTCCCCATCCATACGGCAATGACGTGCTCCTTGGTGTAGCCGATGCAGTAGGCGTCCGTGTTCCCTGCATCCGTGCCGGCGGTCCCCGTCTTGGCGCAGACGGGGAAGGGGAGCGACTTGAGCCTGCGCGCCGTGCCTTCCTTCGAGGCGGTCATCAGCATGTCGCCGACCAGCCAACTCACGTCCTCGGAAAAGACGCGCCTGTGCGATACGCTGCGCTCATACAGGACGTTGCCCTTGCCGTCCGTCACCCGCCTGATCGTGGCGGAGGGGGCATAGGCGCCGCCGTCCGCCAGCGTGGCGTAGCCGTCCGCAAGTTCGTTCAGGCGGAATCCCTCGCGCATGCCGCCCAGCGCAAGGGCGAGCGTCTTGTCCTCGTCGGGAACATCCAGATTCATGCGCGCAAGGTAGTCCGCGCCGTGCGCGACGCCAAGTTCGTTGAGGATCTTGACGGCGGGAATGTTGACGCTGTGCGAAAGGGCATAGCGCACGCTCATGTATCTTCCCGAGGCGCCGCCGTAGTCGTCGGGGCGGTATCCGCCGAAGTCGGTGCGCTCGTCCAGAACGGGCGTTGCGGGATTGATGAGGTTTTCCTCGAGGGCGGGCGCGTATACCAGAAGGGGCTTGATGGTCGAGGCGGGCGAGCGCTTCGGCAGCCCCGCCGTGGCGGCAAGGGCAATGACGGAATCCTCGCGGTTGTCGCGCACCAACGCGCAGAAGTCGCTCCCGCAGTTGGTTTTTTCCAGTTCCTCCTGCAGCTGCGGCTGCAGATAGGTGTACACTTCCAGGGCGCCGCTCTCCCCCGAGCCGGCGTCGGGAAAGAGCCGGGCAAGCTCATCCCAGACGCGCGAGGCATAGGCGCTGTGCGTTTCTTCTACGGCGGGACGGGAGGGGAGCGCCTCCTGCAGGGCGGCAAGGTATTCCGCCTCGCCAAGGTACCCCTGCTCCTTCATGAGGGAGAGGACGAGGTCGCGCCTGGCGCGGCAGCTTTCCGCGTCGCGGAAGGGGGAATAGCGGTTGGGGGAGCGCACGATGGCGGCGAGCATGGCGCTCTCGGCTGTATCAAGCTGCGCGGCGTGCTTGCCGAAGTAGAACTGCGCGGCGTTTTCGATGCCGAACGCGCTGTGCCCGAAATAGATGGAATTGAGGTAGAGGGTGAGGATCTCCTCCTTGCTGTAGTGCTTTTCGAGGGTGCGTGCGAGTTTGATCTCCTTGAGCTTGCGTTCGATGGTCTTTTCGCTCGAAAGATGGGTGTTTTTGATGAGCTGCTGGGAGATGGTGGAGGCGCCCTCTTTGAAGGAAAAGCTCGTCGCATTGTGCCAGAGTGCGGCGAGCATGCGCCGCGCGTCGATGCCGCCGTGCACATAAAAGCGCTTGTCCTCGACGGCGACAAACGCCTGTCCGACGTGCGCGGGCAGCGTCTCGAGCGCCGCGCCTGCGGTGACGGCCGTGGGAATTTCCCCGCCGTCTGCGTCGTAGAGGCGGATGCAGGCAGTGGGCATGGTCAGTTTATTGCGTTCCAGGCGGACATTGGCCGTCACGCCGAAATAGTAGAGGGACACCGCAAGGATCATGATACAAAAAAGCCCGAGAATGACCCCTGCAACGGTGAGTGCGCGTTTCATCCCCCGCAGTATGTGCGGTCTGTGGAAAAATTCACGCAGCCTTGCCCGCTTTTGTTGAAAATATCGGGGGTTTGTGGTATAATGGTTTCTCGGAAAAATGGTACGGAGGGTCCTATGACGCTTGCCGATATCGTGGAACGGAGCAGCCGCATCGTCTTTTTCGGCGGTGCAGGCGTTTCAACGGAGAGCGGCATCCCCGATTTCCGCAGCGCGGACGGGCTGTACCGCCAAAAGTACGATGTGCCGCCCGAAGTCATGCTGAGCGCCTCCTATTTTTACGCGCACCCCGCGCAGTTCTTCCGCTTTTACCGCGAGAAGATGCTCCCTCTTGCGGCAAAACCCAATGCGGCGCACATCCGCCTTGCCCAGTGGGAACGGGCGGGAAAGCTGTCTGCCGTCGTCACGCAGAATATCGACGGGTTGCACCAGGCAGCGGGCAGCAGGCGCGTGTATGAACTGCACGGCAGCATCCACCGCAATCACTGCCTTTCCTGCAAAAAGTTCTATCCCGCGTCCTTTATCGCCGAAAGCCGGGGCATTCCCCGCTGTTCGTGCGGGGGTATCGTCAAGCCCGACGTGGTGCTGTACGAGGAGCCGCTCGACGGCGAAACGGTGGAGGGCGCGGTCCGCGCGATTGCCGCGGCGGACACGCTGATCGTGGCGGGGACCTCGCTCACGGTCTATCCCGCCGCCTCCTTTGTCGACTATTTTCGCGGAGAGAATCTGGTTCTCATCAACCGCGACCCCACGCCGCTTGACGGCAAATGCACGCTTGTACTGCACGAAAAGGTGGGGGAGGCGCTCGGTGCGCTCCCTTCCTATCTGTCCGGAGAAACCGCATGAATTATCACATTGTCACTTACGGCTGCCAGATGAACGTCCACGAATCGGAAAAGATCGCGGGCCTTCTGCGCGGCGCAGGTTATACGCGCGAGAGCGCGATCGAGGATGCGGACATCGTCGTATTCAATACTTGCTGTATCCGTGAAAATGCCGAAAATCACGCATTCGGCAATATCGGCGCGCTCAAAAAGCTCAAGCGGCAGAGGAAGGGCATGCTCATCGCCGTGGGCGGCTGCATGGCGCAGGAGGAGGGGAAGGCGGCATTGCTCGTCAAAAAATTTCCCTTCATCGACATCGTGTTCGGCACCCACAACGTCGCCGAGCTGCCCGCGCTCATCGAGCGCAAACGACGGGAAAAGAAGGTGGTTTCCCTGCTTGCCGACCGCGCTCAGACGGAGGATGGCGCACAGCCCTACCGCACGAGCTATCCCAACGCCTGGGTGAACATCACCTACGGCTGCAACAACTTCTGCACCTACTGCATCGTGCCCTATGTGCGGGGCAGGGAGAAGAGCCGTTCGGCGCGCAACATTCTCGAAGAGGTGCGCGCGCTGGTGCAGGCGGGCTACAGGGAGATCACTCTCCTCGGGCAGAATGTCAATTCCTATCGCGACGGCGAGGTAAGGTTTCCCGCCCTGCTCGATGCCGTGGCGTCGGTGGAGGGCAATTTCCGCGTGCGGTTCATGACGTCGCACCCCAAGGATTTTTCGGCGGAGCTGGTTTCCGTCATGAAGCGCCACGACAAAATTTGCAATCTTTTGCACCTGCCCGCGCAGTCGGGTTCCGACCGCATTCTCTCGCTCATGAACAGGCGGTATACGCGGGAGCAGTACCTCGAAAAGATCGCCATGCTGCGTTCTGCGATCCCGGAGGCGGAGGTGACGACCGACCTCATCGTGGGCTTTCCCACCGAGACGGAGGAGGACTTTGAGGCGACGCTCTCGCTGGTCAGGGAGGCGGATTTTTCTTCGGCGTTCACCTTCATCTACTCACCGCGCACGGGGACGAAGGCGGCGGGCATGGAGGGGCAGATCCCCGAAGAGGTGTCCAAGGAACGCATCGCGCGGCTCATCGCGCAGGTCAACGAGAACACGCGCGCCAAGAGCGAGCGCTACGTCGGCAGGACGATCGAACTGCTCTGCGAGGACTACGACGAGAAGAAGGGGCTGTACCTTGGGCGCGAGCTGCTGGGCAGAATGGGGTATTTTGCGAGCGGCGAAAACTGTGTGGGAGAATTTATACGCATGCGGGTGACGCGCGCGAACGGCGTGTCGCTCTACGGAGAACGGCTGTAACGGAGGAACAGGATGGGGCTTTCACCGATGATGGAACACTACCTCTCCATGAAGGAGAAGTATAAGGACTGCGTGCTCTTTTATCGCCTCGGGGACTTCTATGAGATGTTTTTTGACGACGCGGTGCGCGTCTCGAAGCTGCTCGATCTCACCCTGACGGGCAGGGACTGCGGGCTGAAAGAACGCGCACCCATGTGCGGCATTCCCTATCATGCCGCCGACGCCTATATCGCAAAGCTCGTTTCGATGGGGGAGCGGGTCGCCATCTGCGAGCAGCTCACCGAACCTACGGCGGGCAAGGGCATGGTGGAGCGGGACGTCATCCGCGTCGTTTCGGCGGGAACGGTCATCGAGGAAAATCAGCTCGATGAAAAGCGCAGCAACTACATCGCCTGCGCCTGCAAGGTGCAAAGCGGCTATGCGCTCGCCTGGGCGGATATTACGACGGGGGAGTTCTGTGCGGCGGCGGAGGACGGCAAGGACGGCGTGCTCTCCGCCCTCATCAACCTCTCGGTCGCCGAGGTCATCTGCAACGACGCGCTGCTCGTCGAAGTGAAGGAGGACGTGCAGGCGCAGCGCGCATCGCTCCCGCCCTTTTCCTGCTATCTTCCGCAGGCGTTCTTTGCTCCCGCGGCAAAGAGCAGCGTGCTCGGCCAGTTCAAGGCCGCCTCTCTCGAGGCGCTGGGGCTGGAGGGGAAAGAGGCGGTTGTCTGCGCGGCGGGCGCGCTCATCGAATATCTGCGCGATACGCAAAAACACGCGCTCTCCAACCTCAACCGCCTGCGCCTGGTGGACGCGAAAAAGAGCATGACGCTCGACGCCACCGCCGTGCGCAACCTCGAACTGCTCAAAAACAATGCGGAGGGGAAGAAGTACGGCTCCCTCCTGTGGCTGCTCGACAAGACGCGCACGGGCATGGGGGCAAGAAAGCTCGTTGCCATGCTCAGCGCGCCCCTTTTGGAGAAGGAGGCGATCGAGCGCCGTCTGGACGCCGTGGAGGAACTGTATAAGGGCACCGTCGTGCGCATGGGCATTGCGGACATGCTGGGCGGTGTGCGCGATATCGAGCGGCTCACGGGGCGGGTCTCCAACGGCAATATCCAGCCGCGGGACTGCCTTTTGCTCGCAAGTTCGCTCGCCGCCGTACCCAATCTGAAGTTTCAGCTCACGGGCTTTACGTCCGCGCTCCTGCGCGAGGTCTGCTCGGAACTTGTGGACACCGCGCCCGTGTGCAAGCTGTTGGAGAGCGCCATCGCGCCCGAGGCGACCACGCTCAAGGAGGGGAACTACATCCGCCGCGGTTACAACGAACAGCTCGACGAGCTGCGCGCTGTCAAGGATGACGGGAAGTCCCTCCTCCTCGCGCTCGAGACGCGTGAGCGGGAGCGCACGGGCATCCGCACGCTCAAGGTGGGCTATAACCGCGTGTTCGGCTATTATATCGAAGTGAGCAATTCTTTTAAGGACAAGGTACCGTATTCCTATGTGCCGCGCCAGACGCTGGCAAATGGCTTGCGTTATACTACCGAGGAGTTGAAGGAGCTGGAGAGTAAAATTCTGGGCAGCTCGGATGCGGCGGCGCGCCTCGAAGAACACCTGTTCGGCGAGATCGTTCAGATGCTCGCGCGCAACATTCCCGTGTTCCAGCGCATTGCGGAGGCGATCGCCACGCTCGACTGCCTCGTCTCGCTCGCCACCGTCGCAAAGGAGAACAAGTACTGCCGCCCCGAAATTGCCGAGGACGGCGCGCTGGAGATCGAGGAGGGGCGGCACCCCGTCGTCGAGGCCATCTCCAAGGAGCGCTTTGTGCCCAATGACTGCATGCTCGACAACGGCGACGCGCGCACGATGATCATCACGGGACCGAACATGGCGGGCAAGAGCACTTATCTTAGGCAGGTCGCTCTCATCACGTTCATGGCGCAGATCGGCTCCTTTGTGCCCGCAAAGCGCGCCCGCGTGCCGCTCACCGACCGCATCTTTACGCGCATCGGCGCCAACGACAACCTCATTCTCGACAGGAGCACGTTCATGGTGGAGATGACGGAAGTCGCCAACATCCTGCGCAACGCAACGCCGCGCAGCCTGCTCATCCTCGACGAGGTGGGGCGGGGAACGAGCACCTTTGACGGGCTGTCCATCGCGTGGTCGGTCATCGAATACCTCACGCAGAACGTGCGCGCCAAGACGCTCTTCGCCACGCACTTCCACGAGCTGACCGAGCTGGAGGGCAAGCTCGAGGGAGTGAAAAACTACAAGATCGGCGTGCGGGAGATCGGGGGCAGCATCGTATTTTTGCGCAAGATCGTGCGCGGCGGCGCATCGCGTTCCTTCGGCGTGGAGGTCGCGGCGCTTGCGGGCGTGCCCGAGGAAGTCACCGCGCGCGCCAAGGTCATATTAAAGGAACTGGAGCGCGGCGAAAAACGGCGCATCCGCGAACACGGGCAGGAGGTGCAGGAGCCGGAAGAAGAGGAACGCGCCGCTTTGCCCGATTTCAGGCAGGAGCTTGCGGAGCTTGACGTCAATCAGCTCACGCCCATGCAGGCGCTTGCGCTCATATCCGAATGGAAGGAGAAATATCAGTGAACATCCATGTTCTGCCGCCCGTCGTCTACAACAAGATCGCGGCGGGGGAGGTCGTTGACCGCCCGTACTCCGTCGTCAAGGAGCTGGTGGAAAATGCCATCGACGCGGGCGCGACGCAAATCAATGTCGAGATCGAACAGGGGGGCAAGCGGCGCATCCGCGTCACCGATAACGGCGGCGGCATCGCCAAAGATGAACTTGCGCTCGCCTATTCTCCGCATGCCACCAGCAAATTGCAGACGGCGGACGACCTGTTTGCCATCCGCACGCTGGGGTTCCGCGGCGAGGCGATCGCCTCGGTCGCGGCGGTCTCGCGCATGCAGATTGTGTCGCGCACGCAGGAGGGGGAGGCGTATTCGCTCGCCTGTGAGGGGGGTGTGCTCGGCGACGTGCAGCCCGCTGCTGGCGCCGCGGGCACCGTCGTCACGGTGGACGATCTCTTCTTCAACGTTCCCGCCCGCCTGAAGTTTCTCAAGTCGGACGCGCAGGAGGAGGCGGACATCGGCTCCGTCATGGCGCGCTTTCTTCTCTCCCGTCCCGACATTGCGTTTGAATACAGTGCAGACGGCAAAAAGAAGTACCGCTCCTTCGGGGACGGGCTGTCCGCCGCGCTCGTCGCCGTATACGGGGCGGAGGCGCTTGCAAACTGCACGCAGATCAGGGCGGAAAAACACGGGATCAGGCTGCACGGATTTCTCGGCAACCGAAACTACTACAAGGCGAACCGCACCTATCAGAGCCTGTTCGTGAACGGGCGCTATGTCGTCAATCAGACGGTGGGCGCGGCGCTCACGAACGCATATGCGAGCTATCTCATGAAGCGGCAGTATCCCTTCTATGTGCTCTTTCTCGACGTGCCGCCCGAGATCGTGGACGTCAACGTGCATCCCAACAAGGCGGACGTGCGCTTTGCGGACAATCAGGTCATCTACGGCTGCGTGTACTCCATCGTCTCCGCCGTGCTGGACGGCAATTCACGGGCGCTCGAATATCTCGTTAGCTCGCCGCAGACCGCACAAATCCCCGTGCGGGACACGCTTTCAAAGCAGCCGCCCCGTTTCGAGGCACCCTCCGCACAACAGGAACCTGCGCAGGCGCCCGCACAGACGCCCGTCATGAGCTACGCGCAGGCGAAGGAGCAGATCGCCTTCGACGTCACCATTCCCAAGGGGCAGGAGCCGCACTTTCTCGACGATCCCGTGCGCATGGAGGTGCGCCAGCCTGCCCCGCGGCCTGCGCCCGCCGAGGACGTGTTTGCGCAGAATCAGCGCCTTTTGCGCGAGCAGGCGGCGCGTGCACGGCAGGAGCGCATCGACCCCGCCTTTCTCGAATACAAGGGCGAACTCTTTCAGACCTATCTCATCTATCAGGCGGGGGACTGTGCCTACTTCATCGATCAGCACGCCGCGCATGAGCGCGTTCTCTTCGATCGCCTGCAGGCGGCAATGGATGCGCGCAAGGTGGCGTCGCAGCCCATGCTCGTGCCCTTCGTGCTCACGCTGAATGCGCAGGAATTTGCCTTTCTCGAAAAAAATTTCCCCGTTCTGCGCGAACTGGGGTTTGAGATCGAAGAATTCGGGGATTCCAGCGTGCGCGTTCTCGCCGTTCCCGCCGACCTGATGGGGATGGACCTCAATGCATTTTTCGGCGAAGTGCTCTCCTCCATGGAGAGTCTGCGCGCCATCCGCCTTGTCGATCTTCTCAGGGACAGGCTGGCGACGGCGGCGTGCAAAGCGGCGGTGAAGGGGGGCGAGCGGCTGAGCGAAGAGGAGGTGCGCGCCCTCATCGAGCGCATGGACGGCGACGTGGGCATGAAATGCCCGCACGGCCGTCCGGCTGTCGTCAGAATGAAGAAGAGCGAATTTGAAAAGCTCTTCAAGCGCATCGTATGAAACTCATTGCCGTCTGCGGCGCAACGGCGTCCGGAAAGAGCGCGCTCGCCGTCGAATGCGCGCGGCATTTCGGCGGAGAGGTCGTCTCCTGCGATGCACTCCTTGTCTACCGCGGGCTGAACATCGGCACGGCAAAGCCGACGCACGAGGAGATGGGGGGCGTTGTGCATCACATGATCGACGTCGCCGACCCGTGCGAAAAGTTCTCCGTGCACGATTTTGAGACGCTCGCTCTGCTCGTCGTGGAAGATATTCTCTCGCGGGGCAAGGTGCCCGTCCTGTGCGGCGGAACGGGGTTCTACATGAATGCCATCCTGTTCCGCAGCGGGTTTGGCGGCACAGCGGCGGACGGCGCCGTGCGCGAAAAATATGCGGCATATGCGCAGGAGCACGGCAAGCAAGCGCTGCATGATTTGCTTGCGCAGCGCGACCCCGAGAGTGCGCAAAAGCTCCATCCCAACGACGTGAGGCGCGTGGTGCGCGCGCTGGAAATTTTCGAGCTGACGGGCAGGAAGAAGTCCGAACAGAGGGACACCTTGCAACCGCGCTATCCCTATGCTGCATTTGCCGTTGGATGGGAGCGGGAGGCGCTGTATGAACGCATTGCACAGCGCACGCAGGCGATGCTCGATGCGGGTCTGGTGGACGAAGTGAAGGGGCTGCTCGCGGCAGGCGTTCCGCAGGATGCGCAGTGCATGCAGGCGATCGGCTATAAAGAGGTCGTTGAATGCCTGAAAAATCAAGATTCGCAGAGTACTATGCGTGACATAATACTAAAAAATACCCGCAATTACGCCAAACGGCAGTTGACTTTTTTCAAAAAAATGCCTGATTTGCATTGGCTAACGCCGTCCGCACCCGCGGAGGCGATCAAGGAGATCGAGAAGTATTTATGACAGTCGAAGAGAGAATTTCACAGGCAGAGGCGCGGCTCGCACCCATGTTTGCGCGCATCGACGAGATCGCGCTGTTCAACCAGGAAAAGGTGCTTTCCGCGTTCCGCAGCGAGCGGATCGCGCTGCGCCATTTTGCCGCGACCACGGGCTACGGCTATGGGGACGAGGGGCGGGACGCGCTCGGCAGGGTGTACGCCCGCGCCTTCGGGGCGGAGCGCGCCGTCGTCTCTCCCGCCCTTCTGAGCGGGACCCATGCGCTGACGGTGGCGCTGTTCGGTATTCTGCGCCCCGGCGACCGCGTTCTTTGCGTCAGCGGTTCGCCCTACGATACGCTGCGCGGCGTCGTCTGGGGGAAGGGGAACGGTTCGCTCGCCGATTTCGGGATCTCGTTTGAAACGGTCCTGCTCGACGAACACGGAAAGGTGGACCTCCCCGCCGTGCGCGCGGCACTGAAAGGGGGACAGTATAAAATGGTCTACCTTCAGCGCTCGCGCGGCTATGAGCTGCGGGATTCCTTCACGGTGGACGAGATCGGCGCCGTGTGTTCGTTCGTCAGGGAGTGCGGCTTTGAAGGCTGTATCTTCGTCGACAATTGCTACGGCGAATTTGTCGAAACGCGCGAGCCGACGCAGGTCGGGGCGGACCTCATCGTCGGATCGCTCATCAAGAATCCCGGGGGCGGGCTTGCGCCCACGGGCGGCTACATCGCGGGCGGAGCGCGCTATGTCGAACAGTGTGAAAACCGCCTCACCGCGCCGTCGGTGGGCGGTGAGGTCGGCTCCTACGCCTATGGTTACCAGCTCTATTATCAGGGCTTTTTCCTGGCGCCGCACGTCGTGGCGCAGGCGCTCAAGGGGGCGCTGCTTATCGGGCAGTGCATGGCGGAACTCGGCTATGAGAATTTCCCGTCCCTCGACAGGCTCCCCCCCGACATTACGCGCGCCGTGCGCTTTGATACCGAACGGCAGCTCACCGACTTTATCCAGTCGGTGCAGGACGTCTCTCCCGTCGATTCCTTTGTGAAACTGGAGGCTTGGGACATGCCCGGGTATGACTGCAAGGTCATCATGGCGGCAGGAACGTTCAATTCGGGCGCGAGCATCGAACTCTCCGCCGACGCGCCCATCCGCCGGCCGTATGTCGCCTATTTTCAGGGCGGACTCACCTACGAGCACTGCAAGCTCGCCGTGCGGGAGGTCTTAAAGAAATTGGCCGAATCGGGCGATGAAACAAAAAACCTGCCGCAGGTGTGAGTTTTCCCTCCTGCCGAAGGAGCAGAACGGGGAACGAGGGCAAGCCGGCGGCTCACAGAGGAAATGATGTGTTTCGCCCGGACAGGCAATCATGGGATATATCATCCTGAAACAAATAAGAGCGTCGGCGGTGTGCCGGCGCTCTTATTTGTCCTGTGTTTGTCTGTTCAGTTGCTGCCCGATACAAAATCGCGGTAGTCCGCATGGTCTTTCATTCCTCTGCACGGTTCTCTTTCGTCCTGCGCGGCGCAAGATATTCGCCGACAGTTTCTCCGCGCACGCGCTCCGCGTTATTTTCGCGCAGGCGCGCTGCAAGGGTGAGCGGGAAATTTCTCCTTTTCAGCCGTTCGGTGCATTTTGCGGAATAGGCAAGAAAGATGAGGTAGATATACGGCATGCCGAGGTTGGTCTCCAACAGGGAGTTGGTGACGAGCGTCATCAGTTTGTCCGAGAAATTTTCAAACCCCGCGCTGCGGATACCGCCCAGGAGCAGCCCCGCCTCCCAGCCGAACTGCACGAGGATGCCGATGGCGAGCAGCCATAGAATGTTGATGCGCAGGGCGTTGTCCTTCTGAAACAAATTCCAGCCGATGAGGGCGGCATAGCCGACAAAGAGGATGAGCGCCATCCAGCCGTGGTAAGCGTCCGTCGTGCGCTGGATGATGATGGGAGCCTGCCCTGCGCCGAACGTCGCCGCGAGCATCGGGCAGCACAGCCACCAGAAGAGAATGAGCAGCGACCATTCGAGCAGATGCTTGTCCTTGGAGATCCACAGCCATATCCACACGAAATTGGTGAACCCGTAGCTCATCGACATCCACAGGAGTACCCAGAAGAGGTTCCCGCCCTCGATGGTGCGGGCGTGGAACACCAGGTGGAACAGCCCGTAGTCCACGGCAAAGTAGACAAAGCCGAAGAAAATGCCGACGAGTACCGTCATGTACTTTCCTTTCCACAGGAGAAGGGCGGCAAGCAGAACGAGAAAGGCGATGTCCAGCCAGATGTAGAGCGGAACGAACTGCCTGCGCGCGATGATGTCATCCATAAATTCCCTCTTGTCATTTGTTTTGATTACAGTATAACGCAAAGGGCGGCAATTGTCAACCGTGGGGAGGTCAGACAGATCGTCGAAAAAAATTTTGTTAGATTGTCTTGACAAACCCGAAAGGATGTGCTATGATAATGATATCAAAATCATATCACTTTCGGAGGGTACATATGGAAAAAGAGATCAGTGAGCGCCCCGCGCGCGAAAAAAACGGCTGGGTCATGCTCGTCGTGTTGCTGCTTTTGGTTGCGGCAGGGATCGCCATGTTTGCGTTCGGTGCGATCTATGTCAACGACATTCCCGCGTTTGCCGTGCTGATGGTGGCGGGCATGCTCCTTCTGATCGCCTGCATCATCATGCTGTGTGGCTTTAAGACGCTGCAGCCCAACGAGGCGTACGTCTTTACCTTGTTCGGCAAATACTACGGCTCGCTCAAGCGGGACGGCTTTTTCTGGGTGAATCCCTTCTGCGCGGGCGTCAATCCCGCCCGTGCCACGATGGGCTCGAGCGTGAAAAAGCTCTCATTGAAGGCGATGACGCTCAACAACGAAAAGCAGAAGGTGAACGACGAAGAGGGGAATCCCATCGAAATTTCCGTCGTCGTCATCTGGCGCATCACGAACACGGCGCGCGCCGTCTTTAACGTGGACAATTACATGGCGTACCTCTCCACCCAGTGCGACGCCGCCATCCGCCAGGTGGCGCGGCAGTATCCTTACGACGTCTCCACCAACGGCGACGAGAAATCGCTGCGCGGTTCGGCGCAGGAGATCGCCGACGTGCTCAAGCAGGAAATTCAGACTCGCGCCGAGATGGCGGGCATTGAAATTCTGGAGGCGCGCATCTCTCACCTCGCCTATGCGCCCGAGATCGCGGCGGCGATGCTGCAGCGCCAGCAGGCGTCCGCCATCATTGCGGCAAGGCAGAAGATCGTGGAGGGCGCCGTCTCCATGGTGAAGATGGCGCTCGACAAGCTCTCGGATGAGCAGATCGTCGAGCTGGACGACGAGCGCAAGGCGCAGATGGTGAGCAACCTGTTGGTAGTGCTGTGCGGGAACAAGGATGCGCAGCCCGTCGTCAACAGCGGGAGCATCTACTGATGCGCTGTGAAAAATGCGGCTCTGCCGCGACGGTGGAGATCGTATTTGCGACGAGCGGCGGGCTGGTTGCGGTGCCGAAGGTGCAGCGGAAAAAACTGATCCCGAAATATTCCTATATGACGGGTCAGGCATGCACGGACTGCGGCGCGGTATTCAATATCCGCCTGAATGAGCCGGAGAAGTTCAAGCCCTTCGTCGATTACGCGGCGCAGGTGAGAGGGGGCGGAAATTGAGAGAATTCATTCGTCTGTACCTCTGTCCGCAGCGCGTCAGGGACTTTGACCGCTATGCGCTCGTTCAGAGCGTGCTCTGTCTGCTCACCGTGGGCGGGCTGTGCCTCGCCGTTGTCTTTTCGGAAAGAATGGGGGAGGCGGGCAATCTCGTGCTGCTCATTCTCTCGGCAGTCGCCGGTGTGCTGAGCGCGGTGTTTGCCGCCTTGCAGGAGCGCCGCAGTTTTCGGCTGTGCGACGAACAGCACGCGGACGATCTTGCAACGGCGCCGCAGGAGGAGCGCGAGCGCTCCGAGCGCTACTATTCCCATCTGCTTGCGCTCCGCAGCGGGCGCAGCAAGGTGCTTGGCGGCATGAGAACGGGCGCGGCGTACCTTGCTCTGATCGCAGGCGTCGTGTTTTCGCTGCTCTATCAGTTCGCCGTGATCGGCAGTGAGACGTACTTATACTGCCTTTTGGGCGACGCCGCCGTGGTATTTCTCGGATTTGTACTGCACGTTGTGAGTTCTATGCGGGCGGAGATTGCTTACAGCGCGTTTCGCACCGATATGCGGCAGGAGATCGCGTTCTACCGCGCGCGAGCGGTCGCGGGCGGCGTGCGCGTTGCAAAGGAGCCTGCCCGCCAGCCCTATGAGTATTTTCTGACGCAGGAGCTGCGGGGGGAATACCGCAGCGCGCAAAAAAGGTCGGGCTTGTCCGTCATCGGCTGGATGGCGGCATTCGTCATCGTATTTTTGACTGCGCTGGAGGATCTTTCTCCCGCCGCGCAGTTGGCGGTCGGTGCGGTTGCCGTCCTCCTCGTGGCGCTGATGGTATTTGAGACGGTGCGCCTTCAGATGCGCATGAATGCGATTTTGCGTGCCAATGCACAGCAGCTGCCCGCAACGCCGGAAGGGGAGACGATGTGCGGGTTGCAGGCGGCATTCGTCCGCTTGCAGCGGACGGGAAATCTTCTGTTCGGCACAGCGATCGCGCTCTCCGTACTGCTCGCCGTCGCCGTCACGGTGACGGGCTGTGTGCTCGGGGAGATCGCGCCGGCGGACATTCTTGAAAATATTGCGGGAACGCTGTTTCTCTGCCTGCTCATTGCGGGGGTGATTGCCCTTATCGTCTGGTTTGCGGTGTACGCAAGATACCGCAGCCGCGTAAAACCAATCGAAAGAGAGTTTGCGTCAAATGACTGACGCAAACGTGATCAGAACGGAGGACGCTATGAAGGAGGCGGAAAAAACGAATAAAACAAAAAAGCAGATTCCGCTGCGCCTGTCGCCCACGTTGTACGCGCAGCTGATGGAGTGGGCGGAGGCGGACTTTCGCTCGCTCAACGGACAGATCGAATATCTTCTGACCGAATGCGTCCGGCGCCGCAAGGGGGAGGAGGAGGACAAATAACGGCATTATATATAGTACTATGTCAGACATAATACTGTGATTTGTTTGGAAAAATCCGCGCATTGCACGAAAAATAAGGAGAAAAATCTGGAGGAACTGGAACAAACTTCCTGCCCGGCGGTGCGGGAACCGCCTGCCGCACAGGGGGCGCGGGAGACGATCCTCGACTGCCGCGACCTGTTCAAATCCTACGGACAGACCGTTGCGCTGCAGAACGTCGATCTGAAGGTGCGTGCGGGCGGCATCGTGGGGCTGCTCGGACCGAACGGTAGCGGCAAGTCCACCCTCATCAAACTTGCGATGGGCATGCTGCAGCCCACGGTCGGGGAAATTCTGATCGCGGGAAAAAGACCGTGCAGCGCCACCAAGGCGATGACGGCATACCTGCCCGATGTCAATTTTCTGCCCGATTGGATGCGGGTGGAACAGGCGCTGCGCTACATCGCCGATTTCTTTCCCGATTTCCGGCGCGATCGCGCGGAGATGATGCTCTCGCGCCTCGGCATCGGGCTGAAACAACGCATCAAGGCGCTTTCCAAGGGCAACAAGGAGAAGGTGGGGCTGATCGTCACGATGGCGCGCGATGCAAAGCTGTATATCCTTGACGAGCCGATCGCGGGCGTTGACCCCGCCGCGCGTGACTTTATTCTCGACATCATCTTCTCGCAAAAGCCGGAGGAGGCCACCATTCTGCTGTGTACCCACCTGATCGCCGATATCGAGCCGATCCTGACGCACGCCGTCTTTCTTGCAAACGGGCGCATCGTGTCCGTGCACCTTGCGAACTGGCTGGATATCCTCGTCGTGCTCCTCATCGACGCGGGGTGTTTCCTGCTCGTGCGCTATATCCTCTCCCACAGGGCGATTCTCATCGTATGACATTTGAAGAATACATATCGACGGAGACGTTCCGCAAGGAGCGCGAGCGGCTCCTCATCCACAAGAAATATTCCAAAGGGCGCACGATCGTATTTATCGCAGGGCTTGTGCTGGTTCTCGTCTCCGCCATCCTTCTTCCGAAAGAGGAGACGGGCACGCTCCTGTGGTACGAGATCGCAGGGTATGTGCTCTTCGGCGTGGGGATGGTCGTCGTAGGAATCAGCGCCTTTCTCTCGCGCAAGGCGGACGACCGCAGGGAGGACAGCTTCATGCGCCGCCCCGCCTTCGCAGCCGCGTTTTTGCTGTACGCAAGGCAGTATCTTGCATCGGGCTGGCGCGCGGAGAACGGCATCGTGCGCTACAACGTCGATCTCCCCGCTGCGGCGGACAAGGACGTTCCCTCCTTTGCGCTCGTGCGCGGCGGGCAGAGAACGGAAATCTCATTTGCGCCCTTCGGGGAACATCTGGACGCACTCGATGCGCTTGTCGTTACCAATTTCGCCCTGTTCACATGGCTGGAGAACGAAAGCGTCGTTGCGGAGCGCATCTCCTACCGCATTGTGGAAAACGGCATGCAGATGCTCGACAAGATGGGGAGCGGAAAGGGCGGCGACGTCGTCCTCTACGAGGCGGGCAAGTGGAAATTTGCAGGCAGGACGCAGCGCAGGGAATACCGCTATATCGTAAAATACGCGCGCAAAAAACAACTGATATAGATTGCAAAAAAACACGGGTGATTGGCCCGTGTTATTTGTTAGTCAAGATTGCGCTGTTGAATGCGCTTGTAGCCCTTTTTGGGCGGGATACGGAAGAAGTCGATCTTGTTGCCGAACTTCAGCATGAGGACTGCTGCGACGACGAGTACGATCCCCACGCAGATGACGACGATCGCCCAGGTGTCGAGCGATTCGCTCTTGACGCGCGACCATAGCTCATTGATCGCCTCGTTCGCCTCCTCGCCGTAGTAGTCCATGACGGCGCAGCGCAGAGTCACATCCTCGGTGGGGTAATGCGCCTGAAGCTGGCGTTGTTCCGCCTGTTCTCTCTCCGCCATGAACACCGCGTCCTCGCTCCCGAAGAAGTATCTCAGGTCGTATTCCATGGGGTCCTCCGCCTCGGCCTCGTCCACCTCATAGCAGTCTTTCACATAGTCAAGCACGAGCGAGCCGTATTCCTCGTCATCGGGATCGCCCGAAATGACGCCAGAATAGCCGATATAGTACATGTTGCGCACGGCATTGTCGGGACGGGAGAGGAAGTTGACGAACGCCTGCGCCGCCTGCGTATTGGCGCCCTTGGGCATGACCCAGCCGTCAAACCACAGGTTGGCGCATTCCTCGGGGATGAAGAAGTTGAGAAGAGCCTGCTCCGTCTCGTTTCCCTCTTCGTCCTCGCCCGCCTCGGCAAGGTCCATGGCATACACGGCGTCGCCGCTCCAGGCAAAGTTCAGCCAGATGCGCCCGCTCACGATGTCCGCCTTGCCCGTATCCGTCTCGTAGCTGTAGATATTGGCGTCCATCTCGTTCATGACTTCTTCGACGCGCGCGATCGTCTCATCGTCCGTCCGGTTGAGGATTGCGGCGAGCTGTGCGTTGTATTCCTCGTCGGCCAGCTCACCCGCCGTGTGTTGCTGCGCGAGGGCGGCGATCTCGTCCTGATAGAGGATGGCGAGCGCAACGAAGTAGGAATCGCGCACGTTGTCCTTGGTCGTCACCCTGTTGTTGTACTGCGGGGCGAGCATGGCGTTCCAGCCCAGCGCGCTCAGCTCCTCCTCATCCACATATTCGGGATTGTAGATAAAGCCCGTCACCCCCCACATGTAGCCCGCGGCATAGTCCGCCCAGGTGGAGGTGTCGCTCTCGTCCGCACGGTTGATGCGGTTGCTTTCAAACATGTTGCGGATATAGGGGGACACGTGGCGGACGTAGTAATTTTCTTCGACGGAGGGGTCGAAAAATTCGTCGGTATAGGGCTGAAGGTAGTCCTCCGCCGCCAGTTTCATGATCATGTATTCCGAAGGGCACAGAAGGTCGTACTCGTCGCCAAGCTGCAGCTGGTTGTACATGTCCTCGTTGGTGCCGAACGTGGAGTATTCCACGCGGATGGGGGTGCCGTATGTCTCCTCGTACCACGCCTCGAAATCCTCGATCATGGCGGGGGCGGAGCCGTCCTCATTGACTTCATAGTCATATTCGTAGGAGCCCTCTCCGCCGAGGTCGATATATTCCTCCCAGTTGAACACCCGAAGGACGATGGTGTCGTCTCCCGCGCAGCCCGCCGCGGACAGCAGGGTTGGCATCAGGGCGAGGGAAGCAAGCGTAAGTGCGCCGATGCGTCTTTTCTTCATTTGCGCACCTCCTTCTTCCTGCGGCCCGCAAGGTTTGCCGAGATGGTGACGATGAGAATGATGATAAAGATGATGGTCGTCAGCGCCCAGAAGGAGGAGAGTGTCTGCGCCGTATGCGCGTTTCCGCGGATGGTCGCGTTGAACACGTAGGTGGAGATGGTGTCGAATCCCGAAGGGCGCGTGTAGACGGTGACGATATAGTCGTCCAGCGAGAGGGTGATGGCGAGCATGAATCCGGAGATGATGCCCGGCACGATCTGCGGCAGGATGACTTTGAAGAGCGCTTTTGCGGGCGATGCACCCAGATCGAGCGCCGCCTCGTAGAGGGAATTGTCCATCTGCTTGAGTTTGGGCATGACGGAAAGCACGACAAAGGGCGTGCAGATGACCATATGTCCCATGAGCAGGGTGAAGTAGGTCTTGGGCAGCCCGAACGCGACGAACATGATGGCGAGGGCGAGCGCGGTGACGATCTCCGCATTGATGATGGGGATGCGGGAGACGGCGCCCATTGTCGTTCTGACGCGTTTTTTGCTGTAATACATGCCGATGGCGCCCAGCGTGCCGAGCACGGTGGAGAGCGCGGCGGAGGCAAATGCCAGCCCCAGCGTGTTGCCGATCATCGTCATGGCCTGCGCATTGGTGAACAGATCGGTGTAGTGGTCAAAGGTGAAACCGCCCGAAGTGCCGATGATGTCCGTATCGATAAAGCTGTATACTGCGAGCAGCAGGATGGGGGCGTAGAGCAGCAGCAGAACGATGCCGATAAACGCCGCTTTCAGACATTTGATAACAATTGCTTTCCTGTTCACAGATTTGCCCCCCTTACCGTTTCATCTTCGCGGAAACCGCCCGTCAGCCAGGTGGACAGGAACACGACGATGAGCAGAATGAGCGCGACCATCGAGCCCATGTGCCAGTTGGTGCCGAAGTATTCGTAGATAAATTTGCCGATGATGGTGACTTTGGAATTGCCGAGCATGTCGGACACGACGTAGTTGGTCATGGAGGGCAGGAACACCATCGTGATGCCGCTGGCAACGCCGGGCATCGAGAGGGGGAGCGTCACGCGCGTGAACGTCGTAAATCCGCCCGCGCCCAGATCGGAACTCGCCTCGTAGAGGCTCTCATCGATCTTGAGCATCGTCGTGTACAGGGGAAGGATCATAAAGGGCAGGAAGTCATACACCATGCCGAAGATGGTGTTGAAGTAGTTCGCCTCGCCTAAAAGGCCCACCCAGCTCAGAAGTTCGCGGATGGCGTTGATGCGCAGCACGAAGTTGATCCACATAGGGGTGACGAACAATAAGAGGATGACGAACTTTTTCTTCATCTTGCTGCGCGCCAGAATGTAGGCGACGGGGTAGGCAATGGCAAGGCACACCGCCGTCGTGATGAATGCAATGACGAGGGAGTAGACGATGGTGCTCAGCTTGGTCGGATCGGAAAAGAACTGGATGAAGTTCGTGAACGAGAGGTGCATCTCCTTGTCCGTGAAGGCATAGAAGAGGATGACCAGCATGGGGATGATGACAAAGAATACGAGAAAGACGGCATAGGGGATGCCCAGTATCTTTCTGGAAAAGTGCAGTCTCATTTTTTCTTGTCCTCCGCATGCTTGAGGGTGAGTTTGATCTTGTCCTTGGGCACAATGACGGAGACGCGGTCGTTTTCATTCCACAGATCGTCCGTGGCGAACACGAAGTCCTCCTCGTCCTCGCCGTCCGTGCGCACGATGAGGCGGTAGTGGTCGCCCTTGTAGATGATGGAGATGATGTGGCCCGTCGTGCCGCCTGCATCCTCGTCGTCGCTGATCTCAATGTCGCTCAGCCCGATCTCCACCCTGACTTCCGTGCCCGTCAGGTCAAGCTTTTCGCCCGCCGCGGTGACGAGGTATTCCTCCTCGTCGATATGGCTGCCCGGGTAGAGCTGGGTGACGTCGCACTCGAATTCGCCGTCTGCAAACTCCACCGTGTTGTGTTTGGTGATCACGCCGTCGAACACGTTGGAGGTGTACTTGGGCTTCATCAGGTGGATGCCGTCAGGTGCAATGTTCATGCCGATCAGATCGCCCTCGGCGCGGCTTTCCGTGCTTTGGATGACCACTTCGTATTTGCCGACCTGCACGGTGATCTCATAGTGGATGCCCTTGAATACGACAGAGATGACCGTCCCCTTGAGCGCGCCCTCCTCGGGTGCGCACATGAGCACGTCCTCGGGGCGGACGACGACGTCCACCGGCTCGTTGCGCTCAAAATCGTCCACGCAGTCAAAAATTTTGCCGCAGAACTTCACCTTGCGCTCGCCCACGACGGTGCCGTTGAAGATATTGCTCTCGCCGATGAAGTCCGCAACAAAAGTATTGGCGGGCTCGTTGTAGATGTCGGTGGGGGTGCCGATCTGCTGCACCACGCCGTCCGCCATGACGACGATGGTGTCCGACATCGTGAGCGCCTCTTCCTGGTCGTGGGTGACGTAAATAAAGGTGATGCCCAGGCGCTTGTGCATCTCCTTGAGTTCGATCTGCATCTCCTTGCGCATCTTCAGATCGAGCGCGCCGAGCGGTTCGTCCAAAAGCAGGATCTGCGGCTCGTTGACAATGGCGCGCGCAATGGCGACGCGCTGCTGCTGCCCGCCAGAAAGGGTGGCGATGGAGCGCTTTTCAAAGCCCTCGAGGTCGACGATCTCGAGCGCCTTTTCCACCTTCTCGCGGATCTCTTTTTTGGTGAGCCGCTCTTTTTTGGTATATTCCTTTCCCTCGTCGTTGCGGTATGTATTGAGAACGCGCTTGCACTTGAGGCCGAACGCAATGTTCTCGAACACGTTCAGGTGCGGGAAGAGGGCATAGCGCTGAAACACCGTGTTGACGGGGCGCCGGTTGGGGGGAAGGGCGGAGATGTCCTTTCCGTTCAGCAGGATCTCGCCGCTCGTGGGCGGGTCGAATCCTGCGATCATTCTCAGCGTCGTCGTCTTGCCGCAGCCGGACGGGCCGAGAAAGGTGATGAATTCACCCCTGTTGACATAGAAGCTCACGTTGTCGATGACGAGGTTGTCGTCATAGTACTTGGTGACGTTCTTCAGCTCGATGATGTGTTCAGCCATGTTCTCTCCTGTATGGTAATTTATATTTGATTTCTAAAAGTTGGGTGGCGTGGAGATCCACAAAAATTTCGCGCGTCCCTTGCCCTTGTTGACGATGCGGTGTTCGCGGTTTGCCGTGTAGTAAAAGCTCTCGCCCTTTCTGGCGATGTGGGATTTGCCGCCCACCACGATGGCGATGCGCCCTTCGAGCACATAGCCGAATTCCTCGCCGTCATGGGGGAAGTCCACGGGGGCGGACGCCTCCGGTTCCAGTTCCACAAGCACGGGTTCCATCATGTTCTTCTGGGCATTGGGAATGACCCAGTTCCAGAGCATGCCGTCCGCCTGCTTTTCAATGTATTCGTCCTGCGAAAAGACGATTTTTTCCTCGCTGTCCTCGCGGAAGAAATCGGAAAGATTGCTGCCGAGAGCGTTGAGAATATCGGTGAGCGTGGCGATGGAGGGGCTTGTCAGGTCGTTTTCCAGCTGCGAGATATAGCCCTTTGTCAGCTCGCATCGGTCGGCAAGCTCGCCCTGCGTCAGGTTGTACTGCTGTCTGAGTTCTCGGATCTTTCTGCCGAGCTGCATAAAAAACTCCTTTTCGGTTTCACCATATTAAACTTTTTGTCAGGTTTTACGGAACTCTCGTAAAATTAAACGCAAAGTTTAATAAAAATAAACCAACGGACGCTATCATAATATAAACGAAAGAGAATGTCAACTGTTTGAACGCATAAATTTCATGATTCTTTCAAAATTTTTTCGCAACAAAAAAGCGCCCCTCCGGAGCGCAGTCTCATGGCCGTCAGTCTGAGCAGTGAAATGCAGAAAAAAGCGATGCGGTCTGTGGGGTAACCGCCACCCAAGGCAAAATAACGGTTTTGCCCGCCCGTCTGCCGTCATTCCGCGGGCGGAAAACGCAGGACAACGAAAAAACCCGCTCCCGATGGGGGAGCGGGCGCATCGCTCACAGAACGTTACGCGGAAAGAGCGGCAAGTTTCTTCGCCAGTTTCGCCTTCTTGTTGGCGGCATTGTTCTTGTGCAGAATTCCCTTGCTTGCGGCGGAATCGATCGCCGAAACCGTCTCGGGATAGAGCTTGGCCGCCAGTTCCTTGTCGCCGGCTTCGACGGCCGCAAGGAACTTTTTGATGCTCGTCTTGAGCGCGGACTTGATCATCTTGTTCTCTTTCGTCTTCTTCTCGGTAACCAGTACGCGTTTCTTTGCGGATTTGATATTGGGCACGATATTACTCCTTCCAAATGGCTTTTGTCTTGATAACCTCAGCTATTTTAGCATAAAATAAACCGCTTGTAAACTGTTTTTTATGGGGAAGTGATAAAATTTGCAAAAAGTTTACGATGAAAAAGCACTTTTTCCCGCTCCTGCGGCGGGAATGCGGGTGGGGGTGTTCGACAGCGGCGTGGGCGGACTCAACGTGCTTGCCGCATGCGTGCGCCGCCTGCCGCACTGCCTGTTTTTTTACTTCGGCGACAACCGCCATGCGCCGTACGGCAGCAGAACGCCTGCGCAGATCACGCGCTTTGTCCGCGCCGCCCTCGGGCGATTTGCCGCGCTCGGCGTGGACGCGGCCGTGCTCGCCTGCAATACGGCGACCGCCGTCTGCGCACAGGCGATGCGCGCGGAATTTCCCTTCCCCGTCATCGGCATGGAACCCGCCGTCGCGCCTGCCGCCCGTGTCTGCAGCCATGCGCTCGTGCTTGCCACGCCCTGCACGGCGGGCAGCGCGCGCCTGAAAGCCCTCATCGGACGCTTTCCGCAGTGCCGTTTTACGGTGTGTGCGCTGCCCGGTCTGGCGGGGGCGATCGAGCGTCATTTTGCTCGCGGAAAAAAGCTGACCCTTTCCGACCACCTGCCGGCCTGCAGCTGCGACGGCGTCGTGCTGGGCTGCACGCACTACGCCTTTTTCGGGCACGAGATAGGGGATTTCTACCATGCTCCCGTGTTCGACGGCATCGAAGGGACGGCCGAACGCCTCGTTCATGTGCTTGCGGCGCGTCAGGATGCAGCGCATTGTGGGACGGTTGACCACCTTCGACCCAATCAAAATCCGAACAAATGTTTTAATAAAAACTATAAAAAACCGGGCAAATCGGGGGTCATCTTCCTCGGGAATGCTAAAAATTTCAACAAAATGGTCTATAAAACAAACATTTGTTTCACAAAAAAGTAAAAATAATTTTTCTTTTGGGCAAAAAAGTAGTCAAAGGTGGTTGACAGTGGTCACGAGTGGTGCTATAATATTGCTTGTAATATAAAAATCGACACACGGAAGCGAGTGCATGAAACTGCTGAGCGGCAAGGTCGTCCATCAGCTGGACGCCAAAAACAGAATACGCATTCCCGCGAAGTACAAGAACGCCTTCTCCGAGAAGGAAAAGCTGTACTTTGTCGAATATGCGGACGGCTGCGTCACGGTCATGCCCGAATCCGTGCTCGACGAACGGCTCGCCTCCTTTGACGAGGTCAATCCGGGCGATCCCGAGATGATGAATGCCAAGCGCAGGATCATGTGCTCCATCGAAGAACTGACGGAGGACCCGCAGGGCAGGGCACAGATCCCGAAGTATTTCCGCGAATATGCGGGGATCGAAAAGGACGTCGTGACCGTCGGCATGGGCAAGTACATCGAGATCTGGGCGCTCGATCGCTTTGAGTCGAACGTCGGCAGCATGACCATTCAGCAGGCAAACGCCGTGGCGTACAAAAAGCGGACGGAACAGTGAGATGAGCGCTTACCATCGTCCGATCATGGTCAATGAAGTGCTCGAAGGGCTGAATATCCGGGCGGGCGGCGTGTACTTTGACGGAACGGCAGGGGGCGGAGGCCATTCATTCGCCATCCTCGCGGCCGATCCGACGGTGCGGCTGGTTGCCACCGACAAGGACGGCGACGCCATCCGCGAAGTGACGCAGAGGCTCTCCCCGTTCGAGGGAAGATATAAGCTGTACCGCACGGACTTTCGCGACTACGCACAGGTCCTCGACGATGCGGGCGTGGGACTGCTGGACGGATATCTGCTCGATCTGGGCATTTCCTCCCATCAGATCGATACCCGCGAGCGCGGATTTGCCTACATGGCAGACGATGCTCCGCTCGACATGCGCATGGACGACAGGGCGCCGCTGACGGCAAAGACGGTCGTCAACGAATACAGCGAAGAAGAGCTGCTGCGCATCCTGCGCGAATACGGCGAAGAGACGTTTGCCGCCTCCATCGTGCGCAATCTCGTGCGGGAACGGGCAAAGGGGGAGATCGCAACGTGCGGCGCGCTGCGCGCCGTCGTGGAAGAGAGCGTCCCCGCCAAATACCGCTACAACGCGTGTGCGCGCAAGACCTTTCAGGCCATCCGCATCGAAGTCAACGGCGAACTTGACGGGCTGAAGGAGTGCGTGGAGGGGCTGACGCGCCGGCTCAAACCGGGCGGAAGGGCATGCATCCTCACCTTCCACTCGCTGGAGGACAGGATCGTCAAGAGTGTGTTCCGTTCGATGAGCGAGGGCTGCACCTGTCCGAAGAGCTTTCCCGTCTGTGTGTGCGGGAAGAAACAGGAGATAGAACTCATCACCAAAAAGCCGCTCACGGCGGGCGAAGAAGAACGAAGGGAAAACCCGAGAAGTACGAGTGCAAAGCTGCGGATCGCAAAAAAGACCGAATGAACGGGCGATCGCGCGAATACAATGATAAGGAGAACGATCATGGCAAATACGGCGACCATTCCGGAAGATACCGTCACCCGGCGCGATGAGCGCCGCCTTACGGCTGAGCAGGCGCACGCACAGCAGATCCCCGAAAATTACCGTAAGCTCCTTCTCGACAACAGCGAGGACTGGGCGGCAGGGGAGACTCGCTTCGAAGTGCGTCCTTCCGCGGCGCCCGTCATGACGGCGACGCTGGAGCGCGCTCCCGCCATGCCCGCGCATGAATCGGTCGCGCCCGCTCCGCAGCAGGACGCGCATTCCGCCAATGCGGCGCAGCGCATTGCCGATTACGTGGCATATGCGCCCGCAAAGAACAAGCCCCGTCTCTTTGAAGGTCTGATCTATAAGGACGGCGAGCTGATCGACCTGAACGCACCCGCCGCGGCCGCTCCTGCGGTTGCTGCGCCCGCTCCCGCGCAGATGCCCGAGATGCCCGCAGCGCCCGCCGCGCCTGTTGCAGCGCCCTCGGAGGAGGACGCCCTTCCCACCCGCCGTACGATGGAGACGCTCCGCCGCGGCGTGGAGATGACGGAAGAGGGCGTGCAGACGGGCACGGGATTGCTCTCCTCGCTCTCTTTAAAGACCAAGTTCATCCTGTGCGCCATTGCGGCGGCGGTCGTGCTCATCATCGCGCTCATCTGCGTGAATACGGGCATTTTAAGCTCGGCGAACGCCGACATCGTGGTCAAGGAGGCGCAGCTCAGAGACCTGCAGACGCAGTACGCGCAGATGCAGGAGGAGCTGGACTACCTGCAGTCCCCCGAATACATCGATGCATGGGCGCAGGAGAACGGAATGGTGAGGGGCGAATAACGTCTCCCGGAGGAATTGCATATCAAACAGCGGGACTATTCTCTGTCTGTTCTACGAAAGAGGTTATTTGCCGTCATTGCGGCGATAGCCTTTCTTTTTTGCATTTTTTTGGCGCGGTTCTTCTATATCCAGGTCATCTGGGAGGACGATCTGAACGCCCGCGCGATCGACCAGTGGACGCGCGAGATCCCCGTCTCGGCGACGCGCGGCAACATTTACGACGCGAACGGGGAACTGCTCGCGGGCAATACGGCTGCCTACAGCGTCTATGCGCGCGCCAATGCCGTGACGGACGTGCAGGGGAGCGCAGCGCTGCTCGCCGATGCACTCGCACTTTCCTACGACGAGGTGCTCGGAAAACTCACGGACGGCAGCCGTTCGGAGATCGTCCTCGTGCGGCGCGCGGAAAAGTCTGCCGTGGAGCGCATCGAGGGCGCCGACCTTGCGGGCGTCTACTATGCGCGCGACGACATCCGCTTTTATCCGCACGGTGCGCTGGCGTGCCAGGTGCTCGGGTTCACTTCCTATGACGGCGCAGGTTCCACGGGGCTGGAGCAGTATTATAACGACTATCTGGCGGGCGAACGGGGGGAAATTCTGTTTGAGACCGACCTTGTCGGCGTCGATCTGGAGGGCGCGACGGCGGCGTATATCCCCGGAACGGACGGGCTGGATATCCGTCTGACGCTCGATTTCCGCATCCAGGCGCTTGCGGAGGAGGTGATAGGCAGAGCGCTTGCGCTCTACAGCGCGAAAGCGGCGCGCGCCATCGTGCTCGACGTGACGGATTTTTCCGTGCTTGCGATGGTCAATCTGCCCTCCTACGACCTCAACGACATCCCGCGCGACGACCTGACGGCGCTCAACACCCTCTCGCGCAACGCGCTCGTGAGCGACGTGTATGAACCGGGGTCCACCTTCAAGATCATCACTGCCGCGGCCGACATCGAGGAGTATCTGCAGGGCAATCCCGACGCATATGCCGTCAACCGCGTGTTTTCCTCCGCGCGCACCCGCACGGTGGACGGCACGACCATCCGCTGCTGGAGCGACCACGCCAACGGAAAGCACTCCAATCAGACGCTTGCCGAGGCGCTCAACAACAGCTGCAATCCCTGCTTTGTGGACATTGCGCTCTCCCTCGGCAAGGAGACTTTCTATGATTATCTCGCCGCGTTCCGCTTCGGCAGGGCAACGGGGCTGGACTTTTCAGGGGAGGCGATCGGCATGCTGCTGCCCGAGAGCACGCTGCGCGACTGCGATTTTGCGCGCATCGGGTTCGGGCAGACCATCGCCGTCACTCCCCTGCAGCTCGCATGCGCGAGTGCGGCGGCCGTCAACGGCGGCTACTACTATGCGCCCCGTCTGGTGGAGGCGATCTGTACGAAGGACGGCGCGGTCGTCGAGCGCACGCAGCCCGCGCTCATCGGACGGACGGTGAGCGAGGAGGCCTCGCGCATCCTCTCCTCCATGCTGGAGGGGGTCGTGCGGGACGGCAGCGGAAAAAAGGCGTACATCGAGGGCTACCGCGTCGCCGGCAAGACGGGCACGGCGCAAAAGTACGAGAACGGGCACATTGCACAGGGGAAATACGTCTCCTCGTTCGTGGGATATTTCCCCGCCGACGAACCCAGGTATCTCACCCTCGTGATCGTGGACGAACCGCAGGGCGCCTACTACGGCAGCACCGTGGCGGCTCCCTGCGCAAAGGAAATATTTGAGGGCATCATCGATCTGTTCGCGCTGCCCCCGTCGGAGGTGTAAATGAAACTTTCCCAACTTGCCTTAGACCTTCCGCAGGCGGAGCTGACGCAGGACGCGCAGATCGGCGGGCTGTGCACGGACAGCCGCGTCGCGGGGGCGGGCGACCTCTTCTTCTGTTTTTGCGGGACAAGGACGGACGCACACGACTGTGCGGCGGAAGCCGTCGGGCGGGGCGCGGCGGCCGTCGTATGCGAACATGCACTGGCGCTGCCCTGCGCGCAGCTCATCGTGCCGGACGGGCGGGAGGCGATGGCGCGCATCGCGGCGGCATATTTCGGCCATCCCGAGCGCTGCATGAAGATGGTGGGGGTGACGGGCACAAACGGCAAGACGACCACCGCCGCCATGACTGCGGAGATCCTGCGCGAGGCGGGGATTGCGGCGGGGCTGATCGGAACGCTGGGCGCGGAGTACGGCGGCGTGCACGTTCCGCCCTCGCTGACGACGCCCGACCCCGTCTGCCTGTTCTCCCTTCTGCGCGACATGGCGAATGCGGGCATGCGGGCAGCGGTCATGGAGGTCTCCGCGCATGCGCTCGCCCTGAAGAAGGAGGCGCCCGTCTTTTACGACGTTGCCGTATTCACCAACCTGACGCGCGATCATCTGGACTTTTTTGGGGATATGGAGCGCTACGCCGCCGCAAAAAAGGCGCTCTTCCGGCGGGAGCGGTGCGCGTTTGCCGTGCTCAATGCGGACGATATGTTTTCGCGCGAGCTGGAACAGCAGGGCGTGCCATACGTCACATACGGGCTGGAGACGCCCGCGGACGCCTTCGCCGTCGTGGAGAGCGACACGCTGCGCGCGCTCAAAGCCGTGCTCAACCTGCAGGACGAACTGTGTGAGGCGGAGATCGGCATGACGGGGCGGCACAATCTGTCCAATGCGCTGGCGGCGGCATGTGCGGCAAAGCGGCTGGGGGCGGGAGCGGACGCGATCGCGCGCGGGCTGAAGAAAACGCGCGTGGAGGGGCGGCTCGAGTGGACGGCGCACGTGAACGGCGGCGACGTGTTCGTGGATTTTGCGCACACGCCGGACGGGCTGGAAAAATCGCTCGGGGCGCTCAGGGAGCACTGCGCGGGCAGGCTCATCGTGCTCTTCGGCTGCGGCGGGAACCGCGATGCGGGCAAGCGAAAAACGATGGGGGAGGCCGCCGCCCGCTGTGCGGATTTCACCGTTCTGACGTCGGACAATCCGCGCTATGAGGACCCCTATGCCATCATTTCCGACATCGAGGCGGGCATTCGTCCGCTCACCTGCGAATATGCGGTCATCGAGGAGCGCGAGAAGGCCATCCGCTGCGCGCTCGGCATGCTCTCGGAGGGGGACGTTCTGCTCGTGGCGGGCAAGGGTGCGGAAAAATATCAGGAGATCATGGGTATCAAATACGACTACGATGACAAAGATGTGATCAGAGAACTTATCGGGAAGTCCTGATCATGCGAACATATCTGTATGCCGCTCTGCTTGCCTTTGCCCTGTCTGCGCTGCTCTGTTATCTGGCGATCCCGCTCTTACGGCGCATGGGCGGGCAGCACATCCTTGTCTACGTCAGGGAACATGAACAGAAGGAGGGCACGCCCACGATGGGCGGGTTGGCGTTTATTCTGGCTGCGTGCGCCGCCGCGCTCCTGTGTGTGCGCGGGGCGGACAAGCCGTTCTGGGTGACGCTCGCCGTCGGGCTGGGCTATCTCGTCGTCGGATTTCTCGACGATCTGCTCAAAAAGCGGCGGGGCAGCAACCTCGGCTTGCGCGCCTATCAGAAGGTGCTCTTTCAGCTCGGGGTCGCCGTCATCGCCTCCGTGTACTGCTGCCTGGAGGGGATGACCGTCCTGCGCATCCCCTATACGCAGCTCTCCTTCGATATCGGCTGGTGGATGCTGCCGCTCGGCATCTTCGTCTTTGTCGCCACGGTGAACAGCGTCAATCTGACGGACGGGCTGGACGGGCTTGCGGGCGGGGTGAGCGCCGTCTTTTTTCTTGTGCTCTCGCTGCTGCTCGCCGCGCAGGGGGCGGACGGGGCGCTCTCCCTGCTGTGCTGCTCTCTCACGGGGGCGCTCGCCGCGTACCTCATGTTCAATACGAGCAGGGCATCCGTCTTTATGGGGGACACCGGCTCGCTCTCGCTGGGCGGTTTTGCCGCCTCGGCGGCGCTCTTTTCGGGGAACGCGCTCGTCATCCCCATTCTCGGGCTGATGTTTGTCCTTTCAAGCATATCTGTCATCCTTCAGGTCATATATTACAAAAAAACGGGCAGACGGATCTTCCTGATGGCGCCCATGCACCATCACTTTCAGAAAAAGGGGTATTCCGAGGCGAAAATTTCCTACGTCTATGCGCTGACGACGGCGCTCCTCGGCGTCACTCTCTTCCTTCCGTTCGCCTGACCCCGCAAGGGGAGAAGGAGGCAGTATGTATTTTCCCACCCAGACGTTTTTGGTCGCAGGCATCTCCCGTTCGGGCATCTCCGCGGCGGAATATCTGCTCGGGCGGCACGCAAAGGCGGTGTACCTGTACGACGACGTGGACGACGAGAACGTGCGCAAGGCAACGGAGCGGCTAGTGGGGATGGGCTGCCGCGCCCTGTCCAAGGAGGACGCGGCAAACTGTTCCGAGACGTGCGACGTGCTCGTGCTGAGCCCCGGGATCCCCATCGACCACCCGCTCCCCGTCGCATTCAAAAAGGCGGGGAAGTGCATCGTCGGGGAGGCGGAGCTGGGGGCGCGCGCCCTGCGCTGCCTCGTCGTCGCGGTCACGGGCACGAACGGAAAGACGACCACCGTCTCCATGATCGGGCATATCCTGAACGGGGCGGGAAGGCGCGCCGTCGTGTGCGGCAACATCGGCAGGCCCGTCACGGCGTGCCTTAGCGAGCTGGACGAAGATGCCGTTGCCGTGGCGGAAATTTCCTCCTTTCAGTTGGAGACGCTCACCTCCCTGCGCCCGCACGTCGCCGTCGTGCTCAACGTCACGCAGGATCACCTCAACCGCCATTACACGATGGAAAACTACATCTATCTCAAGTCGCGCCTGCTCAAGAACGGCACGCCGGGCGAGTACGCCGTCCTCAACATGGACGACGCCGTCGTGCGCACCTTTGCCGAAAAGACGCGCTCGCACGTCGTGGGATTCTCGCTCGAGGGCAGAACGGAGGGCGCGTATCTGCGCGACGGGGCGATATTCTGGCGGGAGGAGCGCATCCTTCCCGCTGCGGAGCTCCCCCTGGAGGGCAGCCACAACGTTTCCGACGCCCTCGCCGCCGTGTGCGCCTGCAAGCTGATGGGCGTCGAAAATGCGGCGATCGCCGCGGGTCTGAAGAGTTTCAACGGCATCGCGCACCGCATGCAAAAGCTGGGCGAAGTGGACGGCGTGACCTTTATCGACGACAGCAAGGCGACCAACCCCGATGCGGCGATCAAGGCGGTGGAGAGCGTGCGCGGGGAGAGCGTCCTTCTGCTCGGCGGCAAGGACAAAGGGTATGCCTATGAACCGCTGTTTGCGGCACTGAAGGCGTCGGGCGTCGTGCACGCCGTCCTCTACGGGGAGAACGCCTTCCGCCTGCTCGATGCCGCGACCCGCGAAAAATTTTTCCGCGTGACGCTCTGCCGTCCCTTCGACCTCGCGGTGCGCGTCGCCTTTCTCACGGCGCAGAGGGGACAGAACGTGCTTTTAAGCCCCGCGTCGGCAAGTTTTGACAGTTTCACCAGCTATGAGGCGCGCGGGGAGCGGTTTGCGCAGCTCATGCAGCAGCTGCGCCTGGAGCGCGCGGCGCTTGCGCACGGCGCAGCGGCGGGGGAGAGCGGTGAAGAGAGCGAGGGCTGATACAGGAAAGGGGGACCTCCTCTTTCTGGCCGCCGTCCTCCTGCTTGCGGGGTACGGCGTCGTGTGCGTGTACTCCGCAAGCTGCTACAATGCCGAGGTGCAGTACGGCGACGAGATGTTCTTTTTCCGCAAACAGCTCATCGGCTTTGCGGTGGGCGCGGCGGCGATGGTGGGCGTGAGCTTTCTGCACTACGAAAAGCTGCGCAAATGGGGCGTGCCCGCGCTCCTTTTTTCGCTTGTGCTGCTCGCGCTCGTCTTTGTGCCGGGGCTGGGCAGGAGTAATTACGGCGCGACGCGCTGGATCGGGATCGGTTCGTTCACCGTGCAGCCCTCCGAGATCGCCAAGCTCGGCTTTGTCCTGTTTGCGGCAGGGTATTTTGCCAAAGACCCCGCCCGCATGCGCACGCTCAGGGGATGCCTGCCCGTGCTCGGCGCAGGACTTGCCGTATGCGTGCTCATCATGCTCGAGCCGAACATGTCCGTCACGATGTGCGTGGGGGCGATCATGATCGGCATGCTCTTTCTCGCGGGCATTTCCAAAAAGGCGCTCGCCGCCATCTGCATCCCCGTGCTGTTCGCCGTGCCCGCGCTCATCCTCATGGAACCCTACCGCCTGCAGCGCCTCTCCGCATTTATGGATCCGTGGGCGTCGCCCAAAGAGGAGGGGTATCAGCTCATCCAGTCCCTGTACGCGCTGGCGAACGGCAACCTGTTCGGCGTCGGACTGTTTTCCTCGCGGCAAAAGTACCGCTTTCTTCCCTTTGCGGAGAGCGACTTTATTCTCTCCGTCATTGCGGAGGAGACGGGCTTTTTCGGCGTGCTCGCGCTGTTCGTGCTCATCGGCTTCATCGTCTGGCGGGGGATGCGCATCGCCGCCCGCTGCGGGAACTTCTACGGGTTTCTGCTCGCCGGCGGCATCACGCTCGCCTTTGCGGTGCAGTGCGCGCTCAACGCGCTCGTCGTGAGCGGCTGCATTCCGCCCACGGGCCTGCCGCTGCCCCTCGTCTCGGCGGGGAACACCTCGCTCATCGTGACGATGGCGGGCATGGGCATCGTCTACGGCGTGTCCAGACACACGCAACAAAAAAAACTCATACAATGAACTGGGGAGCGGACGCACGGTCCGCCCTTTGAAATACGATAGGAGAGAACATATGGATAAATACGTGATCGACGGGGGAAAGCGCCTCTGCGGCAGCGTGGCGGTGCAATCGGCAAAAAATTCCGTGCTGCCGCTGCTCGCCGCCTCCATTCTGACGGAAAAGCGCGTGGTCATCCGCGAGACGCCCGGCATATCCGACGTCGCATGCATGGCGCAGATCTTGCGCGAGCTGGGTGCGGACGTGCGGTTCTCGGGCGGGAACGCGACCATCGACAGCGCCGATGCCTGCTGCCACGAGATCCCGTCCTCGCTCACAAGGGAGCTGCGCTCCTCCGTCTTTATGCTCGGTTCGCTCCTGTCCCGTTTCGGCCGCGCGCTCATCGCCTATCCGGGCGGGTGCGACATCGGGCTAAGACCCATCGATCTGCACCTTTCCGCGCTCAAGCGGCTGGGGGTGAGCATTTCGGAGCGGGACGGGTTTATCTTCTGCGAGTGCGCAAAGCTCAGGGGCGCGGACATTTCGCTGGATTTCCCGAGCGTGGGGGCAACGGAGAACATTCTGCTTGCCGCCGCCAAGGCGGAGGGCAGAACGGTGCTGACGGGCGCCGCAAAGGAGCCGGAGATCGTCGATCTGCAGAACTTTCTCAACGCGATGGGCGCAAAGGTTGCGGGCGCGGGCACGGACGTCATCGAGATCGAGGGGGTAAGGGAGCTGCACGGCGCGGCCTTCCGCCCCATGAAGGACCGCATCGAGGCGGGCACCTTCCTGTTTGCCGCCGCCGTATGCGGCGGGGAAGTGGAGGTGGTGGGCGCCTCGCCCGAGAATCTTCGCCTTCCGTTACATAAATTGCGCGAAAACGGTTGCAAAATCCATGCAAAAAATGATAAAATAATCATAGAGAGCCGCGGAAGGCTGAAATGCAACCGCCGCATCGAGACGATGCCATTTCCCGGATTTCCCACCGACCTGCAGGCGCAGGCGACCGCACTCAATGCCTCGTGCGCGGGGTGCGCGCTCATCGTGGAAAATCTGTTTGAAACGCGCTTCAAGTACGTTCCCGAATTGCAGAAGATGGGGGCGGACATCGAAGTCAAGGGGCGCACCGCCTTTGTGCGCGGGGTGGGCAGGCTGCACGGCGCCAGTGTCACGGCGGGGGACCTGCGCGGCGGTGCCGCGCTCGTCATTGCGGCGCTCGGCGCGGAGGGCGTGTCCGAGGTGCTCGATCTGTCCCATATCGACAGGGGCTATGCGGATCTGCGCACAAAGCTCAAAAAGCTCGGGGCGGACATCCGGCGCGTACATATCTGAAATTGCTCTGCGGAGATACCGATGAAGAAGAGGACGATCCTGACAACCGTCATTGCGTTTTTGCTCCTCGCTGCAGTCATTGCGGCGGGGATGAATGCCGTGTTTACGGTCACGTATGTGAACGCGCGCTTTGTCACTTACACGGAGGCGGGGGAGCGCGCCGCGCAGGAACTGAAGGAAGAGCTCAACGGCTACCTTGGCAGGAGCACCACCTTTCTCGATCTGGAGGAGGTGCGCGCCACGGCGCAGGCGTATCCGCGGTTCATGGTCGTGTCCGTCGAAAAACAATACCCCGCCTCCGTCGTGGTCGAGGTGCGGGAGCGGCGCGCTGCCTTTGCGCTGCCAGGTGCGGACGGCTATGATATCTTTGACGGGGAGGGCGTGCGCATCGGCAGCAGCGCCTCAGCGGACGGCTACATTTTGCTTGCGGGGGACTTTTCCTTTTCAGCAGCAAACGGCGCACTTGCCGGTACTTACAGCGAACAGCTGCTTGCCATGTATGCCGCGTTTGCCGAGCTGCTGGGCGAGCCGCGCGCCAATGTTCTGTCCGTATCCCTTCAGGATAACAGCAGCACGGGAACGCTCGCCTTTGACCGTTTCCGCATAGCGATGCGCGAGGGCGTGGAGATCGTCATCCTTGAACCGAGCGTGCGCATCGAGGACAAGGCGCGCGCCGCCGTGCAGTGTTACCTCGCCCTGGACGAGGGCGACCGCGTGCGCGGGACCATCAACGTCGTCGAACAAAATACCGGCACGGTGGTGGCGAATTGGAGTTCGTCCTCCGCCGCAGCGTAGCAGACGTAAAACGAGGGGAGCGTGTCCGGACAGGGCGCGCTCTTTTTGCGTATTTTTGCTGAGAAACAGGGGCGCGTTTTCTTGACAACAGCCCCGTCCGCTGTTATAATAGTAGAAAGAAAAAGCCGAACGATACATAAGAGGAGAACCCCATGAGCCGCAAGAGCGTAGCGGTGCTGGATGTGCGTTCCTCGGAAGTCACCGTCGTCGTCGGAGAGCGTGGCGTGAACAACACGTTTGTGTTCAAGGCGAGCAAGACGGAGCCTTACGACGGATACGACGAGAGCGCCTTTTTCGATACGGACAAGCTTTCCGACGCAATATTCCGCGCCGTTTCCGCCGTCGAGCGCATCTGTGCAGAGCGCATCCGCACACTGTACGTCGGCGTTCCGGGAGCGTTCACGCGCGTCATTCCGCGCGAGCAGGACATCGGCTTTCCAAAGCGCCGCGCGGTGGGGCACCGCGACCTTGCTGCGCTGTTCGAGGGCGGCAAGGAGCAGCTTGAGGGCTACCGCTGCATCCGCGCAACGAGCATGATCTATGTCACGTCGGACAACCGGCGCGTCATCGATCCCATCGGGTTGTCCTCGGCGTCGCTAAGCGGCGTGCTCTCCTACTTTTACTGCAGCAACTACTTTGCCGAAACGATGGAGCACATCTTTTCCGGCATGAAGATCGCTCTGCGGTTTATCCCTGCCGAGTATGCGATGGCGACCTACCTCATTCCGTCCGAAACGCGCGATGAGTATGCGCTCTTTCTTGACGTCGGATTCATGTCCACGACGCTGTGCGTCCTTCTTGGGAACGGCGTTCTGGCGCAGCGCACTTACTTTGTCGGGAAGGGGCAGATCGCGGCTGTACTTATGCAGAAATTTTCCCTGCCTTATGACGCCGCGTGCGCGTTGCTTGCCAAGGCAAAACTGTATGCGCGTAGCAACTCCGGAAAGACGGAAGTCAACGTGCAGGGCGTTGCCTACGACGTGGATACGGACGAGCTGGTGGACGCCGTCAAAGAGGGGCTTGACGTCATCTGCGAGGCGATCGGCGGATTCTTGGAGGAATGCTCCGGAAGGGAGCTGGACTTCAAACCCCTGTATGTCACGGGAGAGGGGCTTTCCGACATCCGCGGTGCGCTCGAGCACGTCTCCAAGCGCGTGAGCCGTGTGTGTGAACAGCTTGCGCCCGATCTTCCCTATTACAACAAACCGGCCATGAGCTCCCGGATCGCCCTTGTGGATCTTGCATATGAGGATCACCGCAGGAGCGGATTTTTCAATAAACTGTTAAACGTATTCGGAGGTTGAAAATGTTCAACGACAATGTTCCCTTTGTGGGCAGAGAGGACGGGACGCAGCGCGCTGCAGCTCCCGCCGCCAACGATTTTGCCGCAAACGGCAAGGCGAAGATCACCGTGGTCGGCGTCGGCGGCGCGGGCAACAATGCCGTCAACCGCATGATCGAGGCGGGTATTGCGAGTGCGGACTATATCGCCGTCAACACGGATGCGCAGATCCTTGCCTGCAACAAGGCGCAAAAGCGTATTCAGATCGGCGCGCAGCGCACAAAGGGTCTGGGTGCGGGCGCCGAGCCGGAGATCGGCAGGGAGGCCGCCGAAGAGAGCAAGGACGAGCTTGCAAGCGCCATCGAGGGAACGGACCTTCTGTTCATCACGGCGGGCATGGGAGGCGGAACGGGCACGGGCGCCGCGCCTGTCATCGCCAAGATCGCCAAGGACAAGAAAATTCTGACGGTCGCCGTCGTCACCAAGCCCTTTGAATTTGAAGGCAAGCGCAGGATGGACAATGCCGTCAAGGGCATCGACAATCTGCGCAAATACGTCGATACCATCGTCATCATTCCCAACGAGAAGATCCGCGAGGTCGTTCCCAAGAACGCGACCATGACGGACGCCCTGCGCGTGGCGGATGAGGTGCTCAAGCAGGGCATCCGCGGCATTGCGGACCTCATTGTTACGCCTGCGCTTATCAACCTTGACTTTGCGGATGTGCGCACCACGCTCAAGGACAAGGGTCTTGCGCACATGGGCGTCGGCGTTGCAAAGGGGGAGAACCGCATCATCGACGCGGTGCGCCTCGCCGTCAATTCGCCCCTTCTCGAGACGACCATCGAGGGTGCGACGGGCGTCATCCTCAACATTGTGGGCGGACCCGATCTCACGCTCGACGAAGTGACCAAGGCGGCCGGCCTCATTCACGGCGTCGTCGATTACTCCGCCAATATCATTTTCGGCGCCTGTGTGGACGAGAACGTGCAGGACGAGGTGGAGGTCACTGTCATTGCAACGGGATTCCCCTCAGGGGAAGAGGCGGCGCAGAACGCCGCACGGCAGAGCGCCGTCTATGGCGCGCCGCTCACCGTTCCTCCCGCAGCCGAACCTGCTGCCGCGCCCGCGGCACAGCCGCAGCAGCCCGTCTATCAGAGTGCGCCCAATCCCTATGCACAGTCTGCAGCGCCTGCACAGCCTGCACAGCCTGCATATTACGGACAGCAGCCCGTCTATCAGAGTGCGCCTCAGGCCGCACCCCAGCCGCAGCAGCCTACAGCGCCCGTGCAGCCTGCTGTACCACCCGCACAACCCGCGGCGCCCGCTACTCCTGCCGCACAGTCTGCCGCGGAAGAGGACGACCGCGAGAACAAGCTGCCGCTCTTCATCCGCAGAATGCTCGGGAAAAAATAACTTCAAAATCAAGAAATGCCCCGCGCACGCGGGGCATTTTTCTAAAAATGATTTTCTGCAAACAAAAAACCTGCCGCAGGGCAGGTTTTTTGTTGTATTTTGTTTAGTACATACCGCCGCCCATGTCGCCGCCTGCGGAAGCCGCGGGAGCGGGAGGAGTGGGGATATCCGTGACGATGGATTCCGTGGTGAGCAGAGTGGAGGCAACGGACGCCGCATTCTGCAGAACGGAACGCGTGACCTTGGTGGGATCGATGATGCCGCTTTCCACCATATCGGTGTAGACGTTCTTCAGTGCATCAAAGCCGTAGGATGCCGACTTCTTGGCAAGGATCTTGTCGACGACCACCGAGCCGTCCACGCCCGCATTCGCCGCGATCTGACGCACAGGCTCCTCGCATGCCTTCAGGATGATGGCAGCGCCCGTTCTCTCGTCGCCCGAAAGGGTGGTGACAAGCTTTTTCAGAACGGGGACGCAGGACAGGAGTGCGCTACCGCCGCCGGGCACAAAGCCTTCCTCGACCGCCGCACGCGTTGCCGCCAGCGCGTCCTCAATGCGCAGCTTCTTCTCCTTCATCTCGACTTCGGTCGCCGCGCCGACGTTGATGACCGCTACGCCGCCCGCCAGCTTTGCAAGGCGCTCCTGCAGTTTCTCTCTGTCATAATCGGAGGTCGTGACCTCGATCTGCGCCTTGATGGACGCGACGCGCGCCTTGATGGCCTCCCTGTCGCCCATGCCTTTGACGATGGTGGTGTTGTCCTTGTCGATCTTGACCTGATCGGCTCTGCCCAGCATATCCAGTGTCACATCCTTGAACTCGTAGCCGAGATCGGAGGTGATGACCGTGCCGCCCGTCAGAACGGCGATATCCTCGAGCATTGCTTTTCTCCTGTCGCCGAATCCGGGTGCCTTGACGGCAACGCAGTTGAACACGCCCTTGAGCTTATTGACGATGAGGGCAGCCAGCGCGTCGCCCTCGACGTCCTCCGCAATGATGAGCAGTCTCTGTCCCTGCTGCGCAAGCGGTTCAACGATGGGCAGGATCTCCTGCAGGCTGGAAATTTTCTTGTCCGTGATGAGGATGTAGGGGGAATCGAGCACCGCCTCCATCTTATCGGTATTCGTGACCATATAGGCGGAGATATAGCCGCGGTCGAACTGCATGCCCTCCACGGTGGTAAGCTCCGTGGTCATCGACTTGCCTTCCTCCACGGTGATGACGCCGTCCTTGCCGACGATCTCCATCGCCTTCGCGATGAGTTCGCCGACCGTCTCGTCGCCCGCCGAAATGGAGGCGACCTGCGAGATGGCCTTCTTGCCGTCCACCTTCTGCGAGATGGAGCGCAGCTGCGCCACGGCGGCCTCCACGGCCTTCTCGATGCCTTTTCTCAGGATGATGGGGTTGGCGCCTGCGGCAAGGTTCTTGAGTCCCTCGCGGATGATCGCCTGTGCCAGCAGAACGGCCGTCGTCGTGCCGTCGCCCGCCACGTCGTTTGTCTTGGTGGAAACTTCCTTCACGAGCTGCGCGCCCATGTTCTCAAAGGGATCGGGGAGTTCGATCTCCTTCGCGATGGTCACGCCGTCGTTGGTGATGAGGGGAGCGCCGTACTTCTTGTCGAGCACGACGTTCCTGCCCTTGGGGCCCAACGTGATCTTGACAGTATCTGCAAGAACGTTGACGCCCGTCTCGAGCGCCTTTCTCGCTTCGTCACCGTATTTGATTTGCTTTGCCATGATAAATACCTACCTTATTTTTCAATGATTTTATGATGGATTTGTGTCTGCACAGGGATCATGAAACAATTACTCAACGATCGCCAGAATGTCGCTTTGCTTGATGATGGTGAATTCCTTGCCGTCCACCTTGAAGTCGGTGCCCGCATATTTGGAGCAGAGTACCTTGTCGCCCGGCTTTACCTGCATGACGACTTCTTTGCCGTCTACGATGCCGCCGGGGCCGACGGCTACGACCACGCAGGTCTGGGGCTTTTCCTGCGCGGAAGAGGGCAGGAAGAAACCGCTCTTTGTCTTTTCTTCGACCGTGACCGCTTCCACGACCACCTTATCGAACAAGGGTTTGATGTTCATGATGACCTCCGAAAACAATATGTTTTTTGATTTCGCATATATTATAACCACGCGGCGGGCAGCATCAAACACATTTTTGGGATTTTTTCGGAAAAATGCACAGGATTTTCCCGTTTTTTTCTCCGCGCGTTGACAGTAAACGAAAATTTGTGTATAATGTCGGATGAGGTGAAGAGCATGGAAAAATGGGACAGGCGTTTTATGGAGCTGACCGAGCAGGTCGGCAGCTGGTCAAGCTGCCTGCGGCGCAAGGTGGGCGCGGTCATCGTGCGCGACAAGCGCGTGATGACGACGGGCTACAACGGCGCGCCCGCGGGCATCCGTTCCTGTGCGGAACGGGGGGAGTGCCTGCGCGAAAAGCTGAACATTCCGAGCGGCACGCGCGCGGAACTTTGCTATGCGGCGCACGCCGAACAGAATGCGATCATCCAGGCGGCACGCTACGGCATCAACATTCAGGGCGCAACGCTCTACTGTACGCATCAGCCTTGCGTGATATGCGCAAAGATGATCATCAACGCGGGCATTGCGCGCGTGGTATATAAGGAAGGCTATCCGGACGAATTCTCGCTCAAGCTGTTTGCCGAGGCGGGAACGCGGCTGGAACGGTTTGAGGACCTGAAATAAACCTACAAAATCAAGGAGAGGCAGTATGACAAATCCCATCGTAACATTTGAAATGGCGGACGGCAAGGCGTTCAAGGTGGAGATATATCCCGAAGTCGCGCCCAACACCGTGAACAATTTTTTGTCCCTCGTAAACAAGGGATTCTATGACGGCATCATCTTTCACCGCGTGATCGCGGGATTCATGATCCAGGGCGGCGACCCCAACGGCGTCGGCACGGGCGGCCCCGGGTATCACATCAAGGGGGAGTTCCGCATGAACGGCGTGAAGAACCCCCTCAGGCATACGCGCGGCGTTCTGTCCATGGCGCGCGCACAGCATCCCGATTCGGCGGGGTCGCAGTTCTTTGTCATGCACGCGGATGCCGACTATCTCGACGGGCAGTATGCCGCCTTCGGAAAGGTCATCGAGGGGATGGACGTGGTGGACGCCATCGCAACGACGCCGACGGACTTCCGCGACAGACCCGTGCAGGAACAGAAGATGAAAAGGGTGACCGCGGAGACGTTCGGCGTCGAATATCCCGAGCCTGAAAAGCTTTAACAAAGTATTATGTCAGACATAATGATTGCAGAATCTTATAAAATGACCCAAAAGACAGAGCGATTGGAGTGATCGATATAGAATGGATACCGCTATGATTGACAATACCGTTTATCAGAACCCCTTGAACACGCGCTATGCAAGCCGCGAGATGCAGGAAAATTTCGGCGATGAAAAGCGTTTCCGCCTCTGGCGCAAGCTGTGGATCGCCCTCGCCGAGGCAGAGATGGAGCTGGGACTGCCCATCACGCAGGCGCAGATCGACGAGATGAAGGCGCACGTGCAGGACATCGATTACGCGCGCGCACAGGAATATGAAAAAAAATTTCGCCACGACGTGATGGCGCACGTGCATGCGTTCGGCGATGCGGCGCCCTCGGCGGCGTCCATCATCCACCTCGGTGCGACGAGCTGCTATGTGGACTGCAATTCCGAACTGATCATCATGCGCGACGGGCTGGACATCATCCTGAAAAAGCTTGTCAACGTCATGGATAAGCTCAGGACGTTCGCGCTGAAATACAAGGATATGCCCACGCTCGGCTTTACCCACCTGCAGCCCGCCCAGCTCACCACGGTGGGCAAGCGCGCCACGCTCTGGCTGCAGGATCTGATGCTCGATTATGAAAATCTTACCAATCTCATCGCGCACTTCCGTCTGCGCGGCGTGAAGGGGACGACGGGCACCCAGGCGAGCTTTCTCGACCTGTTCGACGGCGATCGGGAGAAGGTCAAGGAACTGGAACGCCGCGTCGTGCGTAAAATGGGCTATGAAAAGGTGTACGGCGTCACGGGGCAGACCTATCCGCGCAAGTTTGACTATAACGTGCTCTGCGTGCTCTCGCAGATCGCTCAGTCCGCCTATAAATTCTCCAACGATATCCGCATCCTGCAGAACATGAAGGAGATCGAAGAACCGTTTGAAAGGTCGCAGATCGGTTCCTCCGCCATGGCGTACAAGCGCAATCCCATGCGATGCGAGAGGATGGGTTCGCTTGCGCGCTACATGCTCTCCCTCCCCGTGAACAGCGCGGTCACGGCGTCCACGCAGTGGTTCGAGCGCACGCTCGACGATTCTGCCAACCGCCGCATCGTCAACGCACAGGCGTTCCTCACGGTAGATGCGATCTTAAATATCTATATGAACGTCACGGACGGGCTGGTCGTCTATGACAAGGTCATCGCAAAGCATATCGCTGCCGAACTTCCCTTCATGGCGACGGAGAACATCATGATGGAGTGCGTCAAGGCGGGTGGGAACCGTCAGGAGCTGCACGAAAAAATCCGCGTCCTCTCCATGGAGGCGGGCAGGAACGTCAAGCAGGAGGGGCGGGAGAACAATCTCATCGACCTCATCCGCGCCGACGACGTTTTCCGTGCCGTGCACGACCGCCTCGACGAGATCCTCGACGCCAGGAAATTTATCGGCCGCGCGCCGCAGCAGGTGGAGGAGTTTATCGCGCAGGAGATCGACCCCATTCTGGATGCCCATCGCGCGCTGCTCGGCGAAAAGGGCGAAGTCAACGTCTGAAGTCAATAAATGTCCAGAATCCGACAAAATTTTGCTTGCCTTTCCGCAGGAAACGGAGTATTCTATGCTTAGAGAATCAGGCAGGGAGGTGTGTAATATGAAGGTGCTTGTAACGGGTGGAGCGGGCTATATCGGCTCGCATACGGTGGTGGAGCTGCTCGACGCCGGCTATGAAGTGGTCGTCGTGGACAATCTGAGCAATTCCAGTGAAGAGAGCCTGCGCCGCGTCAGGGAGATCACGGGGAAGGAGCTTACCTTCTATCCCTTCGACGTGCGCGACAGAGCCAAGCTTGAAGAGGTTTTCAAGGCGCATGCCATTGACTGGGTCATCCATTTTGCAGGGTTGAAGGCGGTCGGCGAAAGCGTTGAAAAGCCTGTCCTGTACTATGATAACAACCTGATCTCGACCATCGTTCTTCTTGAGACGATGGCAAAATACGGAGTAAAGAACTTTGTCTTTTCCTCCTCGGCAACAGTCTACGGCGAGCCGGAGCGCCTTCCGCTCGACGAGGAATGCCGCCTTTCGACCACCAATCCCTACGGGACGACCAAGCTCATGCAGGAGCAGATCCTGAAGGATCTGTACCGCGCCGACAACGGCTGGAACATTGCGCTGCTGCGCTACTTCAATCCCGTCGGGGCGCACGCGTCGGGGCGCATCGGCGAGGACCCCAAGGGCATTCCGAACAATCTGATGCCGTACGTTGCGCAGGTCGCAAGCGGCAAGCTGCAGAAGATCGGCGTGTTCGGCAACGATTATCCGACGCCGGACGGCACGGGCGTGCGCGACTATATCCACGTGGTCGATCTTGCCCGCGGGCACGTTGCCGCGATCGAGAGGCTCAAGGAACCGGGCGTACATATCTACAATCTCGGCACGGGAAAGGGGTACAGTGTACTCGATATGATCCACGCCTTTGAAAAGGCGTGCGGCAAGAAACTTCCCTACGAGATCAAGCCGCGACGGGCAGGGGACGTTCCCGCCTGCTATGCGACCAGTGCCAAGGCGGAAAAGGAACTGGGCTGGAAGGCACAGTACGACCTGGAGGATATGTGCCGCGACCAATGGAACTGGCAGAAGAACAACCCGAACGGATATGAATCCTGAAGAATTTGTCCATACTAAAAAGCGCTCTCCCGGAGAGCGCTTTTTGTGTATTTCTCCAAGGGGATAGTCACAAAAGTCGTATCCCTTGGTCGGGATGATTTGACAATATCAAACCCCCTGAGCCGATTTTGTCTCAGGGGGTTAAGTTCTACTGTTTTTTCGGTCTGACCTGCAGGTAGTAGACGACGCCGAAGAGGATGACGCCCAGGTAGGCGATCACGGGGATCGTGACCCAGGAGTGAAGCTGTACGGGGTCGTTGAGGTCTGCCCGCGCCGACAGGGCGGCGATCAGTGTGACGATGACGAGCAGTATGTAACTGACGACGACGTTCAGAATGACGGGGCCGGTCCTGCGCAGGGCGCGTTCGCCGTAGCGGTTGGCATAGGCAAGGCCGGTCACAAGGAGCACTGCCAGCCCGACGCCCCAGATCAGATAGGGGAAGAAAGCGGGAAGGCCTGCGCTCGGTGTCATGCCGAGCAGCACGCTGCCGAGGGCGACGCAGAAGAGGAAAGTGACGATCCCGCTCAGAAAGAGGGCTTTTCCCTTGTGGACAAGGCTCTCCGATTGGTCCTGCACGGCCTTGGCGGTGCTGCCTGCCGTCTGGATGCGGATGCCGTCCTGCGCGGCGCGTGTTTCAAGGTCGGTGAAGTCGATCCCGTCGAGCGGAGTCGCGTTGCTTTCGGCCGCGGCGGGCGCCTCGCCGGATACGGCGTTGGCGTAGAGGCGGTGCACCACCGTGCGGTAATCCTCTGTCACGGGCGTCTCTTCCTGTGCGGGGGCGGGCGCCGCGTTGTAGTAGGTGTAGTCGTGCGGTTCCTCCTCGGCGGGCGGCGTGTTGACCAGGTCGAGGTAGTTGCGGTGGAGCAGCTGCTGTTCGCGCTTGCGGAACAATTCCTCCTGTTCGGCGACGATGCGCGCCTCCTGTGCCTGCAGGTCCTGCACATGGCGGGCGCGTTCCTCTTCGAGCGCTTTTGCGAGCGCCTCGTCATGCGAGCGGCGCTCGGCGGCAAGTAGTTCTTCGGTATGGGTGCGGTCGTTTTCCGCCTGCGTGCGGCTTTGGCTGCGCGCCTCTTCCAGCGCCGCCTCGCTCTCGCGCAGTTCCTGTTCGAGCGCTGCGATGCGTTCCTGCATTGCCTTGGCCTGTTCGCTCTCTTCGCGCACCGCCTCCGCGCTCTGTTGTGCGCGCAGCGTCTCCAGCTCCGCCCGTTTTTGCGCGATCGCCTGTTCGCGTGCGGCGAGTTCGCTTTCCCGCCAGCTGCGCTCTTTGAGCAGTGCATCGCTGCGGGTGCGCATGTCCTCTTCAAACGCCGCCTCGCGGCGGGTGAGCTGTTCGCTGCGCTCGTCGAGTGCCCTGAGCCGCTCGCGGTAGTCCGCCTCGAGTTTGCTCAGCTCCTCCGCGTCCTGAAAGGCGGGTTGATAGTCCAGCTCATCCTCCTCGCCCTCGCCGCGCGGCACGCGCGAGGTGGTCTCCCGCAGCATGCGCATATTGACAGCGGTGGGGGCGGGGTTGGAGAAGTCGAAATCCTTGTCCGAGATCAGGCTGTCGATGACGGTGCGCGAATACTCCCACTCCGCCTGGTTCTGTTCGGAGATCGCCTTTCCCGATTCGGTGAGCGAGAAGTATTTTCTCCTTCCGCCGCCCACAGAACCGCCCCAGTAGGAGGTGATATATCCGTCCTTTTCCAGCCGCTTGAGCGCGCTGTAGAGGGAGGGCTGTTTGAGCGTATACTGCCCGTGGCTCTTCTTCTCGATCTCCGCGATGATCTCGTAGCCGTATTTGTCGCCGTCATAGAGCGCGCGCAGAATGATCGTGTTGATGTGCCCGCGAATGAGGTCGGAGCTGACCGATTTTTCGGATTGCTCTTCCAAAACGACGGTGTCGTCCATATCGCTGCTCCTTTGTTTTTTCTTACATTATACACGAAACGACAAATTTTGTCAATAGTCAAAGTACTATGTCAGACATAATTTCTGAAATTTTTTGCAAAAATCATAAGATTCGCCCTGTCTGCATAGGGATAGGAGATGGGCATTGTGCGCGCGGCATTTTTTCTCGTCGGCACGACGATGGGAGCCGGATTTCTGACGGGGGCGGAATTGGTCCGTTTTTTCGGCGGACAGGGGTATCTGTGCGCGTTCGCCCTTTCCTGCGCCCTGTATGGCGGGGCGTGCGCCTTTTTCCTCCGTCTCGGAAAAAAATACGGCGGTTTTGCGGGGGCGATGCAGGCACTGTTCAAGCGGGCGGCAAATGCCGTCACTTGCCTGCTGCTTGCGGTCTCCTTTGTCCCGTGTGCGGGAATGCTCGCGGGGCTGGATGCGCTCTTTGCGCAGGTGCGCCCGCTCGGCTCCCTTCTGGGGCTTGTCGTCGTTCTCGTCTTTTTGTCGCGCGGCATCAAGGGGATCGGACTTTTGAATGTGCTGCTCGTCCCGTTGCTGCTCGTGTTTGTGCTCAGCTCCGGAACGGGCGCGGGGGCATCGCCTGTTCCGGAACTGTCCGAGTCGGGAAACGCCCTTTTGTATGCCGCAATGAACATCGCCTTTGCCGCGCCCGCGCTGATGGACGCGGGAAGGGAGGTACGCGCTCCCGTGCGGTCGGCGATCCTCGCGTGCGGCGCGGTCTTTGCGAGCGGGGCGTTCATCCTCGGCGGCATTTTTCATGCGGGGGAAGGGGCGCTCGCCGCGCCTATGCCCTATCTGTACGTCATGCGCGGGAACAAGTTTTTCTTTGCCGCCGTTGCGGCAGCCGTTCTGACGTCGCTCGCCTCGGCGCTCTGGCCGCTTATGTCCGCCTGCGAAAGGTTTGCGGGCGGCAAAAACGCCGCGAAGGGCATTGTGCTCATCGCGGCGTTCGCGTTGTCGCGGCTGGGGCTGGAGAACGTGATCGACGCGCTCTACCCCGCAGTCGGAATGTTCGGCGCGCTGTTTTCAGCGCTCTGTATTTTTGACGAGTATCTTTTCCAGCAGCACCACAAGGGCATACATTCCCGCCGCAAGCAGGCAGAGGATAAACGTCGCGCTCATCACAAGGTCAAGCTTGAACACCTGCCCGCCGTACACGATGAGATACCCCAGTCCTGCCCGCGAGACAATATATTCGCCCATGATCGAGCCGATCCACGCCATGCCCACGTTCACCTTCAGCATGGAGATGACGGCGGGATAGGATGAGGGAAGGACGAGTTTCGTCAGGATCTGCGCCTTGCTTGCACCCATCGACTTGAGCAGTAGGATCTTGTTCGGGTCGGTCGCGATGAAAGCGGAGAGCATGTGCAGAATGGCGACGATGATGCCGACGAGCACGGTCATAAAGACGATCGCCTCGCTGCCCGTTCCGAACCAGATAATGATGAGCGGCCCCAGCGCGATCTTGGGCAGGGCGTTGAGCACGACGATGTACGGTTCGAGCACCTTGCGCAACGTCTCGCTCCACCACAGCGCGAGCGCAACGGCAAAGCCGAGCACGACCGCTACGGCAAAGCCCGCGAGCGTTTCCCAGAGGGTGACGCCGATGTGGTAGAAGAGGCTGCCGTCCGCATAGAGCGAGGCGATGGTCCTGGCGATGCGGGAGGGAGAACTCATGATGAAGGGGTCCACCCAGCCGAGCGCCGTGACAAGTTCCCACATGCCTAAAAGCAGGGCGAGAAGTCCGATGCGGCACGCCCATACGACGGCAAGGTTTTGTTTTCTGCGCCTGAGAAAGCGCGCGTGTTCTTTGGAATACGGTATGTTCTTCATGCGTTGAGTTCCCTCCACAGGCGTTCAAACCAGCCCGAAAAGCCTGCCGCCTCCCGCCGTTTCAGGGGCGGGACGTCCCCGAAGTCCAGCGTGTGCGCATGGGCGACGCGGGCGGGGCGCGCCGTAAGGACGAGCACGCGGTCCGCAAGCGAGATCGCCTCGGAGATGTCGTGCGTGATGAGCAACGCCGTCTTTTTTTCGCTGCGAATGATGCCGGCGACGTCCTCGCAGACGTTCAGACGCGTCTGATAATCGAGAGCGGAGAACGGCTCGTCGAGCAGCAGGATATCGGGATTTGTCGCGAGCGTGCGGATGAGCGCCGCGCGCTGGCGCATTCCCCCCGAGAGCTGGGCGGGATAGCTCTTGAGAAAGTCGCCCAGCCCGTATTTTCTGGCGAGGCCGAGCGCGCGCTCGCGCTGCTCCGGCGCCTTCTGGTGTCTGACCTCGAGAGGAAGAAAGATGTTTTTCTCGATGGTGCGCCAGGGGAACAGCTCATCCTTCTGCAGCATATAGCCGAAGGTGCCGCGGCTCTCGATAGTCCCTTCGGAGGGTTTCATAAGACCTGCCGCAAGGGACAAAAGCGTGGTCTTGCCGCAGCCGGAGGGGCCGATGATGGCAACGAATTCGCCCTCGTCCACTGAAAAGGTGAGGTCCTTCGCCGCCACCAGTTCCCCGCGCACGGTGTGATAGATGTATGTGACGTCCTGAAATTGCAGGATATTCTTCATAGGCAGGTCCTTTGTTTATCATTCAGCTGAGCTGTGCGTATACTTCTTTGACGTAGGAATTGTCCACAAGGGCATTGAAATCGGCGCGGCGGTCGAGTTCGCCCGCGCTCTCGATGATGTCCTGCAGGCGCTCAAAGCTCGCCTGCGTCATCGCCATATCCGTGACCCAGGCATCGATGTTGCGGTAGCTCGTGACGCTGGTCGCGAGCGACTGGGCGGAGGTGGAGGGGAAGTGGCTGACGAGGTGCTCCGCGATGACGGCGGTGTCCTGCGTCTGCGCATACTGTACGCCGCGCAGCAGTGCGCGCAGAAATCCCTTTGCCACGTCCTCGTTGGCATCCAGCCAGGAGCGCTTTGCAATGTAGCTCGTGTAGGGGACCTCGCCGCCCGCTTCCCCCACGGCGGCAACGATATAACCCTTGCCCGCCGCCTGATATTCGGACGCCGTCGGCTCGAACATCGTGCAGTAGTCCGCGGTTCCCGCCTCGAATGCGCCCGTCATCAGGTTGAAGGCGACGTCGAAATTGAGGTTGATGTCCGCGTCCGTAAAGCCGTGTTCGCGCAGAACGTACTCAAAGGTCATGGCGGGCACGCCGCCCTTTCTTCCCGCAAGGATCTCTTTGCCCTTCAGGTCCTCCCATTCAAAGTCCGGTTCGTCCACGCGGGAGACCAGGAAGGAACCGTCCCGCTTGGTGAGCTGTCCGAACACGGTGGGAACGTCCTGGGAGCCGCCGAGCAGCACGTAGATGGCCGCCTCCGGCCCGCAGAACCCGACGTCTGCGTCGCCCGAGAGCACTGCCGCCATGACGGCGTCCGCGCCGCCGCCGTTTGTAAGCTCGATGCGGATGCCCTCTTCCTCGAAGTAGCCGAGCGAGTCGGCAAGGTACATGGGCGCGTAAAAGACGGAGTGGGTCACTTCGTTGACTCTGACCGTCGTGAGTCCGTCGCTGCTTTCGCCGCAGGCGGAGAGGGGAAGGAGGGCGAAGACCGCCGCTCCGAGAGTTGCCAAGAGTTTTTTCATAGTCGGCTCCGTAAAAATAAAGGAATAATATATCCTATGTCCGCGGCGGAATAATTGACAACGCGCGGAAAATGTTTTATAATGAATTTCTGTATGGTGCGGCGTGCCGCCGCGCTCTCCCGCGCAAGCGGGGAAACCAGGAGGACAGGACAAGACCGACCATGGAAGAGATGCGAACGACGTACAACCCCAAGGAATTCGAGGAAAAAATTTACCGCGAATGGACGGAAAACGGCTGTTTCCGCGCCGAGATCGACAGGAACAAGGTCCCGTTTACCGTCATGATGCCTCCGCCCAACGTGACGGGGCAGCTACACATGGGGCACGCGATGGACGAGACGATGCAGGATATCCTCGTGCGGTTCAAGCGCATGCAGGGGTACTGCGCGCTCTGGCTGCCCGGCACTGACCACGCATCCATCGCCACGGAGGTCAAGATCGTCGAACAGATGAAGAAGGAGGGGCTTTCCAAGGAACAGCTCGGCCGCGAAGAATTTTTGCGGCGGGCATGGGCATGGAAGGAAAAGTACGGCGGCAGGATCGTCGAGCAGCTCAAGAAGCTCGGCTCCTCGTGCGACTGGTCCCGCCTCGCCTTCACCATGGACGAAAAGTGCTCAAAAGCCGTGCGGGAGGCGTTTTTCCGCCTGTATCAGAAAGGACTGATCTACCGCGGCAGCCGCATCATCAACTGGTGCCCGAGCTGCAGGACGGCGCTCTCCGATGCAGAGGTGGAATACTCCGAAGAGCAGGGGCACTTCTGGTACTTTGCCTATCCCGTCGAGGGGAGCGACGAAAAGATCGTCATTGCGACCACCCGTCCGGAGACCATGCTCGGCGACACCGCCGTTGCCGTCCACCCTGCGGACAAGCGGTATGCGGGGCTGGTGGGCAAGACACTTGTTCTGCCGCTGACCGACCGCAGGATCCCCGTTGTGGCGGACGAGTACGTGGACCCCGAATTCGGGACGGGCGCGGTGAAGATCACGCCCGCGCACGACCCGAACGACTTTGAGGTGGGGCTGCGCTGCAACCTGCCCGTCATCCGCGTCATGAACGACGACGGCACGATGAACGAGCTTGCGGGCGAATATGCGGGCCTGGACCGCTACGAGGCGAGAAAACGCATCGTGGCAGATATGCAATCGCGCGGCCTGCTCGTCAAGATCGAACCGCATGCGCACAACGTGGGGCACTGTTACCGCTGCCACTCCACGGTGGAGCCCATCGTGTCCAAGCAGTGGTTCGTCAAAATGAAGCCGCTTGCAAAACCCGCGATCGACGCGGTCGTCAAGAAAAAGACCAAGTTCACACCCGACCGCTTTTCCAAAATATATTATAACTGGCTGGAAAATATCCGCGACTGGTGTATCTCCCGTCAGCTCTGGTGGGGGCACCGCATTCCCGTGTGGTACTGCGCGGACTGCGGCGAGGTCATCTGCACGCGAGAGGGCACGCCCGACGTCTGCCCCAAGTGCGGCGGAATGCACCTGACGCAGGACGAGGACGTGCTCGACACATGGTTCTCCTCGGCACTCTGGCCCTTCTCCACGCTGGGCTGGCCGGAGGAAACGGAGGACTTCAGCTATTTCTATCCGACGGACGTGCTCGTCACGGGGTACGACATCATCCCGTTCTGGGTCATGCGCATGATGTTCTCGGGCATCGAATACACCGAGAAGGTTCCCTTCCGCGACGTGCTCATTCACGGGCTTGTGCGCGACGAGCAGGGCAGAAAGATGTCCAAATCGCTCGGGAACGGCATCGACCCTCTGGAGATCATCGAGAAATACGGCGCCGATTCGCTGCGGCTCTCCCTTGTGACGGGGGTCGCGCCCGGGAACGACACCCGTTTCACCGATGCCAAAGTGGAGGCGGCGCGCAACTTCATCAACAAGCTGTGGAATGCCTCCCGTTTCGTGCTTATGAACGCAAAGGGCGTGCGCATTCCCGCACTCGGGGAGATCAGGCTGCAGCCCGCCGACCGCTGGATCATCTCCCGCCTGCAGGCGAGCATCCGCGAGGTGACGGCGGCGCTCGGCAAGTTTGACCTCGGCATCGCGGCGGACAAGCTCGTCGATTTCGTCTGGAACGACTTCTGCGACTGGTATATCGAACTGAGCAAGCCCGCGCTCCACGGCGAGGACGCCGAAAAGAAGATGGGCGCCGTCGGCGTGCTCATGTATGTGCTCGAGAGCGCTTTAAGGCTCCTGCATCCCTTCATTCCCTTCGTGACGGAGGAAATTTATTCCTACCTGCCCACGACCAAGGGGCTGATCATCACGGCGGAATATCCGCGCTATAACTCGCGCCTGTCCTATAAGAAGGAGGCGAGGGCGTTCGAGGGAATCATCGACCTCATCCGCGCGGTGCGCGCCATGAAGGTGGAGGTGAACTGCCCGCCGTCGCGCAAGGTGCACGTCTATCTTGCGACGGAGGCGCGCAGGCTGGTGGCGGTCAACCGGAGCGCCATCATGCGCCTTGCGGGCGCGAGCGAGGTGAGTTTCGCCGAAAACGGCGCACAGGCGGGGGAAAAGGTGGTCTCCCGCGTGTGCGAGGCGGGGCAGATATTTATTCCGCTCGGGGAGCTCGTGGACCTTGCGGCGGAGAAGGCGCGCCTGGAAAAGGAGCTGGAGCGCGTGACGAACGAGATCGCGCGCGCAAGCGGAAAGCTTGCCAATCAGAACTTCATCGCCAAGGCGCCCAAAAAGCTCGTGGAGGACGAGCGCGCCAAACTGGAAAAGCTGCTCGATGCCAGGGCAAAGGTGGAGGAACGGCTCAGGGACTTCTGATGCGTCCGTTCCCGAAATACGATCAAAAAATGACTTGAGGACCTGCAATACCAAGCGGGTCCTTTTTTGCGGCAAAAAAAGTGTCTGTTCGCGCAAAAAATCATGTTTCAAACGGTTGACATACGGCTGCATATCTGCTACAATTGTAATTGATAAAAATTTATCGATTCTTTTGGCGGCAATGTGAGGGCAGATATGAACCATGCGGAAAATGCAGTATCCAAGGCAGCACTCTCCCGCATGCCGGCATATCTGAGGTTCTTGAAGGGGGAAGAGGGGAAGGGTGTGCAATACGTCTCCTCCGCGGCGGTCGCTGCCGCGCTCGGCGTCTCCGCCGTGGGCGTGAGAAAGGACCTTGCGCTCGTATCCTCCCTGCCCGGGAAACCGCGTTTCGGCTTTGAGGTGCACCGCCTCATCGAGGACATCGAAAAATTTTTAGGATACCACCGCTGGACAAACGCCGTCATCATCGGCGCGGGCGGGCTGGGCAGGGCTATCCTCGCCTATGAAGGGTTTGAAAATTACGGCATCCACGTCATTGCGGCGTTCGATGCCTCTCCCGCCAAGGTGGGCGCCGTGGGCGGAAAGCCGGTGTATCCGATGGATCGCCTGCCCGACATCATCGTGCGCAACGGCGTGAAGGTCGCCATTCTCACGGTGCCGCGCGCGGCTGCGCAGGCGGCGTGTGACGAGATCGTCAATGCGGGCATTACGGCGATCCTCAATTTTGCGCCCGTATACCTGCACGTTCCGGAAGGCGTGTCGGTCCGGTATGAGGATTTGGCGGTGTCGCTTGCCGCGCTCTGCGGCGAGAGCACCGGAAATCAATAAAATCAAGAAAATATTAAACGGGAAACGGAGGTAGCACATGAAGGATTTCATCGTCAACGATGAGGAATCTCTCGAGAAGATGCTCGCACGCGTGAGAGCGGCGCAGGCGAAGTTCGCGACGTATACGCAGGAACAGGTCGACGAGATCTTTTTCCGCGCGGCGCTTGCGGCAAACAAGATGAGGATTCCTCTCGCGAAAATGGCGGTCGAGGAGACCGGCATGGGTGTCGTCGAGGACAAGGTCATCAAGAACCACTATGCAGCGGAGTATATCTATAACGCTTATAAGGACACCAAGACCTGCGGCGTCATCGAGCGCGACGAGGGATTTGGCTATACGCGTATCGCGGAGCCGATCGGCGTGCTTGCCGCCGTCATTCCCACGACCAACCCGACCTCCACAGCTATCTTCAAGTGCCTGATCTGCTTGAAGACGCGCAACGGTCTCATCATTTCGCCGCACCCGCGCGCCAAGCAGTGCACCATCGAGGCGGCGAAGGTCGTGCTCGAGGCTGCCGTCGCGGCGGGCGCTCCCGAGGATATCATCGGCTGGATCGACCAGCCCACCGTTCCGCTCTCCGGCATGATCATGCGCGAGGCGGATATGATCCTTGCGACGGGTGGTCCCGGCATGGTCAAGGCGGCTTACTCGTCCGGCAAGCCCGCTTTGGGCGTGGGCGCCGGCAACACGCCCGCCGTCATCGACTCGTCGGCGGATATCAAACTTGCCGCATCCTCCATCCTGCACTCCAAGACGTTCGACAACGGCATGATCTGCGCGTCCGAGCAGTCCACCATCGTGCTTGCGGACGTGTACGACGAATTCAAAAAGGAGATGCAGCTGCGCGGCGCCTATTTCCTGACGCCCGAAGAGACGGACATGGTCAGAAAGACCATCATTATCAACGGCGCGCTCAACGCCAAGATCGTCGGGCAGAGCGCCTGCAGGATCGCCGAGCTTTCCGGATTCAAGGCGCCCGAGGGCAGCAAGGTGCTGGTCGGCGAAGTCGAGTCCGTGGAGCTTTCCGAAGAGTTCGCGCACGAGAAACTCTCTCCCGTGCTCGCCATGTACAAGGCGCAGACCTTTGAAGAGGCGGTCGCCAAGGCGGACAGGCTCATCAAGGACGGCGGCCTCGGCCACACTTCCTCGCTGTATATCAATGTGGAGACGGGCGCGGACAAGATCGCCTATTTCCGCTCGGTCATGAAGACCTGCCGCATCGTCATCAACACGCCTTCCTCGCACGGCGGCATCGGCGATCTGTACAACTTCAAGATGGCCCCGTCACTCACGCTCGGCTGCGGCTCGTGGGGCGGCAACTCCGTCTCGGAAAATGTCGGCATCAAGCACCTCATCAATATCAAAACCGTTGCGGAAAGGAAGGAAAATATGTTGTGGTTCAGAGCACCCGAGAAGGTCTATTTCAAGCGCGGCTGCCTGGGCGTGGCGCTCAAAGAGCTTGGCCCGCAGGTCTATCATAAGAAGAAGGCGTTCGTCGTCACCGATACCTTCCTGTATCAGAGCGGCTTTACCAAGAAGATCACCGATGTCCTCGATGGGATGGGCATCATGCACACGACGTTCTTCAACGTTACGCCCGATCCCACGCTTGCCTGCGCGAACGAGGGCGTCAAGCAGATGCGCGACTTTGCGCCCGACGTCATCATTGCGGTGGGCGGCGGTTCGCCCATGGACGCGGCCAAGATCATGTGGGTGATGTATGAGCATCCCGAAGTGGACTTCCAGGATATGGCGATGCGCTTTATGGATATTCGCAAGCGCGTCTACACCTTCCCGCACATGGGCGACAAGGCGCTGTTCGTCGCCATTCCCACGACGGCGGGCACCGGTTCGGAGGTCACGCCCTTCGCCGTCATCACGGACGAGCAGACGGGCACCAAGTATCCGCTTGCGGACTATGAACTCATGCCCGACATCGCGATCGTCGATTCCGACCTCATGATGAGCATCCCGAAGGGGCTGACGTCCTGCTCGGGCATCGACGCCATGAGCCACGCGCTCGAGGCGATCGCGAACGTGATGGCGACCGACTTCACCAACGGCATCGCGAAAGAGGCGATCAAGCTGATTTTTGAATATCTGCCCCGTGCCTATGAAAAGGGTGCGCACGATGCGGAGGCGCGCGAGCGCATGGCGAACGCGGCGACGATGGCGGGCATGGCATTTGCGAATGCCTTCCTCGGCGTCTGCCACTCCATGGCGCATAAGCTCGGTTCCTACTGGCATATCCCGCACGGCATGGCCAACTCGCTCATGCTGGAAGAGGTCATCCGCTTCAACAGCTCCGAGCAGCCCACCAAGATGGATACTTTCCCGCAGTATGCGTACCCGCAGTGCAAGGCGCGCTATGCGGATGTCGCCCGCTACGTCGGCCTGAAGGGAAAGAACGACGACGAGCTGGTGGAGGCGCTCATCAAAAAGCTCAAGGAGCTGCAGGAGGCCATCGGCCAGCCCAAGACCATCCGCGAGGCGCTCGGCGATAAGGTCACGGAGGAGCAGTTCCTTGCCCGTCTCGACCAGATGACGGAGGATGCGTTCGACGATCAGTGCACGGGTACCAATCCCCGCTATCCGCTCATGAGCGAGATCAAGGAAATGTATCTGAACGCTTATTACGGACGCTCGAACCGTAAGAAGAAATAATCGTTTGACAGCAGCAGACGGGGGCGGGGGATTTCCCTTGCCCTCGTTTGCGAACAGACCATATGGAGGAACAGGTATGAGAGGATTGGAAACTTCGGTCAGAAAACTCAGGCGGCAGGTGTTTGTGGAGGTCGCGAAGATCGCCTTTGAATCGGACAACGTCGCCAGCGACATCGAGGAAATTCCCTACAAGATCACGCCTACGGAGACGCCGCAGTACCGCGAGAGCATCTACCGCGAGCGGGCGATCGCGGCGGAGCGCGTGCGCCTTGCAATGGGCATGTCGCTCAATCCGCAGGACAGGCCGGCGCACATCACGAACGGGCTGAATGCGAGCGACATTTCGGACAGCTACTACGAACCGCCGCTCATGCAGGTCATTCCCTCCGCGTGCGACCGCTGCGAGGAGAATGCCTATGAGGTGAGCGACCAGTGCCGCGGCTGCGTGGCGCGCTATTGCATCACCGTCTGTCCGAAGGGGGCGATCTCCGTCGATCCCAAGACGCTCAAGGCCGTCATTGACCGCTCCAAGTGTATCAAATGCGGCAAGTGCAAGGCGGCGTGCCCTTACGATGCGATCGCGCACAAGACGCGCCCGTGCGCGCAGGCGTGCGGCGTCAAAGCTATTTCCAGCGACGGGCTGGGGCGGGCGCATATCGACCCGCAGAAGTGCGTCGGCTGCGGACAGTGCATGGTCAGCTGCCCGTTCGGGGCGATCGCCGATAAATCGCAGATCTTTCAGCTCATCCGCGCCATCAAGAAGGGCGATGAGGTGGTCGCCGAAGTCGCGCCCGCGATCATCGGGCAGTTCGGCCAAGGCGTCACGCTCTGGAAGATCAAGGCGGCGCTCAAGGAGATCGGTTTCAAAGAGGTGTACGAAGTCGCGCACGGCGCGGATGTGGGGGCTTCCACCGAGGCGCACCACTATGCGACGGAGGTCGTGACGGGCCAGCTTCCCTTCCTGCTTACGTCCTGCTGTCCCGCATGGAGCATGCTCGCAAAGACGCAGTTCCCCGACATGGTGGACAAGGTCTCCAGCGCCCTGACGCCGATGGTCGCAACGTCGCGCACCATCAAGCAGAACAGGCCCAATGCGCGCGTCGTCTTCATCGGCCCGTGCGCCGCAAAGAAACTGGAGGCGCGCCGCAGAACGGTGCGCAGCGACGTCGATTTCGTCATCACGTTTGAAGAACTTGCCGCGATCTTCGAGGCAAAGGGGATCGATTTTTCCACCTACGACAAGGAGGAGCCTATCCACGACGCCACGGCGGCAGGGCGCGGCTACGGTGTTGCAGGCGGCGTTGCTGCGGCGGTGGAGGCGTGCGTGCGCGCCTACTACCCCGATGTCGAAGTCAAAATCGAACATGCGGAGGGGCTGGAGGAATGCAGGAAAATGCTCCTGCTCGCCAAACTCGGCAAAAAGAACGGTTGTCTGATCGAGGGGATGGGGTGCCCCGGCGGCTGCGTTGCGGGCGCGGGCGTCAATATTCCCGTCGAGAAAGGCGCCGCAGAACTGAAGAAGTTCGTGGACGGCTCCACCAAGAAACTGCCCGAAAAGGAACTTTACGAATTGCAGCTCCCGTAACATGTGAATTTCACGAATTTGCATAGTACTATGTCAGACATAAATATAAGATTTATTCCCGACGAAGAGACAAAGATGCAGCCCAATCGGCCGCATCTTTGTTTTTATAAATTTTTTCAGAAAAGTCGCGTCAAACCGTTGACATATATATTTTATCGTGTATAATTCCTGCCGACTTCGCAAGAAAGAAATTTCATCGTTGATCGGAGAACTTGCGGCCGCAGCCGCAACGGTTGAGAAGATTACGGGTGCGCCCGGTTGTGTTATGCAATCGGGCGCACCTTTTTTCTGTTCTCGGGGGCGGTGTTCCCGGAGCGAAGGAATTCAATGAGAAGGAGTGTACCTGAACCTGATATGAGGCTGATTTTCCGTTTTCTCAAACCGCATTGGAAACTCTGTCTTATCACGGTGTTCCTGCATGAAAATGAAAGTTCAGGATGAGAGCGGGACCACATTGACGAAGATCTTTGCCGTGACGCCCTCCATCAGGCGCACTTCCGCCTCAAACATGCCGATCGTCTTGATGGCCTCCTTGGTCGTGATCTTCTTTTTATCGACCTCGCAGCCAAGCTCCGCAAGCGCCGCGGCGATGTGCGCCGTCGTCACGGAGCCGAACACCTTGCCGTTTTCGCCCGCGCGGATGGCAAGCGTGACCGTCTTGCCGTTGAGCTGCTTCGCCTGCTCGCGCAGCGCCTTTTCGTTTTCCGCGCGGTGGTAGGCGTCCGCCGTGCGCCGCTGGGAAATTTCGTTGATGCCGCTCGCGGTCGCCGCCTCGGCAAGTCCCTTTTTCAAGAGGAAGTTTTTGGCATAGCCGTCCGAGACTTCGATGACGTCTCCCTTCTTGCCGCTCCCTTTGACATCTGCTTTCAGAATCACTTTCATGATTGTCGCCTCCTTTTTATTTATTGTACAGGGTGAAGGCGCATTTGTCAATGCCGTTTTCCGATATTTTTCAAAAAAGTGCGCATACTCGTTTGCAGAAAGGAGGGTCAATCGCATGAAGAATATCAACAGCGGCGTTTCCTGCGGCGTAACGGACTGCAAGTACAATCGCGACGGTATGCACTGTGAGCTTACGACGATCCATGTGGGCAATACCTGTGACTGCGAGCACTGCACCTGCTGCGACAGCTTCTGCAAGCGCTGAAGCGGAAAGGGGAGGGAGAGATCCCTCTCTTTTCTTTTTCATGCATAGTTCCCGTGCGGCGGGAAAGACTAAGGAATGCAGCGCCGAGAGCGCTTTCAGATAGAGGCCTTTTCGCGCGCCGTGCGCACGGGGAGGCTGCGGGAGAGGCAGAACCTGCCTCTCCCGAAACCATTTTCGGGGTATTTTGCGGCGGCCGCGCGCATAGGATAGAGAGATGAAGGGCTTGTTCAGGGCGGCATGGCGGGCGCTCCCGTTCCTCCTGCTCGCCGCCGTATTCCTTGCGGCGTTGTTCTATCCGGCGCGGCAGGAGAGCGAAGGGGAGAGCGTCCGCGTCGTCCGCATCTGGAATGTGGATACCTTTGAGGGCGGGAAGGGGTCGCGCACGGCATTCCTGCAGCGCGTCGCGCGGCTTGCGGAGCGGGAGGGGGTGTATTACCGCGTTCTCTCCTACACCGCCGAGGGGGCGCGCTCTGCCATGCAGCAGGGGGAATTCCCCGACGTCCTCTCCTTCGGCATCGGGCTGGAGGTGGAACGGGAACTGTGCATGCCGCTCGGGCGCACGTTTGCGGGCGACGAACGTGCCGCAGCGTGGTGCCGCGGGCAGTATCTTCTCTTTTCTCTGACGGACGATTTCACGCAGGAGGGCAGCACGGCGATCTCCGTCGGCGGCAGCAACCTCTCCTGTGCCGCCGCCCGCTTTGCAGGGATTGCGGGAACGGAGGAGGAATCGCTGGCGGCATATCTCGCTTTTTTGGACGGCGAGTACCGCTATCTGCTCGGAACGCAGCGCGACGCCAACCGCTTTGCGAGCCGCGGCGCGGCGGTGTATGCGCGTGAACTGCCCGAATACTGCGATCTGTATCAGTATGTCTGCGTCTTTTCGCAGCAGTTGTACGAGGACTGCCTGTACTTTCTCGAGGTCCTGTTTTCGCAGGACGTGCAGGCAAGTCTGGGTGACATCGGTATGCTGCCGGCAGAGGGGGCGCAGGGGCGGACGGTGGACATCTTTTCCACCGCGCAGGCGCTCGAAGAGACGGCGCGGGCGGTGCGCACGGGCGACGCGGAAAAAAATCCCGAGAAATATTTCAAAAGCATTTGAAATATGGCTTGGAATATGGTAGAATAAAGAGTGAAAAGAAAAATGGGGCTGTATACGCGCTTGAAAGAGCAATTCCCGCGCATGGACTGCGAACGGGAGTTCGACTTTTCGCGGCACACGACGATCGGCTGCGGAGGACGGGCGGAGGCTGCCGCAAGTCCCGCCGATGAACAGGAGGCGCAGGCATTGCTGGTTTGGCTGCGGCGGGAGAATATCCCGTACTGCATCCTGGGCGCGGGGGCGAATGTCCTTGCGTCGGAGGGGCTGTTTGCGGGCGTTGTGGTACGGCTGCGCCGCCTCGGCAGGCTGGAATGCCGCGGAACGGAACTCTTTGCCGGTGCGGGCGTGACGGGCGGGCGGCTGCTTGCCTTCGCGCAGCAGCACGGCATCGGCGGATTTTCTCCCTTTTCCGGCATTCCCATGACGGTGGGCGGGGGAACCGCGATGAACGCGGGCGTGCGCGAGCTGCACTTCTCCGACGTCGTGCGGCGCGTGCTCTGCGTGGAAAACGGGACATTGCGCACGCTGGAGGGAAGGGAGTGCACGTTTTCCGAAAAGGACAGCATTTTTCTGAAGGGCGTCGCCGTCCTGGGCGTCACCCTGCGCGGAAAGCTCGCCCGCTCTGAGGAGATCGCGCGGGAGAGCTGTTATTTCCGCACCCGCCGCCATGGCCTTCCCAAGGGAAGGAGCATGGGGTGTACCTTCGTCAATCCGCCCGGCATTTCCGCGGGCAGCCTGATCGAGCGCTGCGGGCTGAAGGGCACGCGGGTGGGCGGTGCGGTTGTCTCCGTCCGCCATGCGAACTTCATCCTCAACGAGGGCGCGACGGCGGACGACGTTGCCGCGCTGATCGGGCGCATCAAAGCGGAGGTCGCGCGTCAGACGGGTATTATTTTGCGCGAAGAGATCAGGCGCATTCCATGAGGTGCGCGGCATGCAAAAGAGAGTATCATGAAACTTACAGCAGATTATCATACACATACCGTCTATTCGGACGGGAAGAATACCTTTCTTGAAAATTTCCGCCGTGCGAAGGAACTTGGCCTTGCCGAGATCGGCTGTACCGAGCACGGCTTTTCGCATGTATTCCGCGGACTCAAGCGCAGGGAACTCCCCCAATATATCAGGGAACTGCGCGAGGCGGAGCGGGAGACGGGCATGCGCGCGCTGCTCGGACTGGAGAGCAATATCCGCGGGGAATCGGGGCTTTGCGACCTGACGGAACACGACTATGCGACGTTTGAGCTGTTCGTCGTCGGCATTCACGTCTTTGTCTGTTTTGAAAAACTTACGGACAGCCGCCTCGGCCTCGGAAGCTGGGCGCGCAGCGAAATGGGCATCACTCCCTCGAAGAGCCTCGTGCGGCAGACGACGGCGGCGTACGTCAATGCGGTCAAACATCATCCCATCGACGTCATTTCCCACCTCAACTACGGCTGTTTTGCCGATGCCGTGGAGGTCGCCAAGTGTTGCAGCGATTACGGAACTTACCTTGAGATCAGCTCCAAAAAGGACCACCTGACCGACGAAGAACTTGCAAAGGTCGCGGATACGGGCGTGCGGTTCGTTATCAACTCGGACGCACATTCCATCGATCGCATCGGGGACGTCGCCCGCGCGCAGGCACAGATCGAGCGCGTGGGCATTCCGCTTGACAGGATCGACAACATTGACGGGAAGATGCCCTCCTTTCGCCTTGCGGCATGGCGGAAGGAGCATCTGTAAGAGGTGTATTTTGACCAATTTCTCGAATGAGATCAGGCGTGACCTGCTCGTCCACGTTCCCTCCACGCGGGAGGGGGCTGCCGCCGCCCTTGCCGCTCTGCTTGCCACGGGCGCATATCTCACGGCGGACGGTTTTGAAATGGTGAGCGAGAATGAGAGGGTCGCCCAATATTTCGTGCGCCTTGCCGAAACGTTCGGCGCGCACCCCGAAGTGCGCGAGGCGACGCGCGACCCCAAGCGCAGGCGGGACAAGCTCACCATCTTCTGCGGCGGGGAGGAGGCGGTGCGCATCCTCTCCATGACGCATTCCCTGCACGGGCGGCTCGGGAGCGACCGCGCCGCAGCCCTCTGCTATCTGCGTGCGGCACTGATCGGTGGCGGCAGCTGCACGCTCCCGCACGACGGCGCCTCGACGGGGTATCATCTCGAATGCGTCTTTTTCGCCCGCGAACGGGCGGAGGAGTTCTGCGAGTTGCTCTTTCTGTTCGAACTGTTCGGAAAGGTCGTTGCGCGCGGCGATACCTTTGTCGCCTACGTCAAGAGCCGCGAGGCGATTTCCGACGTGCTCTTTGTGCTCGGTGCGGACAATGCGCTCAAAAAACTGAACGCAGTCTCAGCGGCACGCGAACAGAGCAACAATGAAAACCGCATCCAGAACTGCATGGCGGGCAATGCCGACAAGGCGGCAACGGCGTCGGCGCGGCAGGCCGTCGCCCTGCACGAACTGCGCGGGCGCGGCATCTTGCAGACGCTGCCCGAGCCGCTGCGGGAGACGGCCGCGGCAAGGCTGGAACACCCGACGCTCTCGATGGCGGAGCTTGCCGCGCTGCTCGGGATCAGCAAGGGGGGACTCAATCACAGAATGCGCAGGCTCATGCAGATACACAAGGAGAATTGCCAATGACGGACTTCGTACATCTTCATCTTCACACGGAATACAGCCTGCTGGACGGCGCGGTGAAAGTGGATGACCTTGTGCGCCACTGCAAGGAGAACGGGATCAATGCCGTCGCCATTACCGACCACGGCAACATGTATGCCTCCCTCAAGTTTGCCGAAAAGTGCAAGAAAAACAAGATCAAGGCCATCATCGGCTGCGAATTTTACGTTGTGGACGATTACCGCCAGCACATCGACCAGCGCGCCGATCACCTTATTCTGCTCGCCAAGAACAAGGCGGGGTACGTCAACCTCGTTCAGCTCGATTCCCTCGCCTTCGTGGACGGCTATTACTACCGCCCGCGCATCGACTATACCGTGCTCAAGGAGCATACGGAGGGGGTCATCTGTCTCTCCGCCTGCCTTGCGGGGCGCATCCCGCGCCTGCTGGTCGCGGGGGAGTACGAAAAGGCGAAGGCGTTCGCGCTCGACATGAAGGAGACGTTCGGCGAGGACTTCTACATAGAGATCCAGGATCATGGCATTCCCGAGCAAAAGCAGATCCTGCCTCTCTTGGTGCGCCTTGCGCGGGAGACGGGCATCGGGCTTGTTGCCACCAACGACGTGCACTACCTGCACAAAGAGGACTGGGAGATGCAGGACGTGCTCATGTGCATCCAGACCAAGCGTACGCTGGACGATCCCTCCCGCATGAAGATGCAGACGCACGAGTTCTACATGAAGTCGGGCGACGAGATGGCGGCGCTCTTTCCGAACCTGCCGGAGGCCATCTCCAATACGCGTGTCATCGCGGACAAGGTCTCCGATACCGATACGCCCTTCAACCTCAAGGAGGACGGCTCACCCATCTACGATAAGTCGCTCATTCCGCTGTATACGGCGGACGACGGCACGCCGTCGCCCGAGTTTTTGCGGCGGCTGACGATGGAGGGGCTGCCCAAGCGCTATGACCCCGTCACGGACGAGATCATGCAGCGCGCCGAGTATGAGCTGGGCATCATCATCAAGATGGGGTTTGCCGACTATTTCCTCATCGTGTGGGACTATATCAACTGGTCCCGCCTCAACGGCATTCCCGTCGGCCCTGGGCGCGGCTCGGGCGTCGGGAGTATCGTCGCCTACGCCATCGGCATCACCAACGTGGACCCGCTGCGCTACGACCTGCTCTTCGAGCGCTTTCTCAATCCCGACCGCGTCTCCATGCCCGACTTCGACGTCGATTTCTGCACCGAGCGCAGAGGGGAGACCATCGAATATGTGCGCCGCAGGTACCACCCCGAAAACGTAGCGCAGATCGTCACGTTCGGAACGCTCGCCTCGCGCGCCGTCATCAAGGACGTTGGCCGCGTCATGAGCGTGCCCTATTCGGACACCGACCGCGTCACCAAGCTCATGGACGGCAAATCGACTATCCGCGAGCTGCTCGGGCTGAACATCGAGAGCTGCCGAAAAAAGGTCGCCGAGACGGAAGGGGACCCCGATAAACATGACGAGGCAGTCAAAAAGCTCGCCGACCAGGAGAGCAAGCGCAACCCCGAATTTGTGGAGATTTACCAGTCGGATGAGACGCTCAAGCGCGTCATCGACATGGGCCTCAAGCTGGAGGGGATGCCGCGCAACACCTCCATGCACGCCGCGGGCGTCGTCATCTGCCGCAAAAAGATCGCGGACAACGTTCCGCTCTCGCGCAACGGCGAGGATGTCACCACCCAGTTCGACATGAAGGAGGTGGAGTCCATCGGCATGCTCAAGATGGACTTCCTGGCGCTGACCACCCTCACGGACATCAAAAAGACGCTCGACTATATCAAGGAAGATACGGGCAAGGACATCGAGTTCGGGCAGGAATGCAACGATGCGGGCGCCTATCAGCTCATCTCGGAGGGGGATACGGACGCCGTGTTCCAGCTCGAACAAGGCGGTATGAAACGGTTCATGAAACAGCTCCAGCCCAACTGCCTCGAGGACCTGATCGCAGGCATCTCCCTCTACCGTCCCGGGCCGATGGACTTTATCCCTGCCTACCTGAAAAACCGTGCGGAGCCGGAAAAGATCACCTATCTGACGCCCCTTCTCAAACCCATCCTTGAAAAGACATACGGCGTCATCATCTATCAGGAGCAGGTCATGCAGATTTTCCAGAACCTGGCGGGCTATTCGCTCGGCCAGGCTGACCTCGTGCGCCGCGCCATGGCGAAAAAGCATCGCTCCGAACTGATGGCGCAAAAGGATAAATTCATCTACGGTGACCTCGACAAGGGGGGAAATATCGCGGGCTGTGCCTCGCGCGGCATCCCGCCCGAGGTGAGCGCGGAGCTGTTTGCGCAGATGGAGAGCTTTGCCTCCTACGCGTTCAACAAGTCGCACGCCGCCGCCTACGCCGTCGTCACCTATCAGACCGCATACCTCAAAAAGTATTACCCGAAGGAGTTTTTGGCGGGCGTTCTCAACAACCGCATCGACAAGATCGACGAGATCGCGAAGTACGTCGTGTATATGAAGGAGAAGAACATCGCGGTCTATCCGCCCGATGTCAATGCCTCGCGGGCATACTTCTCTGTGCAGGGTAACGGCCTGCGGTTCGGGCTGTGCGCGCTGCGCGGCGTGGGCATCGGCGCGATGGAAAAGGTCATCGAAGAGCGCGAAAAGAACGGGCTATTCAAGGATTTTTCCGATTTCATCATGCGCTGCATCCGCTTCGTCAACAAGAAGATGGTGGAGAGCCTCATCTTCGGCGGGGCGTTCGATTCGATGGGGAAAAAGCGGGCGCAGTACCATGCCGTCTACGAAGAGCTGATGCGCCGCCTGTCCGCCATCGACAAGCAGAAGACGAGCGCGCAGATGTCCCTGTTCGGGGACATCATCCAGGAGAGCGCCCCCGAGGTTTCCTATCCCGACATTCCCGAGTGGAGCACGGCAGAGCTGCTCTCCAAGGAAAAATCGGTGCTGGGCGTATATGTCAGCGGCCATCCGTTCGGCGCATACGCGCAGTATTTTACGGACTGTTCCTTCCATACGGGCATGCTCGCCGATTTTGAAGAGGACGAGGAGACGGGGGACAGAACGTACCAGCAGTTCAAATCGGGCGATACGGTGACGATGGGGGGCATCGTCGCGGCGGTGCGCAAGATCAACACGCGGGGCGGCACCATCATGGCGTTCGTCACCGTCGAGGACCTGTACGGCAGCGTGGAATGCGTCGCCTTTCCGCGCGTCTACGAGAAGATCAAGCCCTATCTGTGCCACGACGGCGTGGTGCGGCTCTCGGGCAAGATCGATACGCCCGCGGAAAAACTTCCCTGCATCATTCTGGATGCGCTCACCGAGTTCGTTCCGCCCGAGGAGCACGGGGAGGATGCGCCGGCGGCGCAGGCCGTGCGTGAACAGGTGCTCTGGCTGGACGCCCGCGCGCTCTCCGACGAGGAGTTTGCCGAGCTGCTCGAGACCATTTCCGCATACGAGGGTGAGGTCAGGACCAAAATATTGCATGGGGGAAAACGCTACGAATATTCCGTACACCTCTCCCGTGCGCTGACGGCGGAGCTGCGCAGCTTTCTTCCGGCAACGTGCGTCAAACTTGTATAAATAGAAATGTATCTGTGAAAAAAGTTTTCCTGAAAAGGGCGTGTAAAAATGTTTGCATTTCGGGAATTATTTGGTATAATGCGTAGGATAAGATTATTACGATGGAAAGACTGACAGGAGGCAGACGATGAAGCGTATCGGACTTTTGACGAGCGGCGGCGATGCTCCCGGCATGAACGCCGCGATCCGCGCGGTGGTCAGAACGGCAATCTATTTCGGCATGGAGGTGTACGGCATCGAGCGCGGCTATGCGGGGCTGATCGAGGACAAGATGATGCCCATGGAAATGCGCTCCGTTTCCGACATCGTACAGCGCGGCGGCACCAAACTCAGGACGGCGCGCTGTCTGGAGATGCTCACGGTGGACGGGCAGAAACAGGCGGTCTCCACGCTGGAGCGGCGCGGTATCGAAGGCCTTGTCGTCATCGGCGGGGACGGGTCTTTCCGCGGCGCGAAGTGCCTGACGGAGGACTACGGCATTCCCACCATCGGCATCCCGGGCACCATTGACAACGATCTCGAGTATACCGACTATACGCTCGGATTCGATACGGCGGTGAACACCTGCCTCGAGATCATCAACAAGTTGCGCGACACGATGAACTCCCATGAGCGCATCTCCGTCGTGGAGGTTATGGGGCGGCACTGCGGCGACATTGCGCTGTATGCGGGCATCGCTTCGGGTGCCGAGATCATCGTCGTGCCCGAAATTTCCTACAATCTCGACGACATCGTCATGCGCATCAACCGTTCGCGCGCCAACGGCAAGCACTCCAATATCATCATCGTTGCCGAGGGCGTCACGAGCGCCGAAAAATTTGCGCGCGAGCTGCAGGAAGTCACGACCTATTCGGTGCGCTCCACCTGCATCGGGCACGTACAGCGGGGCGGTTCGCCCTCGATGGCGGACAGAATGCTCGCGGCGCAGTTCGGCAACAAGGCGGTGCGCCTTTTGAAGGACGGCATCGGCAACCGCGTGGTCGGCATCCATAAGAACGAGATCATCGATATGGACATCATTGAGGCTG
>CALVLT010000006.1 GCA_944340905.1 uncultured Clostridia bacterium
ACGAAGGGACTTGAACCCCCATGGTCTCCCACAGGAACCTGAAACCTGCGCGTCTGCCAATTTCGCCACGTCCGCATTTTCCCCGATTTTTACACGGCGGGATCACCGAGGCGGAGCTTTACGCTTGATCCGCATTCCATTCCGTCTTTTTGACGGATGCACCGTCGGAGCCGTCCAACAACCAAACTTTTCCGTTCCCGAATGCCCTGACGGGTTCTCCGTCCCGGAATTCGAGCGCGGCGTTGTTTTCAATGCCCCAAGCGCGAAATCTATTATACAACACGATTTCGTCAAAGTCAAGCATTCTTTCGTTATAATGCGGAGAAATTTTTCCTTTTATCCATCCAAGTCCCGGGAACATGGCGTATTCGCCCTCGATGACAGAATCGGAGTACATCTCTTCAAACCAGCAGATCGCCCCCGCAGACAGCCCCGCGATCAGAACGCCGCGCTCGTATGCCTCACGGATATAGGACAGAAGGCCGCTCTCGTGCCAACTTTTGAGCATGAACACGGTGTCTCCCCCGCCCACGTACAGAAAATCGGCGCGCTCAAACTTTGCGCGCATTTTTTCAGGGTCGGTCTCCCGTCCCACCGTGAGCGCAACGTCCGTCTTGATATCGAACAGGCCCGTATAGACCTTGTGGAAGGTGTTGTAATAGGGCATGCAGTCGTGGCTCGCCGTCGGCAGGAACAGGCCGCAGGCGCGCCGCTCTCCCGCCGCATGCTTTGCCTCGGCGGCAATGTATGTATCGATTTCGAGCGTCTCCCTGTTCTTCAGCTCCCCGCCGCCGATCGCCAGAATGCGCTTCATGCGTCCTCCTGCGTAGCGGCCGCCTCGTCCGCGGCGGAAATTCCCGCCGTCTTATCCACGGGAACGGAAAAAATGACGCCGCCCGCCTGCGTTTTCAGCCCCACCTTTTCAAAGAGCGCCTGCATGATGGGCAGCTTGCCCTCCCGCTTTGTGAGGATGAGCAGCAGATCGCGCTCCTCCAGAAGGGAGACGCCGATGAACTGTTCCGCCTTGGTGTTGTTGAGCGAGTGCGCGTGGATGATGGTGCCCCCCGCGGCGCCCGCTCCGCGCGCCGCCTCCATCGCCTCCTCGGCGAATCCCGCGGCGACGGCCGCGACAATGAGATCGTACTGCCTTGTTTCGTTTGTCATGATTTTGCTCCCGTCCACTGTTTTTGCGGAGGCGGCGCTCGTAAGCCCGCCCGCAATGATCTCGGAAATGCCCGTCAGCGGAACAGTAAACGAAATGCCGCGCCCCACCAGATACAGCGATATTTTCGTGCGGATCTGCTGCATGATGATGTCTTCATCGCTCTCCGGAATGAGGGAGAGCGCGATGATTTTCTGCGTTTCTCCGATCCCGAGGTAGTCGAGCACCTGCGAATGCGCCGTGCCCGTTCCAGAAAACACCAGCGTGAAGGAGACGGAACATTCGTCGATGACCTCTTTCAGCCGCACGTCGTCCTTATCGTTTACAATGCTCACCAACAGTTTGACGCGGTTGGGTAGCCGCTGTCCGGAGCGCACCCCGAGCCTGCCGCCGAGCGTCTCCCCTGCCGCCCGCAGCGCGTCACGCACGCTCTCTTTTGCGGGCTGCCTTGCCTCCATCGTATCCATATCAGTATACCTCATATTCGAGCACGCGGTCTTCCACCGCAAGGAAATTGCGCTTGATCTTGCTCGTTTTATGTTTGTAGACGATGCCAAGGATCTGGATGGAGATGAGCGGCGTGAGCGCGACGAACGCCACGCAGCCGAACGCCTGCGTCATGACGGCATCCGCCCCGCGCAGCACGTCGCATGCACCGATCGCGAGCGGCAGGACGAAGGAGGAAACCATTGCCCCGCTCGCAACGCCGCCCGAGTCGAAAGCGATGCCGGTAAAGATGGGCGGCGTGAAGAAGGTGAGCACGAGCGCGATCAGATACCCCGGAATGAGGATCCACATGATACTGATCCCCGTCAGGATGCGCAGCATGGCAAGCCCGATGGACACGCAGACGCCGATGCACAGCCCTTTCATCATGGCGGAGGAAGAAATGGCTCCCGCACTCATGCGCTCCACCTGCTTGTTGAGAACGTGGACGGCAGGTTCCGCCGCGACCACGAAGTACCCGATGATCATGCCGACGGGAATGAGCAGCCATCCGCCCCACAGTCCCGCAAGACCCTGTCCGACCAGTCTGCCCACCGGCATGAAACCAACGTTGGCGCCCGTCAGAAAGAGCGTAAGCCCGACAAACGTATACACAAAGCCGACGACGATGCGCACGATCTGCCGCTTGCGGAAGACGCGCGCCGCGATCTGGAAGAGAATGAAGAACGCAATGATGGGCGAGAGCGCGATGGCGACCTCGGCGGCATAGTCGCCGAACCCGTGCAGATACTCAAAGAACACGCCGCGCGTGTCTGTCGGCGGGCTGAGCGCCTCCAGCGTATAGCTGACGTCATGGATGTCAAAGACGATCCCCAGAACGAGAACGGCGATGATCGGGCCGACGCTCGAGAGCGCGACAAGCCCGAAGGAGTCGTCCTTGCTGCCCTTGCCGCTGCGGATGGACGCGACGCCCACGCCCAGCGACATGATGAAGGGTACCGTCATGGGCCCAGTCGTCACCCCGCCCGAATCGAAGGAGACCGCCCAGAAGTCGGGCGAGACAAAGATGCTCAGCACGAACGCGATCGCATAGAAGAGAATGAGCAGAAAGTGCAGCGGGATATGGAACACGATGCGAAGCATGCCGATCATGAGGAAGATGCCCACGCCCACCGCAACGGTGAGAATGAGCAGGTAATTTCCGAGCGGCGTCTGCTCGGCAACGGCGGGCACCTGCTCCGCCAAAATTTGCAGGTCGGGTTCGGCGATCGTGACGATGATGCCGATCACAAAGGAGATGAGCGCAATCAGCCATATCTTGCGCGAGTGCGTGATGGTCGCGCCGATCTTTTCGCCGATGACGAGCATGGACATGTCGGCGCCCAGCATAAAGCAGCCGAGGCCGATGATGAGCAGAAAGACCCCGACGAGAAAGAGTACAAAGGTACCCGTATCCATCGGAACGAAAGCGACGCTCAGGATAAGCACGATAAGCGCTATTGGCAGAATGGATGTGAGCGACTCGACGATCTTATCGCGCAACGCTTTCATGGTCAGTTCCTCCCTGCAACCTATTTACAGTATTTTTCTTCGATCGCCGCGATCTTGGAAATGCGGCGCGCATGCTTTTCTTCGGCGGAGAAGGGCGTCTGCAAAAAGGTCTTTACGATCTCCGTGCCGAGATTGACGCCAACGATCCCGCCGCCCAGCGCGAGCATGTTTGCATCGTTGTGCAGGCGGGTCATCTTGGCGGAAAACGGTTCGGAACACAGCGCGCAGCGCACGCCGCGCACTTTGTTGGCGGCGATGGAGATGCCGATGCCCGTTGTGCAGACAACGATGCCAAAGGTACACTCTCCCCCCGCAACGGCCTCCGCCGCCTTGAGGGCGAAATCGGGATAGTCGCAGGACGCGGCGCTGTCCGTGCCGAAATCGACCGCCTCGTATCCGTTCTCCGCCAGCCAGTTCATGACCGCGTTCTTGAGCAAAAGCCCGCCGTGGTCGCATGCTACAGCAATTTTCATGGTATTGTCCCCCTTATTTTTCCTGTTCATTTGCGATATTGAGGATCGCGATGATCTTGGGAATGCAATCGCAAATCTCTTGCAGTACCGCCCGATAGGCAGCGATGTTCTGTCCGTAAGGATCGGGAATATCCCGCCCCGCAAAGACGGACATACTCGTCACATTCTTTGTGCCGATTGCGGCGGCCTGTTCGCGCGTCATGCATATGACGGCATACGCCTCGGCGCACGTCTTTTCGTTCAGCCGCCGCGCGCGGAAGTTTTCCGCACAGGCGATGCCGCGCTCCGCAAGCGCGGCGCGGGCATTTTCCGCCATCGGTGCGCCCGCTTGCGCCCGCAGCCCCGCCGAAGAGACGCTGTACCAGCGGATCTTGCGGCGTTTGAGTTCGGCGCGCAGCGCCGCCTCCGCCATCGGAGAGCGGCAGGTGTTTCCCGTGCAGACAAAAATGATCTTCTTATGTTTCATGGTCACTCCCCGCGTTCTGTCCGAACGCGCGCAGCAGGCGGTTGCGCACGCCCGCCATGACGCCGCCCCTCCCCTTCGGCTCGATGCCGATGAGAAGGCTTGCCGTCCGCTCCCCCGTCCGCAGATGAGCGTAGAGATTGGACGCCATCTCCTCGGGCGTGCTGCCGAGGTCGAGACTGCGGCACTCCGGAAGAGCCGCTGCCGCCGCATGCTCACACAGGAGCACGGGCGCGCCGCCCCGCCCCGCCTCCGCAAGGTAGCAGCGCACCGCCCCCTGCACATCGTCCGCCGCAAAGAACGCCGTGCGGCAGGAGGGCGCATAGTGCCTGTATGCCATGCCGGGGCTCCTGGGCTTTTCCCCGTCATGCAAAGTATAGTACTCGCACGCGCCGACCTCCTGCGCCACCATCTCGCGCGTGACAAGCCCCGCGCGCAGGATGAGCGGAACGTTCCCCGTGCAGTCGAGCACGGTACTCTCGATGCCGCCGCTGCAGGCGCCGCCGTCGAGGATGAGCGGGATCTCCCCCGCAAAATCGTCATAGACGTGCTGCGCGGTGACGGGCGACACGTGTTTGGAGCGGTTGGCGCTGGGCGCGGCGATGGGACAATCCACCGCCCGCAGGAATGCCTGCGCAACGGGCGAGGACGGCACGCGGATGGACAGCGTGGGCAGCCCGCACGAGACAAATGCGCTCACCCTTCCCTTGGAGGGGTACACCATGGTCAGCGGCCCGGGCAGGAATTTTTCACGCAGGCACGCCGTCCATGCGGGCGTCTCGACCAGACGGGAGATGTCATAATCCGGATGCACGTGCGCGATGAGCGGATTGTCGGCGGGCCGCCCCTTGAGCGCGAACACCTTCCGAACGGCATCGTCGTTTGCCGCGTCCGCACCGAGGCCGTATACCGTCTCCGTGTGAAAGGCAACCACCTCCCCCTCCGCGATCAGCTCCTTTGCCCAAGCGAGCGAATCGGGAGTGACGGGCAGGATATGCGTGGTCATTCGGGGATCCCCGTGTCGTCGTCCTCGTACCCCTCAGGCGGCGGCGTGTAGTGCCCGGGTTCCTCCGCGGGCTGGTTCTGATCCTCCACGTCCACGAACTTGGTGCTCTCGCCGATAAAGCGCAGCTGAATGCGCCCGAGCGAACCGTTCCTGTGCTTGGCGAGGATGAGTTCCGCCGCGCCCTTGACGACCGTCTTTTTGGCGAGCTCTTCGGCAGTTGCGGTGACGTCGGGGCGGTTGATGAACATGACGATGTCGGCGTCCTGCTCGATGGCGCCCGACTCACGCAAATCGGAGAGCTGCGGCTCCTTGGTCTGAATGCGCCTGAGCTGCGAGAGCGCGATGACGGGAACGTTGAGTTCCTTTGCCATGATCTTCAGATCGCGCGTGATGGATGCGATCTCCTGCTGGCGGTTCTCGAAGGAGCCGATCTTCCCGCTGCCCGTCCCGCCCATGAGCTGGATATAGTCGATCATGACGAGATCGAGGGAGCCGACAGCGGCCGAAAGGCGGCGGCACTTGGACAAAATTTCCGCGGGCGTCACGCGCGAGGAATCGTCGATAAAGAGGTTGCAGCGCTGCAGTTTGTCGCTCGCGACCATCAGATTGCGCCACTCCTTCTGGGCAAGTTTGCCCGAGAGCGCCTTCTCCATGCTCACTTCCGCGTGCGCGCACAGCAGCCTTTGCACGAGCTGGCTGCGCGGCATTTCGAGGGAGAACACCGCCGCCGTCTTGCCCTTGTTGAGGCAGACGTTTTCCACAATGTTCATGGCGAGCGACGTCTTGCCCATGCCGGGGCGCGCCGCAATGACGATGAGGTCGGAGCGCTGCAGGCCGTTGGTGATGCGGTCAAGCTGCTTGAATCCCGTTGGGATCCCGCGGAAGGCGTTGGGGTCGGACTGGATATCCTCGAACTTGCCGAGCACCTCGCGGATGACGATGCCGTCCGCAAGCCCCGCAAGCTGGCTGTTGTCCTCCTGCTTGGAGATGTCATAAATTTGTTTTTCGGCGTAGGCGATGGCGTCGCGCGCCTCCGTGCCCTCCGTGCTCACCTCGATGATGCCCTTTGCCGCGCGGATCAGGCTGCGGCGGATGGCGTCGCGGCGCACGATCTCAAAGTACTGCTTGTAGTTTGCCGCCGATGGCGTGACCTCCGCAAGCTCGGTGATGCGCTGCAGGCCGCCCGCCCGTTCGAGCGTGCCCTCGCGTTCGAGCATATCGGTGAGCGTGACGACGTCCACGGGCTTGCGTGCGCCGTATACTTTTTGCATTGCCTCGAACACGAGGCGGTCGGATTCCTGGTAGAAGTCGTCCGCCTTGAGCGTCTCGAGAAGTTCGGGCTGAATATCCCCGTCGATGATGATACACCCCAGGAGCGCCGCCTCCGCCTCGAGGTTGTGCGGCATCTGATTGTTTGCCATGTCTGTTGTCCTTTGTTGTGTTACGAAAGCGCCTCAAATTCTTCCAGCGCGTCGGAAAATTCCTTCATTGCCGCGGCGAACGTCTCCCGTTTGGTCAGGTCTGCGCCCGCCCCCTTCAGCAGGGTGACGGGGTCCGTCGAGCAACCCCCTTTCAGGAAGTTGAAGTAGCGCTCCACCGCGGGCGCGCCCTCGGTGAGGATCTTGTCCGCAATGGCGATCGCCGCCGTGATGCCCGTCGCATACTTGTAGACATAGAAGGAGCGGTAGAAGTGCGGGATACGCGCCCATTCGATGGCGATCTGTTTGTCGTGCGTGAGCGCCTTGCCGTAATACTTTTTGTTGAGCGAATAGTACAGCTCGGAGAGATTGTCCTTGTTGAGCGGTTCGCCGCGCTCCGCCATGGCGTGTGCCTCCTGTTCAAAGCAGGCAAACTGCGTCTGGCGGAAGAGCGTCGTGCGGATCATATCCATAAAGTAGTTGAGCAGATACTTGCGCAGCTTTTCATCCCGCGAGGTCTTGAGAAGGTACTTGAGCAGCAGCACCTCGTTGACCGTGCTGGCGACCTCCGCGACAAAAATTTTGTAATCCGCCTTGGCATAGGGCTGCGCAGAGTTAGAGAACCACGAATGCAGCGAATGCCCCATCTCGTGCGCGATGGTGAACACGTCGTGCGTCGTGGGCTGGTAGTTGAGCAGGACAAATGGATGCGTGCCGTACACGCCGATGGAATAGGCGCCGCCTGATTTTCCCTCCGTCTCGCACACATCGATCCAGCGCTCGTCGCGCCCCTTCTTCAAAAGAGCGACATACTCCTCCCCGAGCGGGGCAAGCCCTTTGAGTACCAGTTCGTACGCCTCTTCGTAGCTCAGGCGCAGTTCGGCGTTCTCCACGAGCGGAACATACAAGTCGTACATATGCATCCTGTCCAGCCCGAGCGCCTTTTTGCGCACCGCCATGTAGCGGTGCATGATTGGCGCCGCCTCGTCAACGGCGGCGATCAGGTTGTCGTACACGTCGCGCGTGACGTCCTCTTCGGCAAGCGCCATTTCAAGGCAGCTGTCATATCCGCGCACGTTCTTGTAGAAGATATCCTTCTTGACGTTTCCGAAATAGGTCGTGGCGAGCGTGCCGATGATCTTCTCGTATGCCGCGTAGTACTTTTTGAACGCATTGGCGCGCGCCGCGCGGTCGTTTCCGCTCAGAATGACGGAATACAGCCCGTGCGAGAGCTTTACGCGCTTGCCCTGATAGGTGATATAGGGCAGGTTGAGTTCGGCGTCGTCGAGCATGCCGAACACGTCGGACGAAACGCTCATCGGCTCCGCCGTCTGCGCGAGGATGCGCTCCTCCTTCTCCGAGAGCACGTGCTTTTTGCGCGCGATCATGCGGGAGAGATAGTAGTCATAGTCCTTCAGGCAGGGCGCGCTAGCAAATGCGCGCAGCGTCTCCTCGGGCAGCGCCGTCAGTTCGGGGTCGGCAAACGAGGTCTCTGCGCCGTATTTCGTGAACAGGCTCACCACTTTTGCCACATATGCGCTGTACTTTGTCACGCGCACGTCCTCGTCGTTGCGCGAGTGCGCGTACAGATAGACGAGCATGAGCTGTTTCTCATACTCCTCCGTCAAGGCGAAGTATGCCGCGACGTTTTCCGCCGTCGTGAGTTTTCCGCGGAAGGAGGCAAAATCGGGCAGCGTCTCCAGCGCGGCATATGCCTTCTCCCACGCCTCGTCGCTCTCGAACACGTCCTCCATCTTCCAGCGGTATTTGGTCTCTACGTCCTTGCGTTCCATATTGTTGAGATACTCCTTTGCACGTTGATTTTAATTTTTGAAACTGTGGATGGGCGCGGGGATGAGTCCGCCGCGGCGGATAAATTTCCCCGCATCCCCCGTATGAACGGGCATGACGGGCGCACGGCCCAGCAACCCGCCGAAACTGACTTCATCCCCCACCTGTTTGCCGGGCGCGGGAATGACGCGCACCGCCGTCGTCTTGTTGTTCACCATGCCGATGGCGGCCTCGTCCGCAATGATGGCGGAGATGGTGGAGGCGGGCGTGTCGCCCGGGATGGCGATCATATCCAGCCCCACCGAGCACACGCAGGTCATTGCCTCCAATTTGTCGATGGAGATCTTCCCCGCCGTGGCAGATTCGATCATGCCGATGTCCTCGGAGACGGGGATGAACGCGCCCGACAGCCCGCCCACGCGGGAGGACGCCATGACGCCGCCCTTTTTCACTGCATCGTTGAGCATGGCGAGCGCAGCCGTCGTGCCGTGACAGCCGACGACCTCCAGCCCAAGTTCCTCAAGAATATGCGCCACCGAATCGCCGCGTGCGGGGGTGGGCGCAAGCGACAGATCGACGATGCCGAACCGCGCGCCCAGCCGCTTTGCCGCCTCTTTCGCGACGAGCTGTCCCGCGCGCGTGATCTTGAACGCCGTGCGCTTGATGAGTTCCGCGGCGTCCGTCAGATCGGCATCGGGTATGAATTTGAGCGCATGCTGCACGACGCCGGGGCCGGAGACGCCCACGTTGATGACGGTGTCCGCCTCGCCCACGCCGTGGAAGGCGCCCGCCATGAAGGGATTGTCCTCCACTGCGTTGCAGAACACCACGAGCTTGGCACAGCCGAGGCCGTCCTTTTCCTTGGTGAGCTGCGCCGTCTTTAAGACAATCTCGCCCATCGCGCGCACCGCGTCCATGTTGATGCCCGACTTGGAGGAGCCGACGTTGACGGAGGAACACAGGCGCTTCGTGGAGGCAAGCACTTCGGGAATGGTGGCGAGGAACGCCTCCTCATAGTCCGCCGTACCCTTATGCACGAGGGCGGAATAGCCGCCCAGAAAGTCGATGCCCAGCTCCGCGGCGGCTTTGTCGAGCGCGGCGCCCACCAGCGCGCTCTGCTGCGGAAACGCCGCCGTGATCAGGGAGACGGGCGTGACGGACACGCGCTTGTTGACGATGGGAATGCCGTACTCGCCCGAAAGTGCATCGGCGGTCGGCACCAGCCTCTCCGCCTTGCGGCAGACGAGGTCATAGACGGCCTTCGCCGTCTCCTTTGCCGTCGCGCGGACACAGGAGAGGAGGGAGACGCCCATCGTCACCGTGCGGATATCGAGGTGCTCTTTTTCGATCATTTCGATCGTTTCTATCACATCAAATTTGCTGAACATAGGTCCCTTTTATACGTTGTGCATGGCGTCGAAGATGTCCGCGTGCTGAAGGCGCACGGTCATGCCGATCTTCTCGCCCATTTCCGAAAGCTCTTTGGCGAGCTGTGCGAATTCCACCTGGCTCTCGGAGGTGTCCACCATCATGATCATGGCGAACTGGTCGCCCAGAATGGTCTGGGAAATATCCTCGATATTGACGTTGCGTTCAAACAGAAAGCCGCTCACCCTTGCGATGATGCCCCTTCTGTCCGAACCCGTTACCGTTACGACTGCGCGCATTCTTCTTTCTCCTTTGCGATCTCATATTCGATGAGCAGGTTCCCCTGCGAAATCAGACGGACAAGGCAGCCCTCCTCAAAGGGCGGAAAGTCCTTCTCCCCGTCCACGTAGATCTGACGGATCATGTCCTCGTCCCGCTTGATGTTGTGTACCTTGAAGGTGGCGACGTTGACGTCTACGTTGTCGCGCGTCGTCCAGTCCTCGATGCCCGCGAAGGGCGCGACGGAATATTCTTTCAATCCCACCGAAATAAAGCGGAGCATCTTGCAGTAGGCGTTGCAGCGCTTGAAACAGATGCCCATGTACGGGAACAAAAAGATGATATAGACCGCCGTCAGCGCGCATGTCACGCCGATGACCCAGCCCTGATTGGGGTCCTCGTAGGGCAGCATGATATAGTAGATGAGCAGCGCGAGAAAGCCCGCAAGATATGCCCCCGTCACCCCGAAAAACACGCCCAGGATGCGGCGGCGCTGCATGTAGGCGTCCCAGAGGTCGGTATCCGAATACAGCTTTGTCATGCATTTCCCTCCGCAATGAACAAAACGCCCAGTGTGTTCCTGCCGCAGTGCCCCGTGATGACCGAGCCTGCCACCGTCTCCAGCACCTCGTCGAAGGTGAAGAGTGCGGCGACCTTTTTGCGCGCCGCCTCGGCGACCTCCTCGTCCGCGCAGCTGTTGGTGATAAAGCAGCGCGTGCGGTCATATTTGGGATATTTGACGGCGAGGTCCTCGACATACTGCTCGATACACTTTACCATGCCGCCGCGGTACTTCTTGCCCGCGACGAGCTGCCCGTCGTGCATTTCGATGAGCGGATGGATCTTTAGAAGATTTGCTCCGTACATTGCCATGCGCGAGCACCTTCCGCCCTTGTAGAGATAGTCGAGGCGGTCGGGTACGAAAGAGGTGTTGACGAGCGGGCGCAGCGCATTGACCGTTTCCACGATGCGTTCGGCGGGCATTCCCGCATCCCTGAGGTCTGCCGCCTTGAGGATGAGCAGCCCCTGTCCCGTGGAGAGCGCCTTGCTGTCCACCACGTACACCTTGCCGGGGAATGCCTTTGCCGCCTCCTGCGCATACGAACAGGCGGAGGACGCCTTTGCCGAAATGCTGAAGTGGATGACGGTATTCCCCGCCTCGACGTAGGAGCGGAAGAAGTCCTCGTAGTCCCCGATGCTCGGCGCCGCCGTCTTGGGCAGTTGTCCCGTCCGTTCGACATAGCCGAAGATGTCCTGCGGAACGATGTCTACGCCGTCCCTGTACGCCGTTCCGCCCAATATGACGGAGAGCGGCATGATGCCGATCTCGCGCGAAACGATGTTCGCGCCCAGATCGCAGGTGCTGTCTGCCGTGATCTGAATCATAGTTATTCCTCCGTGATCCGTAAATGAATCAATTGATAACAAATATCCCGTATATTGCGGCGCGGAAATTTTCCCACGCCGTAGTGAAACCCTTGATGGAGACTGCCCATGCGGGCACGACGCCCACGATGTCCTCCATGTGCAGCAGCGCATAATGCGCGTTGACGATGTCCTCCGAATCGGCGCTGCGCGCGCGGTTGTCCCCAAGAAAGAATATCTCGCCCTCGCCGACGTATACTTCCTCAAAATCAGGCGTTACGCCTTTGACGTACGGCTCGGACAGCGCCTCGTATTCGCCCCCCGCCTGCTTAAGCCAGACGATGCCGTTTTCGCACTTGACGCAGTCCCCCTCCACGGCGATCAGCCGCTTGATGATGGTCTGCGCCGTGAACACCGCATGGCCGTGCGGGTCGTAGGCGGCGCTTTGCGACGTGTCGATGATGACGATATCGCCCCGTTCGGCGTCGTTTCCGCGCACGGCATAGACGATATCGCCGCCCGCGTAGTCCCCTCCCGTCATTTCGCCGCCGTAGAGGGTATCCCGCATGGAATCGCCCTTGACTTCGACGATGAGCAGGAACTGCGCGCGCAGAAGGTCGAAGATGAGAATGACGATCACGAGCGCAAACAGGATGCACAGCACGATGAAGGGCGCGCGGCTCTCTTTGCGCTCGTTGAGCATGGCGGGGCGGCGCATCATTGTCCGTCCTCCGCAATGCGCCTGACGCGCTTTTTCAGCTCGTCCGGCGTGAGCATGACCACCCTGCCGCACGTCGTGCATCTGATCTTGTAGTCCGCGCCCGTGCGCACGATCTCCCACAGCTTTCCGCCGCACGGGTGCGGTTTTTTTGTCTCGATGACGGTGTGAAGATGCAGTTCGCTCAGATCCATACGATATTGTTGACCAAAACTTCCGCTCTTGAGACGAACACCAGCGAAAGCGCTCCGACAAAGCTGTGCATATGTGCGCCCGTCACCGATTTGAAATCGGAGGCATCGAACAGAATGCTCTTCCATTTGCCGCCGCCGGAAATGTGCGCCTCCGCGCTGTAACCGTTTTCTTCATCATCGTCAAAATAGAACGTGACCTTGAGAGAGGCATCCTCCCGACAGTAGGCGTCCAGCCGCAGCGAGGCCCCCTCGGGCGCCGAATAGCGCGGCTCGTTGACCCGATAGGAGACCAGCCCCGCCTCCGCCGTAGCCCCCAGAATGCCGCCGTAACCGGGCAACAGCTTGGCGTCCACACCGCGGCCGTCCGCAAAGCAGTCGGCAACCGAACGTGCGCGGCGGCGAAATCCGGAGACGCCGTTGAGGGAATCGCGCTCCGAAGAATACACGATGCGGCTCTTGACGCACACATTTTTATAGAGTTTTTTGACGATGACCTCCTGAATTTTGGACGTTACGGAAAAGTTGTTGGAATAATTGGCGAATGCGTACACGAGGGCGCGGTCGCTCTTTTCGTACAGCTCGAGCGGGAAGGTACCCACGTCGCCCTTGACGTCTGACAAGCTGCCGAGCACGCGCGTCCAATCGCGCGCATGCGAGCCTGTGATGCGCTCGGTGTAGAAGATGCCGCACTCGTGCAGCTCCCCTTCCTTGTCAAAGGTCACACGCGCGACAAGCTTGCCCTGTCCGTCCTCCTCTACGGTAAAGTCGATGGGGCCGCTCACAAACACCGAGCGTTCCTTCAGGTACTTGTCGAGAAAGAGGTCGATGTCGGCAAGCGAGTGCATGCCGATGAGGCCGTTCCCGTGCGACGAATACAGGAATGCCTTCTGCACATCGGGATTGATGAGCTGGAAGGTATCGTATACCCTGTCATAGTCGTGCTTCTTATCGTTGACGGCGGAGAGCAGCAGAACGGGGCACTTGATATAGGGAGCATAGCTCTGCGAATCGATGCCCGCGATAAAGCGGTGGTGCTCCTCATCGAACACCTTCTTTTCCCCCTCGGCAAACTTCTCCATGCCGCGGTAGGCGAGCCAGCCCGCCGCACACACCGAGATCATACACGAGAGCGGCGCGTAGGGCGCGATCTTGAACAGCACCTCCCCGCCCGTCCGCAGACCGATCGCCCCGAACCGCGTGACTTCCGCGCGCGAGGCAAGAAATTTTGCGCCGTAGCGCGCAACGCCCGCCCACTCGTACCAGCAGGTCTCGCGTGCGCTCGGCTCGGCGCGATCCAGCTTTCCCTCCGAGCGCACGTAGTTGGCATAGCCGATGCTCTCGGGATAGACGGTGTGCGCCTGCGTACCGTTCTCGCCGCAGTAATCCACGCACAGCACGCCGTACCCGCGCGCAGTAAAGCGGCGGATGAACGCCTCGTCAAAGGGACAGCCCGCCTCGAACAAGATCATGACCGCGGGGAATTTTTCCTCCCCCTCGGGCAGAACGTACTGCGCATAGATATTCACGCGCCCGTCCTGCGTCTGCCTGCCGAGAAAACGCACCTCGCGCACAAGCGCGCCCTCCGCTTTGTGTTCGGAGAGCGTCTCTTCTTCCAAAGGAAGAGTGTCGTCGAAGTCCTTCCATAGGGTGACAGGCGTCAGAAAAGTACTCAAAAGCTACCTCACTCCATTGTAATTTGCGAACCGTGCCGTTCGGTCGCCTTTGTAACGAGGAGCTTGCGCTCCGTTCTGTGTTTGAGTTCCTCCACGTGCGAGATGATGCCGATGGAAAAATGTTCGTTCTTGAGCCGCTCGAGGCTGTCCATCACGACGTCCACCAGGTGCTCGTCCAGGGTGCCGAACCCCTCGTCAAGAAAGAAAAACTCGATGGGACGCAGGCTGCGCGCACAGATCTCCGCGCTCAGCGCGAGCGCAAGCGAGAGCGAGACCAGAAAGGTCTCTCCGCCCGAAAGGGTGGAAACGCTGCGCAGTTCGCCGCCGTTGAAGTTGTCCCCGACAAAAAATCCGCCCTCGTAGCGCAGAAAGTATCTGCCGTCCGTCAGGGATAAGAGCCGCCCGCTCGCGTTCTCCGCCACCGTCTGCAAGTACTCCTCGGCGACGAATTCCATGAATTTATTGCCCTCGAGCAGCTTTCTGAGACGTTCGTAGCGCGCAAATGCCTTCTCCTGTCTGCCGCGCTCCTCTTCCAACTCCGCCTTGCGGCGCAGCCCCTCCACGCTGCGGGCAAGCCCGTCGCGCAGTACGGCAAGCTCCCGTGCGCACTGTGCTGCACGCGCCTCTTTGGCGGAAAGCTCCTCCCTGAGCGCCGCATATGCCTCCTTCGTGGCGTCGGCAAGTTCTTCCTTTGCAAGTTCCCGCAGGCGGGAACGCACGGCGGCGTACTGTTCTTTATATGCATCGACGCGGCGCTTTGCCTCGGCGGGGTCGCCATATGTCTTGCGCAGCGCGAGCGCATCTTCCGCTGCAGAAAACCCGCCCGCGGACAGCGACTGCGCCAGCCTTGCCTGCGCCATGTCGGCATTTTCGCGCGCGGCGCGCGCCTGTCCCTCCGCCTCGGCCCGTTTGGCCTGTGCGTCGGCGAGCGCCTTTTGCGCCTCCTCGCGCTCCTGCGTGCGGCGCTTTTTCTCGCGACGCAGCGCAAGCAAACGTTCCTCCAGCGCAGCGACGGGTTCTTCCGCGGGGACAAACCCCTCCGAGAGCGCCCTGATGCGCTCGAGCGTCTCAGCGCGCGTTTCGGAGAGCGTCTGCAGCTGCGCGAGGTGCGCGTCGTATCTCCCCTTTGCCTTTTCGAGGGAGAGCAGCTCCCCGCGCAGTTTCTCGCGCTCCGCCTCCGCGCTCTTGAACTGCGTTCTTAGACGCGTAAAGTCCGTCGTCTCCCCGCGGGAAAGCTCGGTATATTTTTGGATGAGCGGACGGGAATCCGCGTCGATCACGGGATGGCGGCGGGTCAGCTCGGTCAGTTCCCGGACAAAGACGGCATATTCCGCATGCAGCAGCGCCGCCTTGCCCTTCTCCTGCGCAAACGTGAGAAAATCGGTGCTTCCCTGCGCCGCGATCGCCTCCTCCAGACGGGCGCGCTCCCGCTCGTAAGAAAAATCGGCAAATACCGCCCGCTCCTGTGCGAGACTGCGCTCGGTCTCCTCCAGCTTTTTGCGGGCCTTTTGCAGCTCGCCGGCGCGGAATGCCTCGCTCTTGGCCTGCGCGATGCGCGCCGTGAGTATATTTTCCTCATCCTCCGTCTTTGCCGTATCCCACAAGAGCGCGGCGTCGAGTTTCTTCTGCGCATCCGCCTGCGCCGCCGCGGCGCCCTCAGCGGCCGCAGCACATGCCCCGGCACGCTGCCTCGCCCGTTCGCACTCCTGCGCATCGCGCACGACTGCCGATGCCTTCTCCAGCCGCTCCAGTCCTTCGCTGAGCGTCCGCATGCCCTCTTTCTGCGCCTCCAGCTGCGCCATTTGCACCGTCAGTTTCTCCTGTTCGGCGCGCAGCCGCACCCGAACGGCGAGCTGTTTCTCGCGCTCCCGCAGTTGAGCAAGGGCGCTCCCGAGCGCCGCGTCCTCCGCAGCAAGGTCCTCAGCCGCTTTCTTTTGCGCGTCGAGCGCCTCCTGCGTGATCTCGCGGTACTGCTCCAGCCGCGCCAGCGTGACGCCAAGCGCCTCGCGCGCCTGCGCCATTTTGCCGCCCGCGCGCTTTACCAGCCCTTCGCCGTATGCCTCCAAATCGAACAGGCGGGAAATGAGCCGCAGCCGCTCCCCCCGTGCGGATCTGACGAACTGGGAAAATTCGCCCTGCGGCAGCGCGATGCACTTTTCAAAGTCCTTTTGCTCCAGGCCGATGATGCGCTCCAAAAGCGCGTTGCCCTCGCGCACGCCGTCGGCTAGGGTGATCAGCACGTCCGCCTTTTGCTCGTAGACCTTGAGCGACTGCGCCGCGTTCTTGCGCTTGAGTTCGCGCTCGACGCGAAAGCGCCTGCGGCTGCCCTCAAAGACGATCTCAAATTCAAAGTGGACATATGCCTTGTCCGCGGAATAATGAATGATGTCGGCGATGCTGCCCGAGCGCGAGCGCGCCACATTGCCGTAGAGCGCAAAGCCGATGCAATCGAGAATGGTGCTCTTGCCCGAACCGGTGTCCCCGAAAATGCCGAAGATGCCGAACTCGAGCAGTTTTGCAAAGTTTATTTTTGCCGGCTCGGAGAAGGAATTGATGCCGCAAAATTCCAGATACAGCGGTTTCATGCGCCCTCCTCCAGCAGTTCCAGGAATGCCTCGGTCAGCTCCTGCGCGGGCGCCTCGCCGTAGACGCTGCGGTAATATTCGCCGAACAGTTCGCCCGCAGACAGCATGCTGCGGCGCAGCGTGGGCGACGACGCCTGCCCCTGTGTGCGCACAATGAGCGAGACCAGCCCCTCGTTCGCCGCACGCAGCGCCTGCGTCTCCTGCGAGGTGAGCGGCGCGTTCAGGCGGAGGGTCAGCTCCACAAAGCAGCCTTCATACTGTTTCAGAAGTGCGGCTGCGCGCTCGGCGTTCTCCTCCTCCAGGCGTACGAGGCGCTTCCCCACCGTCAGCAAAACGTCCTCGCAGACGACCTCCTCCCCCTGCGTGTGCAGCAGGATCACCTGCTTTTTTTCCTGTTCGTCGAAGGAGTACTGCAGGAGCGAACCGCTGTAGCGCACCTTGTCCCCCAGCCGCTGCGGCTTGTGCAGATGCCCGAGCGCAACGTAATCAAACCCGTCAAACAGGGAGGGCGGCACGGCTCGCGCGCCGCCGAGGTCGATGTCGCGTTCACTCTCGCTTACCAAACCGCCCGCGACAAACAGGTGGGAGAGGAGAATGTGCGGCATACCGCCCGAAAAACCCGCCTCGCCGCGCGCGATCCAGCGGCACAGCTTGTCCGTGTATCTCTCCTCCGTCTTTTCCTCTTTCAGGCGCGCCTCGTTGGGATAGGGCAGCGCATTGATATAGACGCGCTCCCCCTTCTCGTTCGCGATGACCACATACCCCTCGCCCGAGGCGACCGCCCGCACAGGGCGCGTTCCGCCCACGGGCATGACGTCCCGACCGCTGCCGAAGAGATAGATGCCCTCCTCCGCCGCAAGGGGCGCCGAGGCGGCCAGCCGCACGCCGTCATCGTGATTGCCGCTGATGAGCACGACGGCGCGCCGCGCCCCCGCAATGCGCTTGACGGCATGAAAAAACGCTTCCTCCGCCTCGGCGGAAGGCATATAGGTATCAAAGACGTCGCCCGCGACAAGCACGAGGTCGACCTCTCTCTCATCACAGATGCACCCGAGTTCGCCGAGCGCCTCGATCTGTTCGGGCAGGCGCTCGCGGTCCATCAGGCGCTTGCCGATATGCCAATCGGAAGTGTGCAGAATGTTCATGAAAAATGCCGGAATTGCAAAATTGACAGAGCGGACGCATTGCATTTGCCCGCAATTTGTGGTATACTATGATATACTATTATACAACGCATTTGTGAAAAATGCAAGCGTTCACCCCGCATTCGGGAAAACGCGTCCGTGAAAACTCAGGAGAAATTTTTATGTCATTCGCCGCCTTTTCCAAGGACTTCAGCTCGAACATGATCACGAGCGTGGAAAATCAGTTCATCACCAAATATCTGCCGCAGGCGGACGGCGACGCCGTGCGCGTGTATCTGTACGGGCTGTACCTGTGTCAGGTGGCGGGCGACTTCGATGCGGCGACCTGCGCCAAACTGTTGAAACTCAGCGAGCAAAAACTCGTGGAAATTTTTTCCTTTTGGGAGGAGTGCGACCTTGTGCGCATTCTCTCTCGCTCCCCGCTCTATGTGGAATATCTGCCCGTGAACGCAGCCGTCGGGCGGCCCAAGACGGTGCGCCCCGAAAAATACGCCGCCTTCAACCGCGAACTCTATCAGATCCTGCAGCGCGCTCAAAAGGACTTCAAACCCTACGAGATGCAGCGCATTCTGGAATTTCTCGAAAACAACCCGATGGAACAGCAGGCATTTCTGCTCGTTGCGCAGTACTGCGCGAAAAAGGACGGCGACAAGCTCTCCTGCTCGCACATCCTCAACAAGGCAGCAAAGCTGGCGCGCGAACACAAATTTACATATGAGCAGGTGGAGGCGGACCTGGCGGACTTCCACACCCGCGAACGCGAACTCTCCCGCCTGTTCAGCCTGCTCGGCATCTGCCGCAAGCCTCAGGAGAACGACTATGCACATCTGGAAAAGTGGGCGGCGCTCGGCATGGAGGACGGCGCAGTGTCGGCATGCGCCGAGGCGCTGGGCAAGGGGTCTCTTTCCACGCTCGACGCGCTCGTTCAGGAGCTGCACGAAAAGGGCGCGCACACGGCGGCAGAGGCAAGCGAATACCTTGCCCGCCGCAAGGAACAGGCGAACGCCGTCTACAAGGTGGCGAGGAAACTGGGCGTCAAGGTGCAGAATCCCCGCACGTACTGCGAAGAATATGCCGAAAAGTGGCTGGAGCGCGGCTACGACGGCGAGAGCCTGTCCGCCCTTGCCTCGCTCGCCATGAAACTTTCCTACGGCTTTGCCGAGTTCGATGCGATGCTCGACGGGCTGTATACGGCGGGCATCGTGGACGAGGCGAGCGTGCGCGAATACTGCGCGGCGCGGGAGAAACAGCTCAAACTGCTGCAAAAAATTCAGACAGCGTGCGGCGTGATCAAAAAGACGCAGTCCGCGCTCGACATGATCGAGACGTGGCGCAGCTGGAACTTTTCGGACGAGATGATCTTAGAGGCGGCAAAGCGCGCATCGGGCGCATCCGCCCCCCTGCCCTACATGAACAAGCTGCTCTCCGAGTGGAAACGCGAGGGCGTGCAATCGCCCGAGGCGGTGCCCGAACGCCCCGCCCCGTCCGCAGGCGCGCAGTACAAAAGCGAGGCGGCGATCTCCGCCGACGCAAGGAGCGAGCGCGAGCGCTGGTACGCAAGCCGCCGTGCGGCTGCACAGGCACATGCAGACCGCGCCGCCCGCCTTGCACGGCAGGATGCGGAATATGTCCGCGCCGAGAGCGCCATCAAAAAGGGAGAGATCGAACTTGCCAAGGCGGAAGTATTTTCCCCTCAGACGCTCCCCGCCGTCCGCGAACGGCTGGAGAAGGCAAGGGCGGCGCGTGCCGCCGCGCTCGGACGGCTGGGCCTTTCCGATGCCGACTTTGTTCCCCGCTACGCCTGCGCCAAGTGCTCGGACACGGGATTTTTGCCGGACGGCAGAATGTGCGACTGCTACAATCCCGACTAAACAGCGGCCCGTCCTGGTTTCGGACGGGCTGAATTTTTTTTATCCGATATATTATGTCTGACATAGTACTATGTAATTCACGCATTTTGGCGTGAATTTACTCATATTCGCCGTAATCGCGCCGATCGGGCGGCGGACATGCGTTCTCGCGCGGCGCGCTCTGTTCCCACCTTCCGCCGCGTTTTTCCGGCTTGGGAGTGGCGCGGATATCCACGAGCACGACGTCAATGCCTATTTTTTTGACGCATTTGAGGTCGATAAACAGTTCTGCGCGCCCCCAGCGCAGCCCCTTTCCCCCTGGCGCCACGATACCCTGTACGCGCCCTTCGGGGTAGGTGAACACCACGTCGCACACTCTGCCCAGCCGCTTTCCGTCCGACAGGTTGACAACTTCCTTCTTGTGCAGCTCGGAAAAACTCGTCTCCATGCTATTATTGTATGTGCAGCGGCGAAAAAGTGTGCCTGTCCAAGAAATTCAGCCCGATTCCAAGGCTCTTGGAGCGTCTTTGCCCCCTTCCGCCTTGCGAAAGATATCCGAACATGATAGAATGGTGGCAAATGATTACAGGAGGCTGACATGAACATCGGCGAATTTCTTGCCGTATTGCGCAAATCCAAGGGGCTGGCCCAGCAGGCGGTCGCCGAGCGGCTGGGCGTATCCAACAAGACGGTTTCGAGCTGGGAGACGGGCGCCTCCTCTCCCGACATCTCCATGTTGCCCACCCTTGCGGAGCTGTACGGCGTGACCTGCGACGAGCTTTTGCGCGGCGAACGCATCCCCGCAGACGAACCGACGCAAAAGAGCGAGGAAAAACGGGAAAAATCCCTTCAGCGCCTGCTTGCCATGTACCGCAACAATGCGGCTGTGACAAGCTGGATCTGCATCGGGCTGTATGTTGTCGCGATCGTTGCCGCCCTGCTCATCGGCTGCGCCGCTTTGGAGAGCCTGATCGGCTTTTTTGTGGGCGTCATCTTTGTGCTCGGGGGCGTATTCCTGTGCATCATTCAGTGCAGATACCTGCGCTTTCAGCTCACGCAGAACGACTTTGACAGCGCCGCCATCGACGATTTTCTGCACGCCCTCTCGCGCAGACAGACGCTGACGCTCATCCTTGCCTCGGCGGCATTCTGCTTTCTGTTCCCGCACGTCTTTGTTCCCGTGCACTACGGTTTGAAACTTGGCGCCGCCATCGGCTACGGGGTGCTCGGCGCCGTCGTTGCGGCCCTGCTCGCCCTGCTCATCGCGTGGATCGTGCGCGTGGCGAAAAGGTCCTACAGGGCGGACAGGAAAAAATTTTTCTGGACGCTCAAGAACGGCGTCATTCCCTATTGCGCGATCTGCGCGGTGTGCGCTGCCGCCATCGCCGTATGTGCGGCGCTGCCCGACCTTTTTCCACAGCCGGTTGGCAGCACGAGTGCATATTATTGTGACAGCTACGCCGATCTGCTCGCACATCTTCGCACAGACACCGGCTTGTTCTCCGAATTTGAGTATACCCTCTGTGAGACGGACGCGGCGGAAACAACGCTCAGCGAAGAAGAACTTGAAGCGCCGCTTGACGGAAGCAACTTTCCGCAGGACTTTTTCATCGGGCATGCAAGCTATTTCTTTGCCGATTTCCCCTCACATTTTGCGCAGGACTACCACACCACACAAGCGGACGGCGGCGTCTATGTGGAGGTGGAAGTGCTTACAATCACCCTTCCCGACGGCGGCATTGTCAGCTCGCCTGTGTTCAATCCCGAAAGCAGGGCGGCATCCGTGAGCTGGTGCCGAGCGGCTATATCGGTTCGGAGTTCAATGGCTCGTACGTGCTCGTCCTCGACTGCGATATCCCCCTCTATGAAGCGGCACAGGCGAACAATTTTCGTATTACGCTCGGCGCGGCGTTGGCGGCATCCTTTGCGGGCACGGCGCTGCTGCTCGGCATCTATACCGCCATCTATCTTCCCCGCCGAAAAAAGTTCCTGCGCGCGCATCAGGCGGAAGATGCCACATAACCATTCTGAACAATGCACTGCGGCGGCTGCCCGAACGGGCAGCCGCCGCAGTTTTCAGGAAATTTCTTTGCGCAATGCGCCGATCGCGTTCTTTTCCAGGCGAGAGACCTGCGCCTGCGAGATGCCCACCTCGGCGGAGATCTCCGTCTGCGTCTTGCCTTCGTAATAACGCAGCGTCAGGATTTTGCGTTCGCGCTCGGCAAGACGGGAGATGGCGTCCTTGAGCGCCACGCGCTCCGTCCACAGTTCTTCGCTCTGCGTCTCGTCAAAGAGCTGATCGAGGAGCTGGAGCGTATCGCCCGATTTGTTGTAGACGGGTTCATACAGCGACACGGGGTCGGAGATGGCGTCGAGGGCGTAGGCGACCTCCTTTTCCTGCACCTGCATGACGGCGGCAATGCGCTCGATGGTGGCTTCCTCGTCATGCTCCTCCAGGCTCTCGCGCACCTTCAGGATGCGGTAGGCGGCATCGCGGATGGAGCGCGAGACGCGCAGCGAATTGCCGTCGCGCAAGTAACGCTTGATCTCCCCTAAGATCATCGGCACCGCGTAGGTGGAAAATTTGACGTTAAAGGAGAGGTCAAAGCCGTCGATCGCCTTGATCAGCCCCACGCAGCCCGCCTGGAACACGTCGTCCGCGTTGGCGTTCTTCGCCCAAAAGCGCTTGACGAGTGAGAGCACAAGGCGCATGTTTCCGACAATAAATCTGTCCCGTGCCTGCTTATCGCCCGCTTTCAGGCGGCGCATCAGATCTTCGTTCTCCTTGTGGGAGAGCTTTGGCAGCCCCGCCGTGTCCACTCCGCAGATATACACCTTTTGCAGCATACACACCTCCTTGCGCGGCAAGCGCCGCTATGTATGCGGAAGAAGTATGCGCATTGCCCTCGGGAATTATACGCGCGCTTTAACGCCTTGAATGACGGGGAACGGAGATTGAATACCGCGTCATTCTGAGCGGAACGAAGTGGCGCGTGAGAATCCTCTTGGCTACACGTCATTCAGAGGGCGATAGCCCGAAGAAACCCCTCGTGGAATGTAATCCCCCCTGTCCTGCGGACATCCCCCCTTAAAACAAGTGTTAAGGGGGGCAAGGGAGCACGTTATCATGCACTCAAGACAATGTACGGGGGATTCTTCGCTGGCGCTCTGAATGACGGTTGGCGGAGAGGCTCCCTCGGGGAGGGAGCTGTCTGCGGAGCAGACTGAGGGAGTACTTGCCCCCCTTGTTTGAGTGACGGTGAGCGAGCAATTTGGGGAGAAAAATTCCCCCTTCCCGAAGGAAGGGGCGAGACAAAGGGTATTATTGAGTATGAGCTTGTGGATAAAATGTCCTTACAGATATGGCAATTGTAATACAATATGTTTCATGTCGGACTTTTCATGTCTGTTTTTATTCAATTCTCAGCCAATGATAGCTTGCCGTTGTCGTACAGATATAATCGCTTGACAAATTGACTGTCGAACCACTCCCTGTGGAAGAAGAAGTTGACCCTGTAATAGTACTATCGCTGACTATAATCTCATTCATTCTTACAGTAACGTCATCATAATAATTTGTCCACCCCAACGGGCCATGAGATGCTGTTGTTCCTCCTCCTATTGCACCCACTGAATAAAAATCCCGTGGGTCACTACCTAAGCTGTAGCGGTAATCATTAGGGGTACCATAAAACTCTCCCTTTGTAATTTGTACCCTACCGCTGCCCTCAAAAGTATAACGTCCATAATTGCGGAATCCAAACATCAATCCGCCGCCACTATAGGAATAGAAACCATTAGTCGCTTGCCTTGACCTACCGAAAACGCCGCCGTTTATGTACAGTTGCGCCCCCGGATTTCCCGTCCAAAGACCATTGCTGCCTGTTCCATTTCCATAAAAAGTTCCACTTTCGATTGTTATGGTCGGGGAATTTGAGTATGGCGTATATTCAATAATCAACCCACCGCCTGCTCCTTGCACATAAATCTCCTCGCCCACTATAGAAGAATTATCTGGGTTTTCACGATTTTCCTCAAACAAAACGTTGGCGAACTGATAGACAGAAATACCGCCTTGCCCATCTACGTCAAAACTTCCGCCGTAAATATTTGCTGTCCCTATATCATTTGCAGCCATACCCATAATGAAAGCGCCGCTGCCCGTGGAGCGTAGCGTATCTGTGGACGAGGAAAGACCAAATGTTCCGCCATAAATATCCACAGTACCTGCATACACTTTTAGTGAATACGAGGCGCCAGGGCCTGCCTTTTCACCATTATATCCATCTGCCACGTATCCGATATAAGCATCGTTGCCCTTGAAATATCCATCCACAATCAACGCATTGCCTCCGCGGACAATAATCCCATCCCCCTGCGTTGTAGAAAAGGAACCGCTATTGACCCGCAGATAGCCACCGTCTATTTCCACGGCCGGACCACCCTTTCTGTTTAACTTATATCGCCAATTTTGTGCCCATTGGTCAACCAAGCTGGTCGTATCTTCAACAAATGAATTATATACAATCGGATCAGATGTACCGCCGTCCACTGCGGTAACTTTGACTACCAAATTTGAATCGTCAGAACCTTGCTGTCCTAACGTTACATCTCCACTTCCGTGAACGTAAATTCCCCCACCGATTTCATTTTCAATTGTGCCTTTATAAATTGTAATATCACCATTTTCAACACGTACAGCAAAACTTCTAATGGAATAGTTTTGATAGGTGTTAAAGTAATTCGTAAGCACACCGTCACTCACCACGCCAATATGCTTAACGTTAAAGGTAGCGGCGGAGGCATCGAGAGAGCCGCCTACATACACGCCGTCATAGGAGATATTTCCTGCAGAGGCTGTATATTCAAATTCAGTCATATTATTTGTGATATCGACTGTTCCGCTCTCCGCCGTAAAACTTCCCGACTTAATATAGACCGCTGCACCCAAGCCTGTGTGATTTACGGTAAAATTTCCGCTGGTCGTAAGTCCTCCGTTGTTCAAACGGAGTGCATCATAAATGGGAGGCGTATCTTTGTCCACCTCGACAAATGTGTATTGCGTATCATTCAACGCCTGCGAAGTGATCGTTGCGGTTCCCGTGATCGTGGCATTACCATCAATATACATTGCCGTGCCGTGAGTTGACGTTACGGTGAGAGCATCATCTGCCGTTCTTGCGGTGTAAGTAAATTTCCCGCCCGAGCCACTTGCAGAAGCATCGGTACCGGTACTGGTGGTGATGCCGAGGCCGTCCGAAAAAACCGACGCGCCTCCTGTAATGGAAATGCTGCCCGCGACGGCGCTGATCGCCGCGGATGTGATGCGATCGTCCGATGATATACTTCCGCTCATGGTGGCGGAGAGCAGATCATTTGTTCCCTGCGAAGTATAATTGATCGCACCACCATGCGCATAGATACAGGAAGAAGACGTGCCCGTGACATTGACACGACAATTGCCATAGAGCATCAGATCGTTTGTAACATACACGCCGAAATTGGCGGTCGGCGTAACTGATCCGCCTACGATTTCAATATCGACATTGGTCAATGTAGCGCTGCCGTCTGCCGAGCGGATACCATACAGATAGGAACCAATCAAATCGAACGAAATGAGGGAATCGGCAGTGCCCGTTACGGTCAGCTCGCCGCCGTGCATGTCGATCGCAGCACCGTTGTGGTCAGACCCCGTGCGGATCGCCGACGATGCCTGTGTGACATCTTTGGTAAAGCTGCCGCCGCCGACGTTCATACGGCCGCCGGACACTTCAATGGTATCCCCCACTTCAGAATAGAACGTACCTTGGCTGACGTTGAGATATTCCGTGTTTGTATCAACGTCCTCGCTGTATTCGATGCCGACGCAGATGCTTTTTTCCATCGCCTCGAATCCGCCCTGCGTGACGGACATATAGCCTCCCGTCGCACGCACGCAATAGGTGTACGATTCGCCGAAATAGGTGGTGAACCTGCCGCCGCGCACGAACAAATTGCCGCTGTTCATCTGAATGGCGGCAAAGTCGTCGTTTTGCCCTGCGGCAGTTGCTGCCCCGCCCTTTACGCCGTAATAGCCGTAGACTGTGACGAGGTAGAGACTTCCATCCGCATTTTGATTTACGCCTGCATAGTTATAAGAGATAGAGCCGTTGTTCTCTGTATCCTCGGAAACATAATACGTATAGTAAAAATCGGCACTCTTATCGGTGGCTGCCATGTCGGTATTTTCGACGTTGTCCCCCTCCAGTGTATAATAGAGATAGGTGTCGTCCGAAATGTCATGTGTTTCGGAAAAGACGGGATCCTGACCCACCGCAAAATACATATTGCCGTTGACGCGGCGGTTCACTTCGCCCTCCCCGTCCGTCTCCGTGGAGACATTGGGCAGAATGATGGGCATCGAGGCGGAACTCCCATCTGTATAGATGCTGCCATTATTTTCGTAATAAGTCACGCCATTCGTGCCATCAATGCTTGCGCCTGCGGGGGTGCTCCATGTTCCGCTGACCTGCGTTGCATACTCGCTGTCAAAGCGTATATTGTTGACGGTTTCAACATCCGTGCCATAGCCGTCGCGCGGACCGCTCTCGAAGATGCCGTCCGCCACGGTGAGTGTGCCGCCGCTGATGCGTAGCACGCTACCGACGGGGTTATAAAAACTCCCGCCGCCCTTGGTATCGATGATGGTCAGGCGCACGCCGTTCGTGACGTTGAGAACGGGGTCGCGGTTGTTGCGCTGCAGTTCGTGGCCGTTGAGGTCGATGGTCAAGTCGGAATTGACGTCGGACACGCTGCCCGTGATGACGAGCGGATTGTCCACGTCGTCGGAAATCTTGATGTTGGTGTAGCCGTTCTCAATCGCGGAGAAGAATTCGTTGACGGAATCGATCTCGATTTCGTTGGAGACGATATATTCCAGATTTCCCGAGATCATGCCGTCCGATTCCGTCTCCTCGGAATAGCGGGCATAGGTCAAGGAAAATGTCATCAATGTGACAATGGCAAGCGACAGAATAAGCGTGAGAAACAGATAGCGCTTTTGCGTCATGCCACACCTCCCGATAGTGATGTCTGCGTAAATACAACGTTGACTTGCGTCAGATAGCTCTTGCTCAGCGAATAGGTGATCGTAAGATCGTCTTGTTCCCGTGCTGCCGAAGATCGCAGCGGGAAATCGGACAGCCCCGCAAAGGAAATGCGGTAATATTCGGAGCTTCCCGAACTCACGTCTGCAAGATTGCTGCAGACGCCGAAAAGGTCGTGATATTGTTCCATGGTATAGCTTTCGAGTTGGTCGGGCGTGACTTCCGTCCTGTCCCCATTGTAGAATTCAGAAATCGGGTGAACGTAGTTGACGACCGATTCGCTGATGGGCGCGACGTGGTGGAAGGAGAGGATGCTGTTGCCCGTGTAATTTCCGGTCTGCGCGTCGCGTTCAAAGGTCTTTTGAATGCGCACCTGCGTGGTGTCGTTCAAAGACGTGTGATCCGCGCTCACCGTCTGCGCATCGGCATCAAAGTGGTAGCCCGTCACCGTGGCACCGTTGAAGTCATACAGCCCCCCCGCCGTCGGCTTGAGAAAATCGGTATAATCCCATGTATCTCCGTTCACAGCGCCGCTATCGTCGCTTTGCGGATCGTCCTCCGATTTCCAATAGCGGTTGTAGTCGGCGCTCGGAATGTTCTCCGCAAGCGTAAGATACAGCACGAACTGCTTTTCTGCAGGCTCGTTCGCGGAGAAGGAGAACGCATCGCCGCCGAGCACGATGTCGACGGTATAGAACGGAACCTGTTTTTCAAGATCGAGAAAGAGCTGCGGATAGATATTACTGCTGTTGCCGCTCTCGTTGCGGCCAAACCCGAGGGAATACTGCGTGACGGAATTGCTTGCGGTAATGGAAATTGTTGTCCTGCTCGTCTGCCCCGTTGCCGTAACCGTACCTTCGAGCGACGTCACGCCGCCCTCTTCCGACGAGGTAAACCCGCCCTGCATGGTGAGCTGCTCGTCATTCATGCCGTCGTTGACGGCGATATAATCACGGAAATATGCGGTGTTGAGGGTTTCTGTTCCATTTTCCGCATACATGCGGTAGTCAAATGGCTCCGCATAGGTATAGTAGCCCGTTTCGGTGGTCGGTTTGTTGACTTGATAGATCATATTGCCGAGAATGTACTGCGGCGTGACGGCACGCGTGCCGTCCGTGAGCTGCAGCACAAGGTTATCGGCAAATTCAGCGGGAAGGTACAGCCGCAGCGTCGCCTGCAAATCGACGTCGCTCATGCGAAGAACGGAACCGTCCGCACCCTCTTCATAGTTGCGCAGCGTAAAACGGATGGTGCGCGGCGTGCCCTGCCTTGTTCCCGAATTCAGCCAGAAATTGGCATTGGTATAGGTGTTGGAAGAAACGTTATCGATCTCATAGGAAATGACAAAGGGAGAAATCCCTGCCGAGAGGTCGCCGCTCGTGGCGGTCGAATAGCGCGAAAAAGTGACGCCCGTGAAAAGAATGCTCACGACGAGAAGATAGCAAAGATATGTAAGAACGGGAAGTTTCTTAGTTTTTTTCGTGCTGTTCTTCTTCATTCCTTTTCCTGAACGCTCCCGTCAGCAGATCGGTGAGCAGCCAGATCACGACGCCTGCACCGATGATAATAAACAGTCCGAGCGGACTTTGAAAAAAAGTGACGACCGAACCGAATCCCGCCCACACGGCAACCACTTTGCCTACGATGGCATCCGTCTGCACGGGGGCATCTTCGGCGTTGTTGGCATCCCCCTTCGTTACGATGGCGCCGTTTTCAATGCGGATGATGCGGTGCGTGACATGGCCGCCGTGCGCATCGTCGCGATAGGTGACGATATCCCCCACGCCGTATTCTTCCTGCGCCGCCGTGACGATGACGTCCCCTACGGCGATCTCCGGCTCCATGCTGCCCGACGCCACCACGGCAAAGGACACCCCGAAGAAGGTGGGCATGTCGTTGTGAAACGCATAACGGGCGATGAGCATATAGACGTTGTAGACGGCAAGCACGCCCACCACAACGAGCAATATCCCCTTTATGACCGCGCCGACGATGCGCACCGGTTTTTTCATGACGGCTCACTCCCTGACATATGCCGTGAAGGCGATATTCAGCGTGTACGCCGCGCCGTTCTCACCGGCAATCGTGTCAACTTCGTCGTTGTCCTGCCAGTACCATTCGATCTCAAACACCGTGGTGGAATCGGGTTCGATGGTCATGTCGTAGATGCTCAGTTCCTCCGTGCCCACGTGTTCGGTAATGCCCGATACATACACGCCGTCCCGCTTGAGTTTGTAAACCAAACCGATTCCGTGCGTGTTTTCCTCGGAAAAGATGAGTGCAAACACCAGGGTGTCCGCATTGTCGTTGCGCAGGGCAAAGCGGTACGTTCCCTGCATGCCCGGCGCGATGACCGTATCTCCGAACGTCTCATTCATGAATACAGGCAGGTTTTCCTCGTCCTGCCACTGCGTTCCATCCTCATGCGCCACAAACAGAACGGGTGCATAGTCGGTGGAACGGGACATAAAATACGAGCTGAGCACGACGGAGAGCACCGTCGCCACCGCAAGAATAATAACGATCAGCAGAACGGGCAGCCAGCCAAAGCGGCGGATGGTGGCAAGATAGGCGTTGTCAAGCGTTAAAATATTGTCGTTCTTGTCGACATATGCGGTGCGCGCCTCGCCCGCGTAGAGAAACACGTTGGTGTCCTCCTTGCGGAATTCGCCGTGCACTTCGTCCTCTTCGCCGCGCCAGACGCATTTGCGGATCTTGCCCACCCGTCTGCCCTTCTTATCGACGACGGCGGCACGGCGGGGCAGGCGCACGTCGATCGCCTCCGGTTCGCCGATGTCCTGAGCGTCGTCCGCCTCGTCATCCTCCTCCGACGCGGGAACCGCGGCGGGCAATACGGGCGGCAGCGCGGCGGCGGTTTCGGCAGCAGCGCCTTCGGCAGGCCGGTTTACATAGACAATTTTGGTCTTTCTCCTGCGCGGGGAGCGGAACACGCCCGCCTGGTCGCGCGGAATATAGCTCTCATCCTTCACAAAGCCGTTGGCGAGCATCAGTTCCTCGATCAGCTCGAGCGCATAGCGCACCTGTCGGTCGGAAGAAAGTTTTATCATGAAGGGGGTCTTTGCGTAGCGCACGACCTCCGTATAGTCCTTATGGTGATACTTCTGTACATTGTATGCCTTGGGATCGAGCGCAAGAAACAGGCGCAGATACCCGCCCACAAGGCACAGTCTTGCAAGCAGTTTTTTGCCTGCGGCAAATGTTTCCCCGCTGCTTGTGATGCGCGAGCGCAGCTGCCTGAGCTTTTTTTCGGCAGACCGATAGCTCAGAAAGGCATTTTTGACCGCGTCATAACGACGGCCCGCCGAATAACCGGCATCCGCCATGCGCGCTGCGAACGTTCTGTGTTCAGATGATGGAACGAAGGGTACGGAATGCGCTGCCGCCTGCGGCGCGTCACTCTGTTGCGGTGTACCGTCCTGCGGCACATCGCTTTGCGTTACGGCGTCCTGCGGCGCGTCGCTTTGCGGTGTACCGTCCTGCGGCAAATCTGCACGTTCCCCCTCTGCACGAACCTGTGTCTTGGTCGGATCGTCCCCCATTCCGGCCCCTCTCTCATGATCCTGCATAATGGTATGCTTTTCTCCGTATCTTTCTCAGAAAAGTACGCCCGTGATCCGCGCATACATCCCGCCCTGCGGACGAGATGCATGCGCGGCGGACATTGCGGAAGATAACTTCCCCCAGCCACCGCGATACCACACCTACGCGGCACGGCAATTATTTTTTAGAAGTCTGGAAAAAAATTGTTCGTTCTGATTTTTGAAAAATCAGTCACCCGATGCTGCGGGGATCTGGGCGCTCTGAACTGCCTTATACGTCAACGTCGTCGAAAGAGATGCAAGATTTTCACCAAACCAAGTGTCGATGGCATCTGCAAGCGTCTCACTCGTGCCGGAAAGCGTTGCATCCGTATCAAGCGACGTCCAAGTCACTTCCGCAAAGACGTACAGTGTCTGCGCAAAACCAACCGTCATCGTGATTTCGCTTCCGCTGGTGTAGTCTTGGCTTCCTGTTCCGCCTTGATCCGTCCCCGTATACAGTTTCAACTCGAACACCTTGTTGAACTGATCCTGCGAAGGCGTACCCGTAACAGCGCCCTCGCTCAAGGACATCCCAGAGCCAAGTTGGGTTGCATAAGCAGTCCCCGCCTGATTGTTGCCTCTGTTAAATACGGGCGAAAGATCGGATGCGGTAATCGTCAGCTTGCCTGCGACTTCAATGTTGTACTTGATCGTTGCAACGAGAACCTTACCCGTGGTGTTCGTACGATCTTTGGCGTCGCTATAGTCATCCACAGAGGGCGTAAGTTTCTCGGCAAGCGATACATCGAAAGCCCCGGACGAACCTGCACCGGTAAGGCTGACATCCCACAGGGCAATGTTCGTCGTAGCGCTTCCGTTCCCGCCGCTGGTGTAGCGCGCGAACGTGCTGCCGAGGAAGCAGCAGCTGATGAGCGTCAGTGCGACAAGCGCAACAAACAACTTCGTGATGATGCTCTTCTTCTTTGTCATTTTTTCCTACTCCTTTCAATTTGTTTTTATGTAAAACGGCAACGCGTGTGGCACAGTCGCCGATTTTACCTTCTGTTCTCTTACCCCTATCCCCGTCATTCTGAGGGGGCGCAGCCCCCGTGAGAATCCCCTTATAGACGACAGCGAGCACATGACCGCGTTCTCATGTCCCTAAGACAATGTACGGGGGACTCTTCGCTGCGCTCTGAGTGACGGTTGCCGACAGTGGCTTCCCCTTGGGGGGAAGCTGTCACCGAAGGTGACTGATGAGGGGGTTTGCCCTCTCGAACACTTGCTGCCCCTCATCCATCAGGCTCGCCTGCCACCGTCTTGGCGGCACCAAGGTGAAGTGCCGCCTGCGGTACTTCGCGCTGCGCGCTCGTGTGCCGCTTCGGACAAATGCTTCCGCCAGCGGGCATGTCGTCCTCGCGTCGGACACGGATTTTGCGCTGATAAAGCAAAATCCTTAGTTCAAAGCGCGCGCACAGCGCACTGCGCTGCTGCGCATGACGCATGGCTCACCCCCCGCGTTCTTTTGCCCTCCCTGTGCAAGGGAGGGTGCCGAGCTTGCGAGGCAGGAGGGTTGTTATGCTTGTTTATAGCCTACTTCGACAACCCTCTCTGTCAGCTCCGCTGACGTCTCCCCCTTGCACAGGGGGAGCATATTGCCGCACCCTTAAGACAATGTATTAGGGGATTCCTTCGTCGCCTTCGGCTCCTCTGAATGACGTTGAGCGACACAAGGCGTAAAACGGGGATTCTTCGTCGCCTTCGGCTCCTCTGAATGACGTTGAGCGACACAAGGCGTAAAACGGGGATTCTTCGTCGCCTTCGGCTCCTCTGAATGACGTTGAGCGACACAAGGCGTAAAACGAAGTTATGACGGTAAGCGAGCTGCCGGTACCGCGTCATTCTGAGCGGAACGCAGTGGAGCGACAGAATCCCCTCGCAGAATGGAGTTGCCATCACTCGCGTGACAAATATATAGCTCTCCGTATTCTATTATATCCCCCCCCGTGATATGTCAAGGGTTTTTATCAACATTGGCGGAATTTATTTGTCCGAGGCATCATCCGAGGCGGGCGCATCCTGTTCATCCTGTGCCTCTTCGTCCAGTCCCTGCGCCCGCACGAGCGCCCGCAGGCGCTGCAGCTCCTCGTCCTTGTCGCGCAATTCGCTGCGCGCGCTCTCGAGTTCGCTCTCCCGCTCCCCCTCCTGCGCCGCGCTCTCCGCCCTGATTCTGCGGTTATACAGCACGATGCGCGTGATATCATATGCGATAAACAGCAATACGGGAATGCCGATAAACACGAGGATGCCGACGGGCGTCTGCAAAAACATGGCAAAACCGCCCAGCCCTGCCACGCTGCCCGTGCAGATGCCCACCACATTGGAGAGCGGAATGGAGCCGTCCGTCACGGCATTTGCATCGCCGCGCGTGGTGACGGATTGGAGCGCGCCGTCCTCCCCGCGGTTGAGTGCCACTATGCGGTGCGTGACATATGCGCCGTCGTTCGCACGGAAGGTGACGATGTCCCCCTGTTCGAGCGCCTGTTTGCCTTCGTCGTCAAGAATATGTACGAAGATGAGCGCCCCTTCGTCAAAGCTGTCCTCCAGGTTCCCGTTCATCGAAGGGGACGTGACTGCAAGCGGCGCAATGCCGAACACGTCGGGCGGAACGTCCTGGCGGACGCTCCCCTTGATGATGAGCGTGAGATTGATCGCAAATATCGGAATGAGAATGACGGAGAGCACGATCATCACGACCAGCGCCGCAATGTCGCCCTTCCGCCGCGTTTTTTGTTCGGCGGGCTGTTCATCCTGATGTGTCTGCGCTTGTTCTGCCATGATGTCTCCTCAAGATGGTATAAATTTTATCAGTTTTTTGAGCATATTAAAATCGTCAAAAGCCGCCTTAACTCACGTGAAAGCGCACCTTTGACGATAACAAAACGAATTCTGATGAACAAACGGAAAAATGCAAGTTATTTTTCCTTGCCCAACCGCATGTTAGGCCGTCGATAAGCCACAAAAAAGGAACACTGTCACGATACTGTCACGATGAATATTTAAATTCTTAACAAATGCACAACTAAAAAAACGCAAAATTTTTGAAATCAATCAATACGACAACATTCGTATTTGCAAATTGATTGTATCGTAAATACGTTATTTTGTCAACTCTTTTGCGCTATATATCGTACGTAAATAAGATATATAATAAAAAAATTGATATGAATCAACCAATGAAAGTGATCGCGCGCATCCGACAACTCAAAAATGACAGAGGCTGGACGGATTATCGGCTCGCATCCGAGGCGATGATCCCCCAATCGACACTTGCATCCATGTATGAGCGCAACACGCCCCCGAAGCTGGACATTCTGGAAAATATATGCCACGCATTCGGGATCACGCTTGCCCAATTCTTTCAGGAGGATGAATTGACAGAAATCGTAAGTGAAGACGAGAAGCAGCTGCTGGAGGGTTACCGCAAACTTTCGTCTGCCAAAAAGAAGGCTCTGCTCGATCTGATCGGCACCGAATAGCCGTTCATACCAATTTGGAGATCTCCTTTTTCAGCCGCTCGATGATCTTTTTTTCCAGACGGGAGATATAGCTCTGCGAAATGCCGAGCCGGTCTGCAACGTCCTTTTGCGTCATCTCTTCCTGTCCGCCCAGTCCGAAGCGCATATACATGATGCGCCGCTCGCGCTCGGGCAGCTTTTTCAGAGCTTCCTTAAGCAGTTCCTTTTCGACGTTTGCCTCCACACCGCCGTACACCGTTTCGCTGTCCGTGCCGAGGATATCGGAGAGCAGCAGCTCGTTCCCCTCGAAATCGGTGTTGAGCGGCTCGTCGAAGGAAACCTCGCTCTTGAGTTTGACCGTCCTGCGCAAATACATCAGAATTTCATTTTCGATGCAGCGCGAGGCATAGGTGGCAAGTTTGATATTTTTATCGGTGCGGAAGGAGTTGATCGCCTTGATCAGCCCGATCGTCCCGATGGAGATGAGATCGTCCGCGTCCACGCCCGTGTTCTCGAACTTACGCGAGATATAGACGACGAGGCGCAGATTGTGCTCGATGAGCTTGGCCTTGACCTCATCCGCCTCCTCCCCCGCCTCCAGCTTGGCAAGCAACTGTGCCTCTTCCTCGGGCGGAAGGGGCAGGGGCAGCGCCTCACTTCCGCAAAGATAATGGATGACGTTCGGCGTCCCTATGCTGCTCAGCCACTGTTTCAACGCTCCGAGTATGTTCATGTTCTCCCTCCGTCAATGCGGTATGTAATATCATCTGATAGCGCTTTCCGACGTCCCCCACCGTGAGATACACTCCCTCATGCAGGCTTGCTCCCACCTGCAGGGTATCACAGCGCAGAACGGGCGCCGTGCGGCCGCCGTTCACCGTGCCGATGTGCATGTGCCCGACCGCCTGCGGATGCGCTCCGAAGAGCGCGAATGCCCCTGCCGCCGAGATAACGCACACGGGCGCGCCGTGGAAGGTCAGGCAGTTCCCGCTGTCCGCAAACGCCTCCCAAGCGACGGTGCGCTCCCCTGCCGTCAGCCTGCAGGAAAACATATTCCTGCGCATGGCGCGGTATTTCCAGAACGCACGCGCGCCGGCAAGCACGCAGATGGCAAAGGCGCACGTTCCGCCCACGATCAGCGCGACGGGCGCACGCTCGAGGTAAAAGCCCGTTCCGTCCACCGTCTCGATCCCGAAAAAGGAATATATGGCAGCCAGCGCGCCGCCCAGCGCAAACGTGAGTGCGAAAAAGGCGATGACTGCCACAAGATACCCCTTCACCCGTTTTCCGCTCGCCGCAAGCAGGGCGAGCACTGCGCCCGAGAGCAACTTAACGGCATACGCCGCCCAGGCGGGCAGCGGGAACAGCGGATAGACGACGGCGAACGCTCCGCCTAATGCCGCACTCAGAAGGAGCCGCACGGGGCGCGCCCGCATACGGGCGCACTTGAGCGCAAGGTACAAGAGCACGCCGTCCAGCAGCGCATTTTCCGCAAAGGCGTACTCCCAATAGACGACCATTCCGCTCCCTCCCCCTGCCGCGCATCTGACATTATACATCTGCACGCGGCGCGGAGCATTCACAAAGATGTCGGAAGAAGACGGAACTTGTCGGAAATTTCCCGTTCGCTCTTGTCATTGCGCACAAGCTATGGTATAATACGGGCGGAGGATACCATGGATATTTCCAATGCAGCACGATTCCTGCGCAGCTATAACAGCATCGAGGCTCAGCTCAAGCTCCTGCACGGAGCAAGGGCGGCAACAAACTTCACCGATCTTGTTAAAAAATGCAGCGATACGGACATCACCGTGCGCCGCTATGCAGCAGAACTCATCGACTACGGAAAGCTGCGCAATGCCATCGTGCACCGCGCGGCGGGCGCGGCGGACGAGACCGTCATCGCCGTTCCCTGCGACGACGTGGTGCGCAGCATCGAGTTTATCGAGGGGCTGATCTGCCGCCCGCCCCGCCTGATCGACGCCATCAAAGTCAAAAAAATCGCCTCTGTCTTTGCGGATAAGCCCGTTCTCACCGCGGTGGAGGCCTTCCGCGAATACGGGCAAAAGACGCTCATCGTCTACGACCACGGTACGATGGCGGGCGTCATCAACAGCTACGGACTGTATGCGGAAATCGAGGCGCGCGTCAAGGCAGGCGCCGACCTGACGGCATTTTTTACGCAGACTCTCTGCCGCGAGATCATGCACGAGAGCGAGATGGAGAGGTACCGCATCATGAGCCAGGACGCCACCGTATTCGAGATCTTTGTCGCCTTCGAGGAAAAAAAGGACCTGCTCGCCGTCATCGTCACGGAAAACGGCGTGTTCGGGGAGAAGGCGCTCTCCATCGTCACGCCCTCCGATTTCCCCCGCATCAATCGTTTCCTGGAGACCTACAACGCGAAGCCCTTTTAAGCACTTAGAAAATAAATTGCAAAAATTTAAAAATTTTTTCAGAAAAACTATTGACAAATGGGATTTTCGTGCTATAATAAAGGCACAACAAGGGAGTGACCCAAGGAAGTTTTCCAAAAACGGTACGACCGAAAAGAATTTGCAGGAACATTCCGACGCGCACGAACGGGAAATTCTTCGCTCCGAATGCAGCATCTGCGGGACGGCAAATGCCGTTGCAGGAGGAACCAAGAAGGCAGCGTAACTGCAAGAAGGAACGTTCAGGTATATTCCTGAGGGAGGATCGTTCCGAGAGAACGAAACCGTATTCCACCCGCAGACATGTTTTACGTACGGAAACATACGGGAAAGCGAATACCGAAGGAGACTCCATTCGTTGCATGGGTTTTACCGTCAGCAGGACCGGAAAAACGATGATCCGAATGTGTGTTTACCGAAAGGAAACACGAGAAAGGAAAATCCCCCATTTTCGGGAACTGCAGCCGAACCGCAAAAGGAAAAGAAATTTCCGATCGAAAGCCAGGAGTTCAGCCAAACAAGACGAAAGGAAAACAGGTTGAAAAGCGTAAAATACGGCTCCAGACCGGAACTTTTCGGAATCAACGGGACGGAACGTAAAATGCCATGAAAAACGGGGGCGTATCGCAAGATACGCCCCTTACCTTGGTAAACGCATTATTCCGTGCGGCGGCATACCAATCCCCCACCCGAACGGAAAAGGAAAAGACATGGAGATCATCGAATACACCCCCGCATACGAGACTGCCGTCAAAGACCTGCTGGTGGAACTGCAGACCTACCTTGCGCAGCTCGATCCCGATCATATCATCATCGTCAGCGACCGCTACCGCGACGATTATTTTGCGCACGCCATGGCAGCCGTGGAAAAGCACGGCGGGAAGGTCTTTCTCGCCGTGTGCGACGGACGGGCGGTGGGCGCGGTCATCTGCCTGATCCCTCCCTACGGCGAGGAGAGCAAACTTACAACGACCTGTCCGAAATGCGGCTTTATCAGCGACCTTGTCGTGACTGCCGCTATGCGCGGCAAATCGATCGGGAAAACGCTCCTCACGCGTGCCGAAACGTATTTCGCGCAGCAGCATTGTGCATGGATGCAGTTTAGCGTCTATGCGCGCAACACCTCCGCTCTCACCTTCTATGAGCATTACGGCATGCAAAAGGACTGTTGCTACCTGAAGAAGAAAATTACATCATAAACATTCTGTAAACAGTTAATTTGCGGCGGCGCCCGTTTGGCGCCGCCGCATGCTGTTTTCCCGGTCCCAAATAAGTTGCGTGCTCATAGCGATATATTGATATGAACACAGACCCGTAAATGTGTCACAAGGCAAAATGACAATGAAAATCAAAGTCATTTTTTTCAATTATACTTCATAAATTTTACAAAAATTTTTCACGAAATGTGCGTGAAAAGTCCGAAAAAAACCCTTCAAAGCGATTGAAATGCCCGAAAAATATGGTATAATTCACTTGAGAACAATATGCAGCGGAGCGTCATCAAGTGAGTTACCTGACCCTGACAAACGTATGTAAACAATACAAAACGGGCGACATCTGCGTGGACGCCCTGAAAGACGCCTCGTTCAGTCTGGAAGACGGGGAATTCGTCGTCGTGCTCGGCTCATCCGGCGCGGGCAAGACCACCCTTCTCAACCTTTTGGGCGGCATGGACAGCGCAACGAGCGGCAAGATCATTCTCGACGGAAAGGACGTGACCGCCCTGGACAAACGCGGTCTGACCGCCTACCGCCGCACCGACGTCGGGTTCGTCTTTCAGTTCTATAACCTGATGCCCAACCTGACGGCGCTCGAAAACGTGGAGATCGCCGTGGAGATCTGCAAAAACGCGCTCGACCCCAAGGCCATTCTCACCGAAGTGGGCCTGGGCGAGCGCATGAACAACTTCCCCGCCCAGCTCTCGGGCGGCGAGCAGCAGCGCGTCTCCATTGCGCGTGCCCTTGCCAAGAACCCCAAGCTGCTGCTGTGCGACGAGCCGACGGGCGCGCTCGACTATATGACGGGCAAACTTGTACTCAAGCTCTTACACGACGTCTCCAAACAACAGAAAAAACCCGTCATCATCGTCACGCACAATGCAGCGCTCAAGGGCATGGCGGACAAAGTCATCCACATCCGCAGCGGCAGGATCGAGGCGATCGAGGAAAATCCCGACCCCATGCCCATCGAGCGCATCGAATGGTGAGCCTATGAAGACATATCTCAAGACATTCGGAAGAATGTTCCGCCGTCATGCAACGCGGCTCATCTCCGTCATGCTCATGGTGCTCGTGAGCGTGGGATTTACCGCGGGCATCGGCATGTCGACGACCAAGATCAATTATTCGCTGTCCGACTATTACCATGCGCAGAACGTGAGCGACATCATTCTCATGAACACGGAGGGCGCCTTTTCGGACGGGGACGCAGAGACTCTCACCGGACGCTACGGCGAGAAAAACGTGCTGCGCGGCGGCATGCTGGAATTTGAAGTGACGCAGGGAAAAGCCACCGTCAACGGCACCGAAGTGACCTTCACGAATGTGCCGGACGGCATCGTGCGCGTCTATCTGTTCAACTGCACCGCGCCCCGGGATGTGACGCAAAATACGCTGACGTCTGTAGAAAATTATGACATATCCAATGCTCCGGAGGGTGCGATCACCGTCTACGCGGAGCGCTCCACCGTGCAGATGCCTGCCTATGACGAAGCACAGACATTTACCATGTCCGCAACGATGACGGAGCATTTCAGCGAGTTTGAGTATCAACCCGAAGGTATGCCCTTTTCCGTTACGGTCACGGGCGACTTTACGGCGACCGTCCCCATCGAACAGACATATGTTCTGGGCGGCACGGTGCTCAACCCCCTGCACATGGCGGTGCGCGAGGATGCGAGCTACACGGACGACCCTGCCTCAGACGACGAGGACGAGATGCTCGACCTTGCCGCCGTTTTTTATGTGTTCGCCGAAAACCTTGTCGACGTGACGGCGGAAGCGACCATTACAGGAACAATGGACTCCCCCATACAGGGTAACGTTCCGGACGAAACAACGCAGGAATATGACATCGCCGTTCCCGCCTCCGAGCTGCTCAACCAAATTTATATTACGCTGCCCGACAGAGCCGGCTACACCCTGTTCAGCAGCGGCTATGACGACTATCTGGAAAGCGAGACTGCCGCCATTCACGGTCTGCTCACCACGGACACAGCCGCGGCAGATACTGCGCAATATTACGAAGTGCTCACGCTGCACGAAAACTTTTCCTTTGAATCCTTCCGTGAATACGGCAACAAGATCGAGGGCATCGGCTATGTGCTGATGGTCGTGTTCCTGTTCGTGACCATTCTCGTCGTGCTTTCGACGATGACACGCCTGCTGGACGAGGAACGTTCACAGATCGCATGTCTTTTGACGCTCGGCTACTCTCCCGCGCGCATCATCGTGAAATACCTGCTGTTTGCCCTGATCGGAACGCTGGTGGGCGGCGCAGGCGCCTACTTCGCGGGACTGGGACTTGCACGCATCATATACGTCAACTTTGAATGGAACTACACCCTTCCCGCCTACACATCGCATGTCTCATTTGCCTTCTTCTTTATCACCTTTGCCGTGATCCTTGTGGCGACATTGCTGGCGACGATGATCGCGGGCATCAAACTCACGCGGCAGGAACCTGCCGACCTGCTCCGCCCCAAGACGCCCAAGGCGGGCAAGAAGGTGTTCCTCGAGCGCATCCCGCTCATCTGGAACCATCTCTCTTTCAGGTATAAATCGACGATGCGCAACGTGCTGCGTTTCTTTATGCGCTTTCTGATGACAGTCGTCTCTGTTGCGCTCTCCACAGCTCTCGTGCTGGCGGGACTTGCCGTGCTCGACTGCTGCCTCTTCCAGGACATCGGCGGAACGTCCATGATCACGATCTCCGTCATTATCCTGATCTTTGCGGCACTTTTGAATTTTGTCGTCACTTATACGCTGACCAACATCAACATCAGCGAACGCGAACGCGAGCTTGCAACGCTCATGGTGCTCGGCTATTACGACAGTGAGGTGGCGGGCTATATTTACCGCGAGATTTATATCACGAGCGGTATCGGCATTCTGTTTGGAATCCCGCTTGGCTGTCTTTTGTGTCTGTTCGTGTTCCAGGTAATGGGGTTCGGATCTATTCCCGGCATCTCATGGTTCGTATGGGTGCTCGCCCCCATCCTCTCCGTCATCTTCACCATTCTCGTGACGCTCATTCTGCGCCATAAGATCGTAAAAATCGATATGAACGAATCGCTTAAGGCCATCGAATGATCCATGGCGGAAATATATCCCATATGCGGCTTGTCACGGAAATTGTAAAAAACATTTGACAAGCCGCATATTTTATTATAGAATACCCTTGTAAATCACACGAGAGGATCTGAAGATGTTTTATCCCGAACGCGATGCACTGCGCCGCGAACAGCGCAAGCTCATCCCCGTCAATATCGTCGTTGCGCTGCTCAGTCTCGTGGCGGCATTCTCCATTTTATTGCTGCCCCTGCTGCGTATCGAGATCGACGATTTATCCGCGCTCATGGCGGACGGCTCATCCGTGGACGTGGAACAGGAAAATTCCCCTGCCGACATGCTTGACGGCTTAGAGGTCACATTTTCCCTGAGCGGCATGGACTTTGCCCAGCTCGGCTTTTCCGATTCGCCCGACGACGTGCTGCTGGGGCGGGTGGGCGAGGCGTTCTCCGCCCTCTCGGGCGAGCTGGCATCACGCGTGCTGCTCACCATGGCGGCAGGCTCCTCCGATGCCGTCACCGAAACTTCCGCGCAGTCGGTCATCGATGCGCTTGCCACCCTCGAATCCGCGCAGGACGATGCCGAGGTTGACGCGGCCATCTCATCCTTGGCGGACATCCTCGGGCAGTATGCGGGCGGCAATGACGGATGGGACGCCGGACAGGTGCAAACACATCTGCGCGAACTGTATGACGACACCGTTGCCGAGACGGGCGGCTCGTTCAGCGCAGAGGCGTTCATCTGCGTGCAGATCTCCTCGGCAAACGCGGAAGAGGGAGGCACGGGCGAGATATATACGAGCTTTGCGCAGCTGCTCGCCAATATGGAGACGGATGCGGAGTCACTGGAATCTTCCCTTCCCGAGAATGCCCTCCTGTATGCCGGCGCCGCCGTCTTGTTCTTTGCCGCCGTCTGGGCGGTCCTGTTCCTGTTCGCCTTCTTCCATCTGTTTGCAAAGAACAAGCGTTTCACCATGTGGTACGTCAAACTCTTCGGCGCGTTCCCCTGCCTCATCTTCGGCGTGGCGCCCCTTATTGCCGGACAGTTCATCCAGGATGCATCCGCGGCGGCCGTGTTCGGCATGATGTCATCGCTCTCGTGGATCAGCGGCGCGTGCTATGTACTCCTGTGGCTCGTGTCCGTATTCTGGGCATTCCCCATCAAGCGCAAGATCAGAAAACTCAACAGACAGCTCAGCAACCAATAATCTTGCGGGCGGAAATTTTTTTCCGCCCGCTCTTGTTTTTTTGCGGGAAAGATGGTATACTGAATGCGGAGGTCGCTATGGAACAGTTCTGGGAAACGCTCCGCGAGATCGGAAACGACTTCGTGCAAAACACAGGGCTTGCCATCGTGCGCGCCGTCGCCTTCCTCGTTTTAGGGTTGGTCGTCATCCGCATCGTGCAGATCATTGCGCGTTCGGCGGCGCTCAGGAGCAACAAGCTGGATAAATCCGCATCAACGTTTATCGTCTCGCTCATCACCGTCGTATTGTACGTGGCGCTCGCCATCGTGGTGGTCAGTTCGCTTGGATTTTCGACAGCGGGCATCATCGCGGCTTTCTCCGCTGTGGCGCTCGCCATCGCCCTCGCCCTCAAGGACAGCCTTGCAAGCCTTGCCAACGGCGTCATCATCATCTTCACCAAGCCCTTCAAAAAGGGGGATTATGTCGCCATCGGCGGTATGGAGGGGCTAGTGCAGGACATCCGCCTGTTCAACACCAAGATCCTGACCTACAGCAACGAGACCATCATTGTGCCCAACAGCGATGTGCTCGGCTCCAAGCTCGTCAATTACAGCGACATGCCGCTGCGGCGCGTCGTCATCGAAGTCCCCGTCCCCTATTCCGCCGACGTCGATGCGGTGAAGGCCTTTCTTCTGGAGAGCGTGAAGGCATACGAGCACGTGGTCGAGACGCCCGCCCCTTCGGTGGTGCTGGCGGAATACGGCGAGAGCACCCTGAAACTTTCCGTGCGCGCCTGGGGCACGACGGAAAAGTACTGGGACCTGTACTTTGACCTGCGCGAGATCATTCTCAAGGCACTGGATGAACACGGCATCGAAAAGCCGCACAATCAGCTGGAAGTGCGCATGCGCGGGGACGCCCCGCGGGGAGGTGACGCATGATATGGGCCCTGCTTGCCGAGGCGGTGCAGCCCGAAACGCAGCCGGACGTCACCCGCCTCGTGCTCGAATACCTGCTCTATGCGGCGATCATCGTCGTCGGCATCCTCCTTCTCATTGTGCTGCGCCGCAAGACGCGGCTGCCCCGCCACGGCGAACTGCGCAAACAGCTTGCGGAGCTTTCCGCACAGTTGGAGGAACTGCGCGCGGCCGCGGAGGGCGCCGGCATGCCGCGCATGAAATTCCTCAAGGGAATGTCCAAACTCGTCTACCGCACCGACAAACTCATCTATGTGACCGACTGCATGGCGGACAAGGAGCGCGACGGCGAGATCGCCAACATCTCCGCCCTGCTCTCGCAGGCGCGCACGGAACTTGCCGCCTACAAATTCGGCACGCGCACCGTGCAGGACGCGGGCGGCATGCGCCTTGCCGCGGGAAAACTTGCGGAGGCGGAGGAACTGCTCGAGCGCGTGCTTGCACGCGACATTCAGTTGCAGGCGGGCACAAAAAAACAATGATTCCCGCAATATATCGACCGCGCCGCCGTTGCATTGTGCAACGGCGGCGCGCTTTTTTGATATTCGGGTCATGCATCGACCAGATCGACGTATTCGTCGAAGGTGACATTCTTATCAAAGGTCTTTGTCCCGTCCAGCACAATGATGCGGTTGCAGACGGTGTTCATCAGCTCCTGGTCGTGCGACGTCAGGAGCATGCACCCCTTGAACGCCGTCAGCCCGTTGTTGAGCGAGGTGATGGACTCGAGGTCGAGGTGGTTGGTCGGTTCGTCGAAGATGAGGAAGTTCCCCCCCTCGAGCATCATTTTGGCGAGCATGCAGCGCACCTTTTCGCCGCCCGAGAGCACCTTCGCCTGTTTGAGCGCCTCCTCCCCCGAAAAGAGCATGCGCCCCAGCCAGCCGCGCAGGTACTCCTCGTAGTGATCCTTGGAGAACTGCGAGAGCCACTGCACCAACGTGAGATCGCAGCCGTCAAAATATTCCGAATTGTTCTGCGGGAAATAGGAGACGGAGATGGTCTTTCCCCAGCGGACAGTACCCGCATCCGGTTCCGCCTTGCCCGTCAGAATGTCGTAGAGCATGGTGACGGCGGTGGACTTATCGGAGAGAATACCGATCTTATCCCCCTTCTGCACGGTGAAGGAGACGTCCTCGAAGTAGCCCTTCTTGCTCAGCCCCTCCACGACGAGAATATCGTTGCCGATCTCGCGCTCGAACTTGAAGTCGATGAAGGGATACTTTCTGAGGGACGGCTTGAAATCGGAGATGGTCAGCTTTTCCAGCTCCTTCTTTCTCGAGGTCGCCTGGCGCGATTTGGAGGCATTCGCCGCAAAGCGCGCAATGAATTCCTTGAGTTCCGCGGCGCGCTGTTCCGCCTTCTTGTTGGCATCGCGCTGCTGGCGGGCAAGCAGCTGCGAGGTCTGATACCAGAAGTCATAGTTGCCCAGATACAGATTGATCTTGCCGAAGTCCACATCGCAGATGTGCGTGCAGACCTTGTTCAGGAAGTGGCGGTTGTGCGAAACGATGATGATGGTATTCTCGAAATCGAGCAGGTAATTTTCCAGCCAGCGCACCGTTTTCAGGTCGAGGTTGTTGGTCGGCTCGTCGAGGAGCAGCACATCGGGGTTGCCGAACAGCGCCTGCGCCAGGAGCACCTTTACCTTCTGTTTAGCGTCCAGATCCCCCATGCGCATCTGGTGAAACTCGGCGGGAATATCCAGCTCGTTGAGCAGCGTCTCCGCCTCGCTCTCCGCCTCCCAGCCGCCCAGCTCCGCAAATTCCGCCTCCAGTTCGGAGGCGCGCACGCCGTCCTCCTCAGTGAAATCGGCATGGGCGTAGAGGGCGTCCTTCTCGTCCATGATCTCCACGAGCCGCTTGTGCCCGAGCATGACCGTGCGCAGCACCGTCTCGAAGTCGTACTTGTTCTGATCCTGCGCGAGCACGGACATGCGCTCGTTCTTGCCGAGCACGACTTCCCCCTTATTGGGTTCGATCTCGCCCGAGAGCACTTTCAGAAAGGTGGACTTGCCCGCGCCGTTCGCGCCGATGATGCCGTAGCAGTTGCCCGCAGTAAATTTTAAGTTGACGTCCTCAAACAATTTCTTGCTGCCGTACTGCAGACTGACGCCGATGACCTGTAACATTTTTATTCTCCTTGCGTGTTCCGAGGGGCATTATACCATATTCTGCCACGTTTATCAAATGAAATGCACGCCCTTCGGGAAAATAACGCAATAACGCAATGCCGCCCGCCGTCAAAGACGGCGGGCGGCAGTCATTTCATGAGAGCATGGGCGGCGCGCCCTTCTTTCTGCGTTCGTAGCGGACGAACAGGAAGGCGACCACGGCGCCGACGGCGAACAGCACAATGCCCAATGTCAGATCGAGCACGTTGAGCTGCGTCGCCCAATTCTGATAGACGGCATAGATATCGGGGTTGAAAAACATCGTCAGGATGGAACCGAGGGACAGCCCCACGATGACAAAGAAACTTGCCGCCCTGCGCTTTGCAAACAGCTTGGTAAGCAGCTTGGAGAAGGTGACAAGCCCTGCCACAAAGCCCACGACAAGGCAGGCATACACGCCGAACACGGCAGGATTTTCCTGCCAGTAGGTGAAACTCACCGATTGCATGATGGAGGTGAAGTACCCGAACGCCATCAACAGCGCCGTGGCGCTCAGCCCGGGCACCACCTGCGTGACTGCCACCAGATAGCCGAGCACGATGAACAGAATGTAGTGCCCGACATTCAGCCCCTCCAGCGACTGCGCTCCTTCGGACGCGAACACCGAAACGAGCGAAATGGCGATAGGAACGGCAAGTCCCACGAGGAACAGCCCCAGGCGCAGCGGCGTCTTTTTCTCCCCCCGTATCTCGTCATACACGGCGGGGAAGGAACCGAGCATCAGCCCCGCAAACAGACCAATGACAGCAAACGGACTGATGTCGATGAGCTGCTGAATGGCGAGAAATCCCAGAACAAAGCCGATGACAAGCCCCACTGCAATGGGAAGAAGGAACTTCGCGCACGCCTTGAAACGGCGGAAAATGTTCCCCAGCGCAAACAGCAGTTTGTCGTACAGTTTGAAGATGATGGCGACCGTGGAGCCGCTCACCCCTGGCACAATGACGGCAAGCCCGATGAAAAACCCGAGCACGCCGCCCTTGACGACTTCCTTTTTGTTCTTGTACTTCAGATCGGGTTCGGTCTGCGCGGGCTGCGGCTCGGGCGGTCCGCCCGCCTGCGGCTCGCCTTCCGCCCCTTCTTGCGCGGGCGCGTCGGGCTCCGATGTGTCCTCCGATGTGAGAATGATGATATCGATGGGATCCATATAGCAAGTATAGCATATCACACACAAAAACACAACGATATGAAATCAAAATCCCGCGCATAGCGCGGGATTTTCGGTCTGATTGAGTTATACGATGCCCTGCGCCATCATCGCGTCGGCAACCTTCTTGAACCCCGCGATGTTCGCGCCCGCAACATAGTCGCCCTCGACGCCGTATTCCTTTGCCGCGTTGTCCATGTTGTGGTAGATATTCACCATGATCTGCTTGAGCTTGGCGTCCACTTCCTCGAACGTCCAGAACATTCTGCCGCTCGACTGCGCCATCTCCAGCGCACTCGTGGCAACGCCGCCCGCATTTGCCGCCTTGGCAGGAAGGAACACCACGCCCGCCTTCTGGAACACCTCGATCGCCTCGAGCGTGGAGGGCATGTTGGCGCCCTCGCCCACATACTTCACGCCGTTCTTGACGAGCAGGCGCGCCGCGTCCCCATCGATCTCGTTCTGCGTGGCGCAGGGCAGGGCGATGTCGCAGGGGATACTCCAGATGCCCTTGCAGCCCTCGTGATACTCGGCACCCTTCACGCGCTCCGCATACACCTTGATGCGCGCGCGCTCCACCTCTTTGATCTGCTTGACAACATCGAGCTGGATGCCGTTCTTGTCGTAGATATAGCCGTTGGAATCGTACAGCGCAACCACCTTCGCACCCAACTGCTGCGCCTTTTCGGTGGCGTAGATGGCGACGTTGCCCGAACCGGACACGACCACCGTCTTGCCCACAAGCGAATCGCCGCGGCAGGCGAGCGCCTCCTCCACCATGTACACAAGCCCGTAGCCCGTCGCCTCCGTTCTGACAAGGCTGCCGCCGTAGGAAAGCCCCCTGCCCGTCAGCACGCCGACGTGTTCGTTGCGGATACGCTTGTACTGGCCGAACAGGAAACCGACCTCCCTGCCGCCCACGCCGATGTCGCCCGCGGGAACGTCGGTATCCTGCCCGATGTGGCGGCAAAGCTCGGTCATAAAGCTCTGACAAAAGCGCATGATCTCGTTATCCGACTTGCCCTTGGGGTCGAAGTCGCTGCCGCCCTTGCCTCCGCCGATGGGAAGTCCCGTCAGACTGTTCTTGAGGATCTGCTCAAGTCCCAGAAATTTGATGACGGAGAGCGTCACCGTCGGGTGGAACCGCAGACCGCCCTTGTAGGGGCCGATGGCGCTGTTGAACTGCACGCGGTAACCCTTGTTGACGTGTACCTTGCCCGCATCATCCACCCACGGCACGCGGAACATCACCACGCGCTCAGGCTCGACAAAGCGCTCCAGAAGCGCCGCCTTTTCATATTCGGGGTGTCTGGCAACGACGGGCCTCAGCCCGTTCAGGATCTCCGTTGCCGCCTGGTGAAATTCAGGCTCCCCGGGGTTCTTTGCCTTGAGTTCTTCGAGCACTCTTTCTACATAATCCATCATGCTTTCTCCTTTTGCCGCGCTGCGGCTTGTTTTGATTATTATAACAAATTTTACAGCTGCTTGCCAAACATACAAGCAACAGAAATTTGTCTTTCGCCCTACCGATTTCTTATATCATCTATAACTAAAATTTATACTGACCCCCCCGCCGACCCGTCACCGGACGATTGCGTTATGTCTTATACCAACAAAAAACGCCCGCCGCGCACAGGCTGCGCGGCAGGCGTTTTTACAGCCTTCTTACTTGTTTTCAGCGTTCCGAGAGCTGTACGGCAAAGCCGTGCGTCCTCAAAAAGGAAACAGACAGCGGCAGCCACTGCCGCACCCTTGCGTGAAGGGAGGCGGCCGGATCGTCGCATACCTCGATATCCGCCGTAGAAAGCCCGTGACCGCCCTTTTCAAAGATATGCAGTTCGACGTCCGCCCCTGCCTTTTTGAGCGCGGTATACAGCATCAGGGAATTTTCCGCGGGAACGCAGGCATCGGGCGTGGTCGCCCAGATAAAACAGGGCGGCGCACCGCGGTTCACGCGCGTTTCGATCGAATAGTCTGCGGCATTCACCCTGCCCGCGCAGAAATTATGAAAGGAGCCACCGTGATAGTAGCGCTCGTCCGCCGTGACGACGGGATAGCACAGCACGAGCGCATCGGGGCAGATGCGCGCGCTCTCCGCACCGAACGCCGCCTGCAGGGCCAGATCGTCCGTACAGAAACCGATGCAGCCCGTCAGGTGCCCGCCCGCGGAAAATCCCACGGCGGCGATGTGTTCGCCGTCAATGCCCAGCGAGACCGCCTCTCGGCGCAGGTACAGCATCGCCATGCCAGCCTCGAGCAGCTGCTCGGGATAGCCATGCGGCGCAACATCGTAGTAGAGCACGAAACAGTTGAACCCTTCCGCAAGATAGCGCAGGGCGATCGGCTCCCCCTCCCGCCGGGAGACCATGGCATAGCCACCGCCCGGGATCACGAGCATTGCGGGACGCACACGCTTTTTAGGCTGTTCCGTGATGTCGTCGTGCAGATATGCCGTGAGATACCCGCTGATCGCACCGCCGCGCGCCTGCCCGAAATATTCATACAGATCGATCGTCTTGATTTCCATACCCATCTCTCCTTTTGAAAGGCCCCGCCGCATGCGCGGCGGGGCCGAATGTGTCAGTTCTTCTTATTCTTTTTGCCCTTGAGCTTTTCAAGGTCAACTTCTTCCACCGTCTTGTCCGAAGGCTTGACAACGAACAGGATAATGATGATGACGGCGAGCACGCCCGAGATGCTGAAGAGCACGACGGAAACCGTGTTGTTCTGCAGCCACTGGGAGACGCCGGGAATAATGTCGACGGGGTTACGTACCTCAATGGACATATACGACGTCACCGTTGCGCCCGTCTCTTCCGTGACCGTCAGCCCGACGATATAGATGCCTGAAAGCTGCGGCGTGAAGGACAGGGAGGATTCTGGATCCCATGCATAGGCGTTGTCCGTGTCCGCCCATGCCTCGTCGTCCTCCGTCACGTCGTTGTTGTATACTCTGATCTCGACCAAATAGTCTGCATAGTCCGCGCCTTCGTCAAAGAAGAGGGCCTGCGCATCGCTGACGCAATCGCCGTAGGTAGGCACCTCGAGATCGCCCTCGATCCTGCTCGTATCGAAATAATAGAGCGCATAGTCGGAGGCATACCCTTCGAGCGCGATAACCTCGAAATCTTCAATAGAATAGGAGCGGTCGCGGTAGCCGTAATCCTGCGAACCGGGATCCTCAATGGTCGCGCCGTCATAATCGATATATGCAGTGAACGTGGGGATCTCTTCGATCAGGAAATTCTCGCCGTCGTCGTCATATCCCACCGTATCGGAGGAGAGTTCCACAAGGGAGCCGTCCGCATACATCATCATTACATTTCCCGCTGAATCTTCAGCGACGATGCGGAAGGTGTAAGTGCCCTCCTGCGCCACTTCAAAACGCAGATTGTTGTAGCTCAAAGAACTTTCGGAAGAGGGCGCTTCGCCCGGTTCCTGCGATTCGTGCCAGTAATAGATGGTAAAACTCAGGTCGCGGTAATCCGCATAATCGCTCTGAATGAGCCCGCGCAGGGAAGGAAGATAGAGATACGCGCCCGTACCCGCGCTTGCCTGCGATGCGGCATCGTCCACTGCCGCCTGATATTCCTGCACCGCATCCTCGTACGTCTGATCGGTGCCGTTTGTGCCGTTCTCACTGTCAAGCGTGACGCCCGTATAGGAAGGTCCCTCCTGCTCGCCCGGCGTGACGACGATGAAATCCCAGCTGCTCGTATTGCCGTCCGCGTCCTCGGCAGAGGAGAGCGTCTTCACAATGCCGCCCTCGTCGCTCGTATCCGCCGCATACCATGCGAGATATACATATTCGTTTTCACGCTCCACATCCCCGCGGGTGCGGCCGTCGTCGAGGTTAAAACGGATGGAGACATACTCGTCCTGCAGCTCGCCCGCCGTGGAGGAGGTGGGCATGAAGAAGGTGGACGTGGTGAGCGTTTCGTACGAAGAATCATCTTCATCGGGCATCACATACGTGCCGTCCCCGTTGCTCTTTGCCATGTAATAATTGCGCGTGACGCTGACGGAATCATCGCATACGTCGATCGCCTCATAGGAGGTAAAGCTGTAGCGCTGCCCCAGACGGAAGGCATACACCGCCTCGTTGACCGCAAGAACGGGCGCAGTCTCGTCCGTCACCTTACCGCCCGTCAGCGTGAAGGGCTGTTCGTTGAGACTGACCATGTTCACCTTTGCCGACGATTCATCCGTATCGTCCGCATAGTCCATCGTGAAGGTGATGGGCGTGTTGGGCGTGGAGGACGAGGAGGAGCGGTACTCCGCATAGTTGCCGCCGATATTGGTGAACATCGGTTCTTCCTCCTGGCCTTCGACGTCCCAGGCAACAGGCACGTCTTCGACCGAGATACGAATGGCAAAGCAGCCGACGCCGACAGCCTCTTCGGCAGCATCCGTCTCGGAAAATTCGACCTTGATGACGTCCGTAGCGTCCTGCGTGAGCGTCGTCCATGTCAGCGTGTCGATATCAAAATCCTCCGCCTGCTGCGAGGAATTGCGGATGGCAGCCTCGATGCCATTCTCCTGCGTGGGACGCAGCAACAGACTGTTGACCGCCGTACCCTCTTTGCTGACGTTTTCCTCCGTGCTCTCGAAACGGATGGTAAACAGCTCGAAATCTGCGGAGACAAAAGCGAACTCCATGGAGAAGTAGTGTACCTGACCGGGGTTGGCAAGCGTTGTCTGCGCCCCTTCCGCCGCCTTCGCATACCACTTATAGGCAAGATCGCGGCGGAAATAGACGTTCCCGCCGTCCGTGAACGAGAACTGGACATAGCCGTCGTCCGCAGACGCTCCAACCGTGGTGCCCGTCGTGCCGGAATTGAAAATTGTCTCCGGATTGTAAGTGACCCCCGTGATGTCCGCACGCGCGCCGACGCGCCCGGAAAGAGCGGTCCACGCACCGAACGCAAGGGACACAAGAAGCGCCGCGCACAGGGTCAGAATGGTGATGAAACGTACTTTGATCTTGCTCATGAAGAAACTCCGAACCGCGGCACAGCCCTGCCGCGAACGTATTTTTTCGACTGTCCTTGGATTATCTTATATATTCTACACGAATTTTTCCCGTTCGTCAAGCGAGAATCGCCGAAAGATGGCGGGAATTTGCAATTTTCATTTGCTTTCCACGCACTTTACGCGAGTCTGAGCGCATCAGCGACGCGGAAAAACTTCCACGGCGTCTCGTCCTCGGGCGGCGCGCACAGAAAGCGCATGCGCTCCTTGGTGACGGGATGGGTGAAGGCGAGCGAATACGCCCAGAGCGCCAGCTTGCCCTTGACGGCATACTCCCCGCCGTAGCGCATATCGCCGTACACGGGGTGCGCGATGCCCGCGAACTGCACACGGATCTGATGGCTCCTTCCCGTGTGCAGCTTGATCTCGGTGAGTGCAAGCCCGCCCTTTTTTTCCAGCACGCGGTAGTCGAGCGCGGCATACTTCGCCCCGTCCGTCCCCTCGGTGGAAAGGTACACCATGTTGTTGACGGCATTCTTCTTCAGCCAGCCCTCCAGCTTTCCGCTCTCCGGTTCGGGCGTGCCGCCCAGCACCGCAAGGTAGCGCTTTTCAAAGTCGCCCGTGCGCATCTGTTCGGTGAGCCGAGCCGCCGCCTTGCTCGTCTTGGCGAACACCATCACCCCGCCCGTGGGCCTGTCCAGACGGTGTACCAGCCCCAGATAGACGTTGCCCGGCTTGTTGTAGGTGCGTTTGAGGTAGTCCTTGAGAAGGTCGAGCAGGTTCTCGTCTCCGCTCTCGTCGGGACAGGAGGCAAGATTCTGCTCCTTCATGACGACGAGGATATGGTTGTCCTCAAAAAGGATGGTGGGTTGGTAAGCTTCAGTCATATCAGTCATAGATACAGATCCCTCCGGCGCCGCAGGGCAGCGGTATCCCCTCCTCGGTAGGCAGCCCCACCTCGTAGGCGGAAAGCTCGCCCTTCCGCTTTGCAAGGCACAGATATAAGATGTTATACAGCACGGTGGGCTGCAGACCCGTGGTGTAGCTGTTGATAAGGAAGAAGAGCGGCTCGTCCGACAAGAGCTGCGAACAAAGCTGCACGAAGGGAAACAGCTCCGTTTCGATCTTCCACATTTCGCCGCCCGGCCCGCGCCCGTAGGAGGGCGGGTCCATGACCACGGCGTCGTAGCGGTTGCCGCGGCGCAGCTCGCGCATGACGAACTTCTTGCAGTCGTCCACGATATAGCGGATGCCGCTCGAAATTCCCGAGAGGCGCGCATTCTCGCCCGCGCGCTCCACCATGCCCTTTGCCGCGTCCACATGGGTGACTTCCGCGCCTGCCTTGGCGAGCGCGACGCTCGCCCCGCCCGTATAGGCGAACAGGTTGAGCACCTTGACCTTGCGCCCGCCGGCGACGGCGCGCCGCACGAGGGAGCCGGTCAACTCCCAGTTCACCGCCTGTTCGGGAAACAGCCCCGTGTGCTTGAATCCCATTGGCATCACCTTGAAGGTGAGGTCATGATAGCGGATATTCCAGAAGGGCGGGAGCTTTTTTCTGTGCTCCCATGCGCCGCCCCCCTTTTCGCTGCGGCGGTATACGGCGTCCAGCCCGGGATAGGAAAAGAGGTCGCGCTGTGCGCTCCAGATGACCTGCGGATCGGGACGCAGCAGCAGGTACTCCCCCCACCGTTCCAGCTTATAGCCGTCGCCCGTGGCGAGCACGGCATAATCTTTCCAACCGTCTGCAATGCGAAGCATATGATTATTATAGTAAACTTTGCATATTTTGTAAAGGAAAATCGCACCGCCTGCCAAAATTTGCCGCTACTTTTCGGACGCCACGGCACCGATGCGGCCGGAACCGAAACGTATAAACGCCGCGCGATGCGCGGCGTTTTATGCTGTGAACTTGCCTTGTGAACTTGCCTATTATAATCTGTCAAAGGCGTACTGTGCCGCCCCGTACAGGCCGGCATCGTTGCCCAACGAGGCGCAGACAAGGGAGAAAGGCGCATAGTCCTCCGAAATATACATGCGGGCGCGCACGAACCGTCTGAGCGGCCCGAGCAGGTTCTCCCCCTCGGCGGAAATTCCGCCGCCGAAAATGACCGCCTGCGGGCGGAAGATATTGATGATATTGACCACCCCTTCGCCGAGCGCGTCGATATATTCGTCCAGAACGCGCTGTGCGGCGATGTCCCCCTCTCCGGCAGCCAGAAACGCCGTGCGCCCGTCCGCCTCGTCGACGGAATGCGCGATCCGCCACATTGCACTTCCGCGTTCGCGCAGCATCGCCTCACGCGTCAGGCGGATGAGCGCAGAAGCGGAGGCATAGCGTTCAAAACAGCCGCGGCGGCCGCAGGAGCAAAGTTCCCCGCCCGTGCGGATGACCATATGACCCAGTTCCGCACCCGCGCTGCGGTAGCCCTCGAACAGCTTTCCGCCGATGATGATCCCGCTCCCGACGCCCGTGCCGAGCGTCACAAGGACGCTGTCGGAATAATCCTTGCCCGCGCCGAACCGCGCCTCGCCGAGCGCGGCGGCATTGGCATCGTTGAGCACGAACGTCCGCTTTCCCGTATACTTTTCCACCAATGCACCTAGCGGGACATCGTTCCATGCAAAATTCGTCCATGTGACGACCGTTCCGTGTTCGCTGTCGATCACCCCGGGCGAGCCGATACCGATCGCCTGAATGTCGTCCATGTTCTTGCCCGCCTTCTCCGCCGTCTGAACAGCGAGACGGGCAAGCGCCGCGGCGGTCTCCTCCGCCGATGCCTCGGCGGACGTCACGACGCGCGATTTTCCCTCCAGTTTCGTCCCCGAAAGGAGAGCAGCCTTGGCGGACATCCCGCCCAAATCGATCCCGATTACCATTGGTGTTCCCTGCCTTTATCCGTTCTTATAGACGCGCAGCCACTCGGGCAGACGCGCAACAAATTCAGCATTGTCTGAGGTACGTTTCATCATCTCAACGATCCCCGCCGCGTTTTCCGTCAGTCCGCGCTCACGCAGCTTGTAGACTGCCGCAAGCTCTTCCTCCGTCAGAAGAAACTCCTCCTTGCGCGTTCCCGAACGGCGGATATCGATCGCGGGAAAGATCCTGCGTTCGGCAAGGTCGCGCGAGAGAAAGATATCGGAATTGCCCGTACCCTTGAATTCTTCATAGATGACGTCGTCCATCCTGCTGCCCGTTTCCACGAGCGCCGTTGCAAGAATGGTGACGCTGCCCGCCTCCCTGGTGTTGCGCGCCGCACCGAAAAAGCGTTTGGGTTCGGCAAGCGCGCCGGCATCCAGCCCGCCCGAAAGCGTCTTGCCCGAACTATCCGCCAAATAGTTGCATGCGCGCGTGAGTTTCGTGAGCGAATCGAGCAGAATGACGACATCCCTTCCGTGTTCTGCAAACCGCTTTGCATGTTCCAACACAAGGTGCGCCGCGCGGACGTGATGCTCTGCCCCTTCGTCAAACGTCGAACAGACGATTTCGGCAGAGGGCACGCTCTCGCGCATATCCGTCACTTCCTCCGGACGTTCGTCGATGAGCAAAACGATGAGCACCAGCTCCGGATGATATTCCCCGATCGCGCGGGCGACCTGCTTGAGCAGCGTCGTTTTTCCCGCCTTGGGCGGTGCGATAATGAGCGCACGCTGCCCCTTTCCGAGCGGAACAAACAGATCGAGAATGCGCAGGGACAGCTCATTGTTCCCCTTGGAGAGCACGATCTTCTCCGTTGCGTACTGCGCCGTGAGCGCATCGAAATGCGGGCGCTTTTCATACCTGCCCACGGGAAGTCCGTTGACGCCGAGAAGTTCTTCCATCGCCGCCGCTTCGTTCCTCTGGCGCGGCTTTGCGGTACATGCGACCAGATCCCCCTCGCGCAATCCGCGGGAATGGATCGCGGGCGCAGGGATAAATACGTCCTCTCCCGCCGCGGAAGGCTGGCAGTTGTGTGCGCGCACAAACCCATAGCCGCCCTGCATGAGTTCAAGGATCCCCGTATAGACGGCGGCATCAAAAGAGGGAGCCGTATCCCTGTCTGCGGAAGCGACTTCCAAAACGCTCTCCCGCTCTCTTGCATCCTCTTCGCCGATGCGCCTGAGCTGCGCCAGCTTATCGAGGATCGCGGGGTCCAGATAGGTCTGTTTAACGGGCGCCCCGCGGTTGGAACGAGGTGCAGGCGCCTGTTTCCCGGTCAGAATATTGATGATCTCATCGATCAGCGCACTCTTATTGTTGGAGGACGAATGCAAAACGCCCGTCTGCCTGCCGAGAATACGCAGCGTCGATAAAGGAAGGGTATCGAGAAACTCCCGATACCTCTGTTCCGCCGTTTTCAATTCCATGAAAATTATTTCTCCCGTTCCATGATGATCACCTTCGTACTCTCTTCCGATATGTCGTCACGGAACAGCTCAATTTCGCAGTCCTCAAGCTCCTCCACTTCTTCCGAATCGAATTTGTCGGCAAAATCATCGACTTTATCGACGTCGATATTCAGCCCCTTCGTCTTGTAGTGCATGGGGATGACGATCGCGGGCATGATGCGGTCCACATATTCCTTTGCCTGCTCCGCGTCGATGGTATACGTCCCGCCCACGGGAATGAGCAGCACCTGCACGGGAAGAAGGGTCTCGATCAGCGACGAGGAACATTCCTCGCCCAGATCGCCGAGATGACAGATCTCCAATCCGTCCATACGGAATTTGAAGATGAGATTGTCGCCCCGCTTCATGCCGTTCTCGCCGTCATGATAGCTTCTGATCGCCGTGATATCTACTCCGCCGATCTCATATGTGCCCTCTTCGTCAAACAGGACGGGCTTGCCCGCCCTGCCTTTGACGGCGGCAACATTGTTGTGGTCGTAGTGACCGTGGCTCACGGTCACTGCGTCCGCTTGGACAGACGGCATGCGATAGCCGATGTCACCATACGGGTCTGTCACGATGGTGGTACCCGTGCTCTCCGTCAGGACAAAGCAAGAGTGCCCCAAATATCGTATTTTCATTGTTCCTCCGATATGATATTGACCGCAATATGCAGACGAAATACACGTTCGGTCTCAGACATCAGACGATAATGCAGCAAGATCCGCCAGCCGTCCTTTGTTCTTCGCGCCGAACACACATGCGTCTGCAAGGGGATGCCCCCCGAGGCTTCAGAAAGCCCGATCAGCAGTTCCCCCGGCTCTCCCGATGAAAAACGTGCCTGCAGGCGGCTACCGCCGCTCCTGAGCATGACGAGCGCCGAACCGTCCAACTCGAGCCGCGCGACATCCTCCTCGACGGGATAGACCGCCGTAAAGCCGTTTTCCCGTTCCGAAAGCTGCCCGCCTGCGTTGAAATATGAACGCTCCCCGTCCGCAAAGGTGACGATCTCGACCCTGCACGCCTTCATTTGTCAACCATTATAATACAAAAAAACAAATTTGTAAATGGATTGAAAGCATTTTTGAACGATTATCCTTCAATTCCTGCGGAAAAAATCCCGATAACACGCCTTTCCTTCCCGCATGAGCGCGCGCAAACCCTCTTCATCGCCCGCCGATAGCGTGCTGCGGAACTGCTCCAGCCGTGCGGTGAGACGGGAAAGCTCATCACACAGGGGCGCGGCATTCAGGCAGAAAAGCTCCGCCCACATCGCCTCGTCCACAGGCGCGACGCGCGTCATATCCTGAAAGCTCCCGCCCGTAAATCCCGTGCAGTCCGCCGAGAGCGGGCTGGTCACATAGGCGTTTGCAACGACGTGCGCAAGCTGCGACGTGAGCGCGATCATCCTGTCGTGCTCTTCGGCGCTGCATTCGACGATGCGGGAAAATCCCATATCGCGCGCAAGAGAACGCACCGTCCCGATGGCGGCATCGTCGGAGCGTTCGTCGCGCACCATCACGAAATTCGCACCATGGAAAAGCTGCGCGCTTGCAGAGCGGATGCCCGACGTCTCCTTCCCCGCCATGGGGTGCGTGCCGACATACCGCCATGCGCGCGGCCTTGCACGGACGACGCGCCCGAGGGGCGCCTTGACCCCGCAGATATCGGCAACGATACAGCCGTCGGGGAACGCGCCCTCGTCCAGAACACGCATCGTGACGCGGGGCGGAAGGGCCAGAAACACGACGTCCGCGCCGCAAAAATCTGCCGCCTCCCCGTCGATCATATGATGGTCGAGCGCATACTCCACGCTCTCCTTGCTCCTGTTCATGCCGAGCACGATGTGCCCCGCCTTTTTCAGCGCGGCGGCAACCGACGCACCGATGATCCCGAGGCCATAGACGACGATCTGCATAGCAAACTCCTTTATTATGTCTGACATAGTACTGTTCAAATGCTGTAAATCTTAGAAAAACAGCATAAGATCGCTCATTTTTCGCAGTTCCTTGCGCGTTTTGGCATAGTCAGGCAGGATCCTGCCCACCTCCTTCCAGAAGGCCGCGCTGTGGTTCATGTGGCGGGTATGGCACAGCTCGTGCACGGCAATGTAGCGCGCCTGTCCATCCGTGAGCAGCGCCGTGCGGAAGGAGAAGGAGAGCGTTCCCGAGGAGCTGCACGAACCCCACCGCCCTCGGGCAGAAGTGATGCGCACCGCCCCGCAGGAAAATGCGTATCGAGCGGCATACTCCTTTACCAGCGCGCTCATGCGCACGCGCGCCATCCGTCTGAGCAGTGCCGCCATCACCCCCTCCCGCCCCTGTTCGGGGAGAAAGAGCCTTCCGCCCGCAATACGGGCGCGCTCCCCCATAGCGATCGTATACACCGTTCCGCAAACGGCGATCGGCGCGCCGTCTGAAAGATCGGGCCGCGCGCGCTCCAGAGCGGCAAGCCGCCTTTCGATCCAATCGCGGTGTGCGTGCACGAACGCCTCGATCTGCGCATCCCGCATGCGTTCGGGGGCGCGGACCACCACCTCGCCGTTGCCGTTGACGGACAGTGAAAGCGTTCTGCGTCTACTTCGCACCACGGTGACGTGAAATCTTTGCATATGCAGTATTATACCATGCTGTCGCGCACATATCAACAACTTTTCGGTGAAAACGGCATTCTGCGGACAATTTCTTGACATTTTTACCGCTTGCGGATATAATTTTTCTTATGCAGCCCTATCGTGTTAAAAAGTTCATCCCGCACGGCCCGATCGAACTCGACGTGCCTGCTTCCAAGAGCATTCTCTCTCGCGCGCTCGTACTTGCCGCATTCGGAACGGGCGACGTTCTGCTGCGCTGCGGCAGCTATGCCGAGGATACGCGCGCCATGCTCTCCTGCCTGAGCGCCCTCGGCATCGGCTGGGAAGATTGCCCCGACGGGCTGTTCGTGCATGGCTGCGGCGGCAACGTCCCCAACCGTCACGCCGAACTCGACGTGGCATCCGCAGGAACGGCGGCGCGCTTTCTTACGGCGGTACTCGCCTTTCTGGGCGGGGAATATACCCTGCGTTCCTCCATGCAGATGCAGGCGCGCCCGATGCAATTTCTCAGCGTTCTTGCACAGGCGGGCGTACAAATCGGATACACCGGGGAGTTCGAGCACTTCCCCTTCACGCTGCGCTCGGAGGGCATTTTCGCCGACGAACTTACGGTGGATACCGACCTGAGCACGCAGTACGCCAGCGGGATCCTGTTGGCAGCGGCCGTCAGCCGCCCCATCGCCCTCCGTCTCACAGGCAGCCGCACGCGGGGGAGCTATATCGAAATGACGCTGCGCCTTTTAGAGGCCTTTGGCGCACAATGCGCGCGCGAGGGCGACGTCATCCGCATCACCCCCTCCGCCCACTCCCCCGCACAGACAGAGATCGAGGGCGACCTTTCGGGCGCATGCTACTTTTATGCCCTCTCCCTGCTGTTCGGCTGCAGCGTTCGCGTGCGGAAGATTTGTTCCGATACGCTGCAGGGCGATAAAAAATTCCTCAGCCTGCTTGCCGCGCGCGGGGTGCGATTCACCGATTCCCCCGAGGGGCTGCTCGCCGACGGGAGCGCCGTCACAAGCTATCACGGCTTTACGGAGAACATGCGCGATTATTCCGATCAGGCGCTCACCGTTGCCGCCCTGGCGCCCTTTGCCGATTCCCCGACCCATATTACGGGGATCGGACATATCCGCCGTCAGGAGTGCGACCGCATCCGCGCCATTGCGGAAAACCTCTGCGCCCTCGGCGTGCCTGCCGAGGAGGAGGCAGACGGCGTGCTGATTTCCCCTGCGCCCGTCCGTAGTGCGACGGTGCGCACCTTCGGAGACCACCGCGTGGCGATGGCGTTCTCCCTGATCGGCGTGAAAACGGGCGCCGTGACGATCGACGACCCCGCCTGCTGCAAAAAGACCTTTGAAAACTATTTTGACCTTCTCGACCTGCTGACAAAATAAAGGGAGCGCGCCGCGCTCCCTTTTTTCAGTGTTCTGAAAAGTACTTCTTGATGATATCGAACAGCTCGTCCGAGACGACGTGCTCGATGCGGCACGCATTCTCCTCGGCGACTTTGGGCGGCGCACCCATCTTGATGAAAGCATCGGTAAACACGCGGTGCTTTTCATAGATGTCCTCCGCCTTTTTCTGCCCTGCCGCCGTCAGCGTGATGTCGCCGTTCTCGTCGATGCGGATCAGTCCGCCGTCCTGCAACAGGTTGACGGCACGCGACACGCTGGACTTGGCATAGCCGAGCTCTTCCACGATGTCCACCGAGCGAACGTTCGCCTTGCGCATGCGCAGCAAGAGAATGGTTTCAAGATACATTTCCTGCGATTCGTGTGTTCTCATCGTTTGTTCCTGCCTTTTTCGTGATTATACATGATTTGCACGGATTTGTAAAGGACATTCGCCGAATTTTAAGAAAACTTTCAGATCTGCCCCTCTTTTTGCAGATACTCTAAAAACGCCGCGCAGCCCTCGGCAATGTCCGCAAAGGTCTCGTCAAAGTTCCCCGTATACCACGGATCGGCGATCGCGCGCGGATGCGCCGTGAAATCGAGCAGCAGCGCAATGCGGGCGGGACACTCCCCGAGGATGCGCCGCATATACCTTGCATTCTCGCCGTCCATACCGAGAATATAATCGTAGCGCGCGCCGTCCTCGCGGGTGAGCAGGCGCGCCCTGTGCGGAACGAGGGGGATGCCCTCCCGCGCAAGCATTTCCCGCGTTCCCGCATGCGGCGGATTGCCCAGCTCGTCGGTATGCGTCGCCGCCGAACTTATCGTAAAGCGCTGCGCAAGGCCGCGCTCCTTCACGAGCCGGGTGAAATAGCTCTCCGCCATCGGCGAGCGGCAGATATTGCCGTGACATACAAACAGAACTTTTATCTTCATGCCGCTTTACTCCGCGCGGCGCCGGTCATGAACGCAATCATAAAACCCCTCGGATTTTCAATGATAAATGAGTTGCAAAACTCTGTGAAATCAAGTATAATGATATCATGAAAATTTTTGCAGAACGTCTCATCGAACTTCGCAAAGAGCGCGGCCTCTCCCAAGCGACCGTCGCCAAGGACCTCAATGTCAGCCTCGGCATCATCTGCTATTGGGAGACCAACAAGAGCGACCCGACGGCGGGCAATATCGCAAAGATCGCGCGATATTTCAACGTCTCCGCCGACTATCTGCTCGGGCTGACCGACCGCAACGCCTGACGCCTGCGCACAAAAAACTTGATCTGACATTCCCGTACCGCCTTCCTTTTCCTCGCGACCATCTGCTTACGGCATCGGAAACACGGTCATTTTCGGTTGCAATTTATTTCCTGCCCGACGGGCAGTTTTTTTATGCCCTTTTTTCAGGTTCCCCGTCCTCGTCCGCGATCGCCTGCAGACGGGCGCGGATCGTTCTCTCCCCCGCCTCGTCGCCGCACGCATGCAGATAGTCCGCCTGCAGCCGCAAAAGTTCGGCAAATGCGGGGCTATCCTCCCGCACGACGGGCACCTCGAAGAGCAGTTCTTTCGGAACATCCTTCAGCGACATGTCCCGCGCATAGAGCTGCGCCAGCATGACGCGGACGGAAAGCTCCGTTTCCCCCGTCCGTCTGATGAGTTCTTTGAGCACCAGCCCGTCCGTCTTGCCCGCGGCAAGCTCGGCGGGCAGCAGCTCGGTGAGCGCAAGCGGAAGGCAGCAGACGCCAAGCTGTGTAAAGAAAAAGAGCGCGGGATGCGACGGAAGAACAAAATAGAGCGCAAGCATTGTCCCGCCGAAGGCAAGCCCGAGCACGGGACCGCCGACGGCTGCGGCGAACAGGCGGACATGCGCCCCCTTCGTGCCGCGCAGCGAAAACTGCGTCTCTCCGGCAACGGCCCGCCTGCCGAAGCGGACGCCGCCCTGTCCGAAACTGAACATGCCGATGCAGACCCTGCGCACCTTCAGCCCCGCAAGCACGCCGAACAGAAGGTGCCCCAGCTCGTGCAGGAACAGATCAACGCGCAGGAGCAGCGCGGCGGCAGCGCCCGCCGCTCCGACGAGCACCACGGCATAGGGCGGCATATCTGCCGCGGCGATCAATTCCGCCCACAGCAGCAGGCCCCAACCCACGCCCGCACACACATAAAATGCAGCCGCAAACAGCGTATAGCCGACGCGCCTCATACAAGGCCCCTTACCGCAAGATACCCTTCCAGGTTGTCTGCATCCGAAAAATATATGTTCTGCAGGCGCAGTTTCTGCATGATCTTCATGAGCAGGACGGACGCCCCCAAAATAATATCCGCCCGTTTGGGGTCCATGCCGCGGATATGCTTGCGCTCCTCGGGGGGCGTCATGGCAAGGCGGATCACGGCAGACTTGACCCATTCAAGAGAAAGCTGCGTTCCGTTGAGACGGGCGGCGTCGTATGCGGGCAGTTCAAGGGACATGCTCGCCAGCGTCGCCGCCGTTCCGCCGATGGCGCAGACCTTGCCGCAGGAGCGCGGATAATACAGCGGTTCGATCATCTGCGACACATAGGCATCGCACATGCCGACGCTCTGTCCGCACACTTCCTGAATGCGCACCGCCCCGACGGGCAGGCTGACTTGATAGCGCACCACGCGCAGATCGCGGATGCAGACCTCGGTGCTTGCGCCGCCGATGTCGATAATGCCGCCGTCCTCCTCTCCCAGCGCGCCGTACAGGCCGAGCAACGCCTCCTCCTCGCCGGAGATGACAGCGACATCCAGCCCCCAGAGCGCTGTGCCGCGGGCGCAGAACGCGGCGCCGTTGGCGGCGGAACGCACGGCAGCCGTTGCAAAGGCATACACCTTTGCCCCCTCGCGCAGCCCCTCCGCGCAAAATTCGGCAACGGCACGCGCCGTACGCTCCACCGCTTCCCCGCCGAGTACGCCGTCGGCAGCCAGACCCTGCGCAAGACGGGTCGTATTGATCTTTTTATACAAAGTTCCGTTCGCCCAAAGCATGAGGCGAACGGAGTTGGAACCGATATCAATGATGGCATATTTCATGACGGTCATTTGGAAGTGGTCCAGCCACGCTGAATGGCAAGTTCCCGCAACGTCTCCTCCTGCTGCAAAAGATCGAGACGGTTGTTCCCTTCATTGAGCAATTGCGTATAGGTATCGATGGCGTCCTGATACTCCGCATTGCGTCTGTTGGCGATCCCGATCTGCACAAACTGCACGATGAGAATGACCACAAGAAAAAGGACAAGCAAAACGCCCGCCGCGGTAGCGCCCGCAGCGATCTTCCTCATTTTTTCTTCGGTAATGCCTTCCCTTCTTTTTTCGGACATCGGCTTCGTCCCCTTCGTATCTGTTTCATCTTATTATATATCTTTCTTCCGAAAAATGCAACGATTTTGTGAAAGCTTTTCAGATAGAGAAAAAAACCCAGAACACAGGCGGCAAAGGAATAAAAGCGCAGATCGGGAAGGGAGAGCGCCACGCAGACGGCAAGATAGAGCGCCGCAAAGGCGGCACAGAACAAAATATCGGTGACAATGCGCACGGCAGGAACGCGGAAGGGCGCACGGACGATGCCGAGCGCATCATAGAGCAGCCCGCCCGCCGCGCCGCAGCAGACGCTGATCAGGAACACATAAAACTGGTCGGCACCGTTCATTTGAAGAGGTGTGAAAGCCCCTTTGCGCCATAGGAAAAGCGCACGCTGTCCACGCTCCCGCTCGCCGAAAAATTCCCGCTGCCATCCGAAAAGGAGAGCACCATAAACTTGATCCCCTCGATGCGCACCCGCCTGCCGTTGACGGTGAGCTGGATGACGCGGTCGGAAAAGGCATCGACGCGCTCCACGCCGGTAAAGCTGAGTCTGCTCTGATTTTCAAGTGTCAAAATGCTCTGTCTCGTCTCGCTCTGCATACTCTACTGTATGCCTGTCTACAGCAAAAAATCCCGCCAAAAGGACGGAATTTGCGATTTTCTCTATATTATGTCTGACATAGTACTTTGCAAACCTATTGCAATTTTGCCTTTGCCCGCGCTTTTGCGCGCAATTCGCTGTCGAGAATGCGCTTGCGGATGCGCACGTTGAGCGGCGTCACCTCCAAGAGTTCGTCGTCCTTGATGAACTCCAGCGCCTCTTCCAGGCTGAGTTTTCTGGGCGGAATGAGCCGCAGCGCATCGTCCGACGAGGAGGAGCGGGTATTGGTCAGGTGCTTGGTCTTGCAGACGTTGACGTTGATGTCCTCGTCTTTGGGCGAATATCCGACCACCATCCCCTCGTATACGGGGGTCCCGGGCGCGATGAACAGCGTGCCGCGTCCCTGCGCATTGAACAGGCCGTATGTGACCGCCTCCCCCGTTTCAAACGCGACGAGCGAACCCGTGGAACGGCGGCTGATCTCCCCTTTATAGGGCTGATATTCAAAGAACACCGAACTCATCACACCTTCGCCCTTGGTGTCTGTCATGAATTCGCTCTTGTACCCGAACAGACCGCGCGCGGGGACGAGGAATTCCAGCCGCATGCGCGAACCCATTGCATGCATGTGCACAAGCTCGCCCTTGCGTTCACCCATGCTCTGAAAGACGGGGCCGGTGCTGTCCTCGGGAACGTCCACGATGAGGCGCTCCACAGGCTCGTATTTCACGCCGTCCATCTCGCGGTAGAGCACCTTTGGGGAGCTGACCTGAAATTCATACCCCTCGCGGCGCATCGTCTCAATGAGAATGGAGAGATGCATCTCCCCCCTCCCGCTCACGCGGAAGGCGTCCGTCGAATCGGTATCTTCCACGCGCAAAGATACGTCGCGCAGCAGTTCGCGGTACAGCCTGTCCCGCAGATGGCGCGTCGTGACGAACTTGCCCTCCTTTCCCGCAAACGGCGAATCGTTGACGGAGAAGATCATCTCGACCGTCGGATCGGAAATCTTGACGAAGGCGGCCGGTTCCACGCACTCGGACGCACAGACGGTATCGCCGATGTTGATCTTTTCCAGACCGGAAAAGCAGATGATGTCGCCCGCCGCGGCGCTCTCGCAGGGCACGCGGTTCAAGCCTTCGATCTCATACAGGTTGACGAGCTTTCCGCGCAGGGAAACCTCGGGATGGTTGTAATTGCACACGGTGACGTCCGCATTCTGCCTTGCGACGCCGCGCTCCACCCTGCCGATGCCGATGCGGCCCACGTAGTCGTTGTAGTCGATGGAGGAGACAAGGATCTGCAGCGGCCCCGTCTCGTCCATGTCGAGGGGCGGGAAGTGGGACAAAATGGTGTCGAACAGGGGCGTCAGGTCGGTTCCGCGCTCGTTTTCATCGAGGGAGGAGGTACCGTCCCTGCCCGAACAGAACACGAACGGGCTTTCCAGCTGATCGTCGGAGGCATCCAGGTCCATCAGCAGTTCAAGCACTTCGTCGATGACCTCCTTGACGCGCGCGTCGGGGCGGTCGACCTTATTGATGACGATGATGAGTTTCAGCCCCATCTCCAGCGCCTTCTGCGTGACAAAGCGCGTCTGCGGCATGGGGCCCTCCGCCGCGTCCACCAGAATGAGGACGCCCGAGACCATCTTCAGAACGCGTTCCACCTCGCCCGAAAAGTCGGCATGCCCGGGCGTATCCACAATGTTGATCTTCACGCCCTTGTAGTGCACGGAAGTGTTCTTTGCAAGGATGGTGATCCCGCGCTCGCGCTCGAGCGCCCCCGAATCCATCACGCGTTCTTCCACCACCTGATTCTCGCGGAACGTGCCCGCCTGTTTCAGCATCTGATCGACCAGCGTCGTCTTGCCGTGGTCAACGTGCGCAATGATCGCAATATTCCTCAAATCTTCTCTGAGCATACTTACCTCTTGTAAACGTTCGTCCGAAAAGCTATTTTAATACTTTCGCGCACAATGTGCAAGGAAAAACGCCCGTTCCGGCGAAAAAAATTGCCCCGCAGGGCAATTAAAAGGGAATCGGGGACAAATTGCGGTAGGTACAAAAGCGGATCGTATACCCGTTGTCCTCCATGGGCGCGCTCTCGTGCACGAGCGCGAACCGCCCGTCCGCATCCAGATCGGGAACGAAGGTATCCGCGTTCCCGTCGGCGTCCACCTTCGTGACGAGCACTTCGCTGCAGTAGGGAATGAGCAGCCTGTAGACGCTTGCGCCGCCGATGACGAACACGTCGTCCGCGGGGTATTCTTTCACCTTCGCAAGCAGCTCGCCGAGGGAGTGCACCGTCAGCACCTCCCCGTCCACATCATCGGGACACAGCACGATGTTCGTGCGGTTTTTGAGGGGCTTGCCGTCCGGAAAGGAGCGCAGCGTGTTCAGCCCCATCACGACGACCTTCCCCTTTGTCGTCTCGCGGAAAAATTTCATATCGAGCGGGAGACGGAACATGAGGTCGTTCGCCCTGCCGATCCCCCACCTTCTGTCGGCGTGGAAGATCGCTCTCATATCGCCACCGGAATTTTCGCCGTCAGGGGCGTGTATTCGTAATTTTCCAAACGGAAACTGTCCACCGTGAAGTCATAAAAGTCGTGCACGTCGGGATCGACGATCAGACGGGGCGCGGGCTTGGGCACGTTGGCGATGACCTCTTTCACAATGGGAATGTGCCTGTCGTAGAGGTGCGCATCCGCGATCACATGCACAAGCTCGCCCGCCTTCAGACCGCTGACCTGCGCAAACATGATGAGCAGCACCGCGTACTGCGTCACATTCCAGCCGTTCGCCGTGAGCATATCGTTGGAACGCTGGTTGAGAATGCCGTTGAGAACGCCGCCCGACACATTGAAGGTCATGGAATAGGCGCAGGGATACAGGTGCATCTCGTGCAGGTCCTCGAAGTTGTACAGGTTGGTGAGGATGCGGCGGGAGGCGGGATTGTGTTTCAGGTCATAGAGCACCCTGTCCACCTGGTCGAATTCGCCCTCGCGGTAGATCGCCTTTTTCCCGAGCTGGTAGCCGTATGCCTTGCCGATCGAACCCGTTTCGTCCGCCCAGCTGTCCCAGATGTGCGAATGCAGATCGTGAACGTTGTTGCTCTTCTTCTGCCATATCCACAAGATCTCATCCACGCAGGAGCGGAAGGCGCAGCGGCGGATGGTCTGAATGGGGAATTCCTCCTGTAAATTGTAGCGGTTGACGATCCCGAATTTCTTGACGGTGTGCGCGGGCGTGCCGTCCTCCCAGTGCGGGCGCACGTTTGCCTCGGTGTCCCACACGCCGTTTTCGAGAATGTCCTTGCAGTTCGCAATGAAAATTTCGTCCGCTCTGCTCATTGGTGTTCCTCCGCGTATTTTGCTGCCAATGTGTTATGCGCGCGCCGCCGCAAGAATGCGCCCGCGCGTGCGCTCCTCCCCGAGGATCTGCATGATCGTCCAAAGATCGGGCGTATTCGCCCGCCCCGTCACGGCGACGCGCAGCACCTGCGCCACGTCGGACACGCTGCCCTTGTAGGCCGCGGGGTCCGCCTTGTAGTCGCGCATCTCTGCCGCAAAGCCCAGGTTTGCCGCAAGTTCCTTGACCTTGGAAAACCATACCTGCGCGTCGTTTTTGGGATCGTAGGTCGCCAGAAAGCCCTCCAGGATCGCCCTGCGCGTCCCCTCGTCCACGCCGTAGGCATCGCGCTGCGCATACGCGGAAAAGAAATAGCCGATCTCCTCCATCGCCTGCCGCGCCGTGACGAAATCCTTGCGGCGCTTTTTCCCCGCCGTGCCCATGCACAGGGCGAGCACCTTCAGAAGGTATTCCTCGTCCGCAAAATATGCCTGCTGTTCGGGTGTGCCGAACGCCTGCGCCCACGTGCGCAAAAAGGCAAGCATTTCCTCGGCGGAGAGGCGGGAAAGTTCGGTGCGCGAGATGTCGTTGAGTTTATCGAGGTCGAACAGTGCGCCGCTCTTCCCCATTTTGGAGATGCGGAAGGGAAATTCTTCGAGCGGCTTATCGGGAAACTTTGCGTGCCATTCCTCGAAATCGGAATTGAGCAGCGTGAGCATGTACACCTTGACCGCAAAGGGGTGGTACCCCTCCTGCCGGTAGAAGGACAGGGACAGTTCAGGGTCCTTGCGCTTGGAGAGCTTGCGCCTGGACGCGCCGTCCATCTTCATGAGCGAGCAGTTGTGCCCGTACTTGGGCGGACGGAACCCGAGCACGTCGAACAGTTCCAGATGGATGGGAAGGGAGGCGAGCCATTCCTCCCCGCGGATGACGAGCGTGGTGCGCATCAGGTGGTCGTCCACGGCGTGCGCGAAATGATAGGTGGGAATGCCGTCCGACTTCAGGATGACGACGTCCTGATCGTTCTGCGTAACGGTGATCTCCCCCTTGATCTCGTCGTGAAAGGTGAAATGGCGGGACGCATCCCCCATCGAGCGCAGGCGGATGACGTAGGGCTTGCCCGCATCGAGCGCGGCGTAAATTTCCTCCTCGCTCAGGTTGCGGCAGCGGGCGTACTTACCGTAGTACCCCGTGACTTCCTTCTTTTCCGTCTGCTCGGCACGCAGCGCGGACAGCTCCTCCTCCGTGCAAAAACAGGGATATGCCCTGCCGCGGCGGATCAGCTCTTTTGCATAGGCGCGGTAGATGTCCGCGCGCTGGCGCTGATACCACGGGGCATAGGTATCGTCCCCGCCGATCTGCGCCCCTTCGTCAAAGCGGATGTCAAAATAATCGAGCGCGGCAATGACCGCCTCCACCGCCCCCTCCACCTTGCGCTTGAGGTCGGTGTCCTCGATGCGCAGATAGAGTGTTCCGCCGCTCCTGTGGGCGATGCGCTCATTGGCGATGGCAACAAACAAATTGCCCAGATGGATGAAACCGGTCGGCGAGGGCGCAAGGCGCGTCACCTCGGCATTTTTGGGCAAATCCCGCGGCGGGTATCGTTTTTCAAAGGTTTCGAGCGCGGGATACTCCCCGGGGAGCAGGCGCTCGGCAAGTGCAGAAAAGTCCATAGAATGCTAAACCTCTTGGAAAATATCGGAAAAATAGCCGCTCGCGGAGACGGGCTCGCCGCCCGCGAGAAGATGGGCGCAGTCGCCGATGCGCTCGGCGCGGAAATACGCCTCGTTTCCCCGCCGCTCCTCCGCAGAGAGCACGGTGACGGACGTGGGCGCAAGGAATACGCCGTGCAGCAGCGCCTGCGCGGGCAGGTTGAGAAGGCGGGAGAGCATGATCATGCTCACGCCGAAGTGGCAGAAGATGACCGCCGTCTTTTGGGAGTGCTCCCGCACGCGGTACATCCGCCCCTCCCGTTCGTAGCCGTAGCGGGCGAGCAAGCCGTCGAGCTCGCGGCAGACCGCCCGATAGTGTTCGCGGACGGGCTGCATGAGCGGGACGTTCACCCAATCGTTTTCGCAAAAATTTTCATCGACGTTCGTCCATTCCGCGGGGAAAAAGTCCCACGGGATTCGTTTTCCGCCCTTTCCGTCGGATACGGGGTAGAAAAATTCCTGCGCCCAGCCGAGCACTTCCGCCTCCTTCCCCCACGCCTCGAGGGAGGGCTGCGCCGTCTCCCGCGCGCGGCCGAGCGGAGAGACGTACACGTCGTCCACCTTCCACTTCGCCGTGCGGCGGGCGAGCAGGAGCGCCTCCCGCTTCCCCTTTTCGGTGAGGGAGTCGTGCTCGTAGTCGGGATCGCCGTGGCGGATGAGGATGAGCCTCATTTGAGCAGCTCCAGCGTTTCGGGCGCGATCTCCGCAAGCCCGTTCTCCACGTCGTGCACGAGCGCGACGGCGCGTTCGAGCATGGGCGTGGGCACGCCCGCCCGTTTGCCCGCGGCGACGGCGGCGCCCGCGACAAAATCGACGTCGCACCGCCTTCCCGCGCGGATATCGCGCAGCATGCCGGAGCGCGTGCGGGAATAGCTTCGCATGGCGGCGGGCAGCAGCAGCGCGGCAAATTTTCCGCCGAATACCCTGAACAGATCGTGCCCGTTCTGCATGAGGCGCTTGCAGCCACGCGAACGCGCCACTTCAAACACTTCGCGCATCAGCGCCAGCACGAGTTTTTTCTGCTTTTTGGCGAGCTGATAAAAGGTCAGCCCTGAGAGCGCGGAGAGCGTGGAGAAGGACGCGTTGATCGCAAGCTTTGCAAAGCGTATTTCGGCGAGATCGCCGACGGTAAGCGTCCCCGCATGCGCCAAGAGCGCGGCGAGATCGTCGAGCATCTCCCCCGCCCCGTAGGCGCCGAGCGCGAGATGAAAGCCCGTATCGCTCGTCACGCGCACAATCCCGGGCGCCGTCTTTTCGGCGCTCCAGGAGAGCGTGCAGCCGTAGACGCGGTCCCTGCCGAACGCCTGTGCCAGCGCCTGTTCGGGCAGCCCGTTCTGCACGGTGACGATGGCACCGCGCTCCCGGAGATAGGGCCGCAGAAAGGATGCCGCAGCATGGTTTTCGCGCTGTTTGACGGCGAGGATGATGATGTCGTACTGTCCCTCCATCTGTGAGGGCAGTTTGGCGCGCACCTTGACGCAGCGCGTGACGGCACCCTCGATGAGTGCGCCGTTTTCATTCATGGCAGCGACGTGTTCTGCGTCGTGCGAAATAAATTCCAACGACATTTCGTCGAGCAGAACGCCGAGGGACGTTCCCATCGCCCCGGCGCCGTAAATGCAAATTCTCATATCGAAAAACCGGCAGCCGCCGCGATCGCCTCCACCGTCTCGTCGATCGTCTGTCCGTCGCAGGTGACGGTGATGTCGGCATACCGCTCATAGAGCGGTACCCGCTGACGATACAGCTCGTGCAGCGTGGTCACGTTCCCCCGCATGACGACGCCGCGCCTGATGAGGCTCGGAATGCGGCGAGCCACCTCTTCCTCACTGATTTTCAGATAGACGACCTTGCCGAGCGTCTTCAGGTGCTCCATGGCGCGCGCCGAATAGCAGACGCTTCCGCCCGTGGCAATGACGCAGCGCATCGCCGCAAGGCCCGCGTTCACGCGCTCCTCGATGGCGATGAACCCCTCTGCGCCCTCCCGCCCGATGATCTCCGAGAGCAGCGCGCCCTGTTCGCCCTGAATGATGAGATCGCTGTCGATAAACCCGTAGCCGATCTTTTTTGCGAGCAGGACGCCCGCCGTGCTCTTGCCCGACGACGGCATCCCGATGAGAACGAGGTTGTCCATATTGTTTTTATTATAGCGCACGCGCGCGCAAAAGTCAATTACGTACGGACCCCGATGTGACCGTGAAGTAAAATTTTTTGTTTTTGCCGACTTTGTTCGGAAATGCACCCAAAAAAAGTTGTGTTTTCCGCGCGGATATGCTATACTTTTCAGCGTATTCTCAAGGAAAAGGAACAAAATATACAGTGTTAAACTTACTTGTACCCGCCATTTTCAACCCGGAATGGCTCTCCGATGTCTATTACGCCATCAATTACACGCTGATCGCCCTCATGGCGGTCGCCGCACTCGCCGCCATCATCCTCGTCATGCTCCAGCCCGGTAACTCCCAGGGCATCGACGCGCTTGGCGGCTCCAGCGAAACCTTCTACGGAAAGAACAAGGGCCGCTCCATCGAATCCAAACTCAAGATGTGGACGATGATCTGCCTTGCCGTGCTTGCAGTGCTCGCGATCATCTTCTTCATCCTGCAGATCCCCGGGATCTGGGGCGATGTGACATCGGCCTGAACCATACAGGCATCAACAACTTGACGGGCGGCCTCGGGCAGTCCGTTTTTTTCTAAATACGGCCATACGGTCACAGGACGATATGAACGCAAAACAGACACTCTTACAAAAAATACGCGACGGTTCCTTTGCCCTGCTCACGACGGACGGCATCGCCAAAAAACTGCGGCTGAAGGGCAGAGCCGCCGCGGCGGTGGAAGATATGCTCGCAGCCCTCGTACGCGAGGGCGAGCTGCTGTGCGACCTGCGCGGCAGATACGGCACTGCACAGCAGTTCGGTGCGATGCGCGGGACCATCTCCGGAAACGAACGCGGGTTCGGCTTTTTTATTCCGGACGACGCACAGCAGGACGATCTGTTCATCCCCCACCGCGCACTGCGCGGCGCGTACCACAAGGACACCGTGCTCGCGTTTGCAAAGAGCGGCCGCGGCCTGAGCGACGAGGGCGAAGTGCTCGCCATTCTCAAGCGCGGCTGCACCGAGCTTGTGGGCACCTTCCGCAGGGAGCGCACGGGCGGCACCCTTCATCCCGACGAGAAGCGGTTCGGCAACGATATTTTCATTCCGAGCGACCGCTGCAAGGGGGCGCCGGACGGCGCAAAGGCAGTTGTGCGCATCCGTTCCTTTGAAGGGCGGACGCCCACGGGCGAAATTACGGAGGTGCTCGGCGAGAGCGGCGACTTCTTTGTGGAAGAGCACGCCCTCATCCGTTCGCACAACCTGCGGGAGGAGTTTCCCGCACAGGTGCTGGAGGCCGCCGAGGCGCAGGCAGAGCGCTCTCCGCTCGACGACCTTGCGGGCCGCGTCGATCTGCGCGACGAACTGATCATCACGGTGGACGGCGAGGACACGCGCGACATCGACGACGCGATCTCCGTGCGCAAGGAGGACGGAAAATTCCACCTCGGCGTGCACATTGCGGACGTCACCCACTATGTCAAATGGCACAGTCCCATCGACAACGAGGCCTTCGCGCGCGGCACGAGCGTGTACTTTCCCGACCGCGTGCTGCCCATGCTGCCCACCGCCCTCTCCAATAATATCTGCTCCCTCAACGAAGGCGTGCCTCGCCTCACCCTCTCCTGCTTTATGACGGTCGACAAGCACGGAAAGGTGCTCGAGCGGCGCGTCATGCCCTCCGTCATCTGTTCGCGCCACCGCATGACCTATCATGCTGTGACGGCGATCGCACAGGGAGACAGGGCGATGCGAGAAAAATACCCCGATCTTGTGGACTTCGTGCACACCGCCGTGGAACTGACAAACATCTTAAAGCGCGCCCGCGAGGCGAAGGGCGGCGTAGCCCTCGACGTCAAGGAGGCGAAGATCCTCTACGAGGACGGCAAGATCAGTATTCCGGACTACGAGCGCACCATCTCGCACGAGATGATCGAGCAGTTCATGGTGCTCGCCAACGAGAGCGTGGCGGCCATCATGACACAAAAGGGCATGCCCTTCGTCTACCGCGTGCACGAGCGGCCCAATGAGGATAAGGCGCAGGACTTTCTGACCTTTCTGCGCGAGGCAGGCATCCATGCCGCCTTCGACGCCTCCAAAGTCACGCCCAAGGACTATCAGGACCTGCTGCGCTCCCTCGAAGGCTCTGCGCTCTACCCGCTCGTCAACCGCGTCATGCTGCGCTCTATGATGAAGGCGGCTTACTCCCCCGAGAACGTGGGACACTTCGGACTTGCCTCCGAATGCTACTGCCACTTCACCTCCCCCATCCGCCGCTATCCCGACCTGTGCATCCACCGCATCATCAAGGAGAGCTTTGTTTCCCCCGAAAAGACGCGGGAGAAGTACAAAAAATTCGTGACGGAGGCCGCCGTCCAGTCCTCGGCGTGCGAGCGCAACGCGGCGGAGGCGGAGCGAGACGTGGACGCCCTGTACACCGTCGCATACATGCAGGACAAGATCGGGGAGGAATACGAGGCGACCATCTCGGGCGTCACCTCCTTCGGCATCTTTGCAGAACTGGCAAACACCGTCGAGGGGCTCATTCCCATCGAGACGCTGCCGGACGACAGCTATGAATTTGTGGATGAGCGCTTTCTTCTGCGCGGCACGAGGAATTCCTTCCATCTGGGCGAGGCGATCCGCGTGAAAGTCGCGGGCGTCGATTGGGGAACGCGGCGCGTACAGTTCCGTTTCCTTGAAAAATCGGGCGACTGAGCGCCCGACGCAACCGTTATGCCAAATCAAATCATTGCCATCAACAAATCCGCATCCTTTGAATACTTCATCGAGGAGCGCTACCAGGCGGGCATCGTGCTCGAGGGCGCGGAAGTCAAATCGCTTCGGGCGGGAAGGGCCTCGTTGGGCGAGAGCTTCTGCGAGATCCGCGGCGGCGAGATTTTCCTGAAAAACATGCACATCGCCGTCTATGACAAGAGCGGCGCTTTCTCCACGCGCGACGCGCGCAGGGACAGGAAACTGCTGCTCAACCGCATGGAAATTTCCAAGATCGTGGGCAGGGTGAACGAGCGCGGCTACACGCTCGTCCCGCTCAAAATATACTTTAAAAACGCGCTCGTCAAGGTGGAGATTGCCCTGTGCAAGGGCAAGCACACCTACGACAAGCGCAAGGCGATCGCCGAACGCGATGTCAGGCGCGCGATCGACCGCGCCGTCAAAGAAATGACAAAGTGAGGTAACATATGAAACATCATATCGAAACACTGTGCGTACAGGCGGGCTACACCCCCAAGACGGGCGAGAGCCGCATTCCCCCCATCGTGCAGAGCACGACCTTTTATTACGGCGATTCGCAGGCCATGGCGGAACTGTTCGACCTGAAACGGGAGGGCTTTTTCTATTCGCGGCTCGCCAACCCCACTGTGGACGCCCTGGAAAAGAGGGTCGCCGCCCTCGAGGGCGGCGTGTGCGGCATCGGCTGCGCCTCCGGCATGTCCGCCATTCTGCTGACGGCGATGACGCTGTGCGAGGCGGGCGACAACATCGTGACCGCGAGCGAAATTTACGGCGGCACGTTCAACCTGTTCTCCACCACCCTGCCCAAGTTCGGCATCGAGGCGCGCTTTTTCGATGCGGACGCGCCCGCAGACGAGATCGAGGCGCTCATCGACGAAAGAACCAAGTTCATCTTCGCCGAAACCATCGCCAACCCCGCCGTGATCGTGCTCGACTTTGACAAGCTTGCCGCGATCAGCCGCGCGCACAATCTGCTGTTCATCGTGGACAACACGCTTGCCACGCCCGTCCTCTGCCGTCCCCTGGAGTGGGGCGCGCATATCGTCATCCACTCGACGAGCAAGTACATCGCCCGACCCCCCCCCGCCCCCGGCGGCATCATCGTGGACGGCGGCACGTTCGCCT
>CALVLT010000007.1 GCA_944340905.1 uncultured Clostridia bacterium
CCCCTGTTACCAGCACTGCTTTAAAGAAGGCGCTCATGCGTAAAAACTTCTCTTCCATTGCACGCTTGATATACATAGACGCTCCTTTTACGATAATCTAAAATTAAATTTAGTTTATCATAAAATCGGGGGTGTGTCAAGGTGTGGGAGACAGAAAAAATGTCGAATCGGAGGTTGTTATGATGAAAAAGACAAATATCATTATTTCAGTCATTATCTCGCTTGCCTTTCTCGCGTTTGGGGCGGTGTTCTGGCAGTCCTATTTGCGCTTTGTGGAGACGTGTCGCGATTTTGGTTTATCCGTCGCGTACTACTTCTGCGAGCTGTTCAGCATAGACTATTCCTTTACGCCTACGGTTACGCAATACTCCGCCGTCATGCAATGGGATAGCCTATTTCTGCCTCTCGGTAGTTTTCATAGAGTTCTGTTTCAACGTCGACTCCGTCGTCCGTAGACCAATCCAGTGTGACCATAATTCAAATAAAAAGAGCGAGACATTGATATAGATAAAATGAAAGGATGATAATTCCATTTAGTTTATAAAAAAGCGAACTAAAGCGTAATAAATGTTCATTGAATTTGTATTGATTTCACATAATTTCCTATGTTATGATAATGATGAGGATAAAAACGGCGAATATTTTCCCGCCGGAGGAGGAATTTGTATGAGAAAAAAATGTTTGAGCCTTTGTCTTTCGGCTGCGATGCTGCTTCCGTGCATTGCATTTTCGGCCTGCAATCCCGGTGGCGATCCGAATATTTCGGAAACGGGCGAAGTGACGCTGCGTTTCTGGAACGGATTTACGGGCATGGACGGAGATTCGATGGATGCGATCGTCGCTGACTTCAACGAAGAATATGCAGGTGAGATCAAAGTGGAGACCGACAAGATGGACTGGGACACACTTTTTACAAAACTCACGACGACCAAGAGCAATCTGAGCACGGCTCCCCACGTTGTCGCAATGAGCAATCAGCGTCTTGCCGGGATCGTCGATCAGGACCTTCTGATGGCCATCGATGATCTTCCCGAATATCTCGGTGTGACGCAATCGGACTATATCTCCTCTGCATGGAATGCCGGCGTGATCGGCGGAACGCGCTACAGTTTTCCGCTGGACATTCATCCGACGGCCATGTTTTATAATAAGGATTTGATTTCGGAAGAGGAACTTCCTTCGACATGGGAGGAGTTTGTCGAAATATGCGTGGAAAAGACGAATACGGAAACAGGCGTGTACGGATTTGCCGTGCCGAGCATGTATTCCATCACTAAGGATATTTTTGCAAGCATTCTGCTGCAGAACGGCGGTGCGCTGTTCGATGCGGAAAACAATGCCGTCTATAATTCCGATCAAGGAGATGCGGCGCTTGAATTTTTGTCCGATCTTGTGTATACGTACAAGGTCTCTCCCGAGAACGTGGGAGCGGGCGGCGACTACACGCTGTTCATGGCGGGACGCTCCGTGTTTTATTTTGACGGACCGTGGCTGCTCAATACGTTCGATCTGATCAAAAACGGGGATACCTCTCACATCGGCGTGGCACCCATGCCCGGCGCCACAGGGGAGAACGGGATTTCCTTTTCCGGGTCGCATCAGCTCACTCTGATGAAGAATACCGTGACGAGCGAGCGCGTAAAAGAGGCATGTTATACGTTCATTCAATATATTCAGACGCACTCCCTTGAATGGGCCTATGCGGGTCAGGTCCCTGCCTATCTTCCCACGCTCGAGAGCGAGGAATATCAGCAGATCGAAGCGCTGCAGCCCTTTACGCAGACAGCACTGAATGCGCAGCTCGGGCAGTCCGATTACAAGTATTTCTATGAGGGCTATAATTACATGGGCGTTGCGGTCTCCAATGCAATTTCCGGAAAATACTCCGCAGCGGAGGCGCTTGACCGTGCCGTGCGCAGCTTCTCCAACTGGATCATCGATAATGAATATTGAGAGAGGGGAACCATGAGACCCTTCACGAAACAACAGCGCAGATCGAAGGCCTGGGACGAATTTTCTTCGTTTTTATTCGTCGTGCCTTATCTTGTATTTTTTATCGCATTCGCGCTCGTCCCGCTTGTACTCTGCCTGACGCTGGCATTCTGCCAGTGGGACGGGGCAAATGAGATCGAATGGATCGGTCTGCAGAATTTCAAGCTGCTTTTCGGCGCGCTCGGAACGGGGCAGATTGCCATGGAATTCTGGCAGTCCGTTCTGCATACCCTGCTGTTCGTCGCCATCGAAACGCCGCTCCTGATCGTTCTTCCCTTTCTTGTGGCACTGCTGATCCACAAATGCCGGCGGGCGGGGAAGTTCTTTATGGGCGCGTTCTATTTTCCCTCCATTCTCTCAGTGGCAACGGTGTGCATCATCTGGTATTTCATGTTTGATACAAATGCCGGCATTCTCAACAATCTGTTCAAAAGCAATATTCCCTGGCTCACGCAGCAGCCCTATGCATGGATATCCCTGTTCATTCTGTCAAGCTGGTGGGGGATCGGCGGGAATATGGTGCTCTATCTTGCAGGCCTTTCCAATGTCCCCAAAGAATGCCTGGAGGCCGCCGCGCTGGACGGAGCCGGACCATGGCAGTCGCTCGTTCATATCACGCTGCCGTCCATGCGGTATACGATGATCTATGTGCTGATGATGACGACGCTTTCATCGTTCAACGTATTCGGACAGCCGGAGATCCTGACTGCGGGCGGCCCCGATTCTTCCACGACGGTTGCGATGATGGAAATCTATAACACGGCTTTCGGCGGAAGCAGGTTCGGCAGGGCCTGCGCCATGTCGGTGCTGCTCGCCCTCATCATGGTTGCGTTTACGATCACGTCGTACAAATTGCAGACGAAAGGGGAGAACTTATGAAACAGGTTTCCTCTTCCATGCCGCGGACGCATCGCCTGCGCCGACAGACGCTTGTTTCGGCGCTCAGATATGTTGTGCTTGCGGCCGTACTGATCGTCTTTTTCCTGCCCATGCTGTGGGGACTTTCCACCTCGTTCAAAGTGGAGGAAGATGTCTTTCTCACGATCACTTCTTTCTTTCCCAGGCGCTGGACGTTCCAAAATTATATCGACGTATTCGGAAATCCGTACACGCCCATCCTGCGGTGGTTCTTCAACAGCGTCAAGATCAGCGTCACGTATGTTCTGCTGTACCTGTTCATCACATCGCTTGCGGCGTTCGGCTTTTCACGGCTGCACTTCCGCGGACGGGAGATCGTGTTCTGGATCTGCATGTCGTCCATGATGGTGCCCGGAGTCATCAATATGATCCCCAATTATTTTATCGTCTATCGGCTCGGGCTTATCGACAACATGTTTTCCATGGTGCTGCCGGGGCTTTCCGGCGTGTTCGGGGTATTCATGCTGCGGCAGTTCATGCTCGGCGTTCCGAAAGAATATGACGACGCCGCAAGGATCGACGGTGTAGGGAAATTCAGGATATATCTGAATATTGTGCTGCCGCTCTGCCTGCCCGCGCTCGTGACGCTTGCGCTCTTTTCCTTTCAGGGAAATTGGAATGACTACATGTGGCCGCTCATGGTCACAAACCGGCCTGAGACGCGCACCCTTGCGGCGGGACTTTCCACTTTCATCGAGCGCTATTCGCATCAGTACGGAAAGCTCATGGCGGGGGCGATCGTGAGTGCGCTGCCCGTTCTCGTGGTGTTTGTGCTGGGACAGAAATACTTTATCCGCGGCATTTCGATCGGCGGTATCAAAGGTTAAGGTATGGAGAAAATGCAAAATTACGGGGCAATGTGCCCGAATCCCGCCTTCCGGCGGGAGGAATATGAGTTTCTGACGGGAGAGTGGGATTTTTCCTTTTCGTCTGCGGACGAGCAGCCCGTCTTTGACAGGAAGATCGTCGTGCCGTATTCCTATGAATGCGAGGCGAGCGGGATCGGGGACCCGTCCATGCATGAATGCGTGTGGTATGAGCGGAAATTTGACTGCCGTAAACATGCGGGAAAAGTTCTTCTGCATTTTGAGGGAGTCGATTATCGCTGCACCGTCTTTGTCAACGGGGTTGAGGCAGGGGAGCACCGCGGCGGATATACGGCCTTCGTGCTGGACATCACACCGTTTGTGCGCACGGGCGAAAATACCCTGCGCGTCAGGGTGCTCGACAATTTCCGCTGCGCGCAGCTGCGCGGAAAACAGCGGAGCCGCAAGGAGAGTTACGACTGCTGGTACGTGCAGACGACGGGCATCTGGAAACCCGTCTGGCTGGAATACGGCGGGAGCAATCCCCTGCGGGCGGTGGATTTCCGCCCTTCCAACAGCGGGGAAGTTGTGTTCACGGGAAGTGCGGACGGCGGCGAGAGGGCGGAACTATCTGTCTTTTTCGGCGGAGAACAGGTCGCGTTCTGCAGTGTTCCGGTTGCAGACGGCGTATTTTCGGGAAAGCTGCAGATCGCATCTGTCAACCTGTGGGACAGCGCACATCCGAATCTGTATGACGTGTGCGTGCGCATCCCAGGGGAACCCGACGATGTGGTACATACCTATTTCGCGTTCCGGGAAGTGCGCTCGGATTCGGGCGGCATCTATGTCAACGGGGAAAGAGTCTATCTCAACATGATCCTTGCACAGGGCTACTGGGATAAGACCATGCTCACTGCGCCCAATGAATCGGCGCTGGAGGCGGACATCCGGCTCATCCGCCGGATGGGATTCAACGGCATCCGCATGCATCAGAAAGTGGAGAGCGCGGTTTTTTACTATCTTTGCGACAGGCTCGGCATGTATGTGTGGGGGGAGATCCCCAGCGCATATGAGTACTGTGACGAGATGAAACGGGAATTTTCTTCGGACTGCATCGCCATCGTGCGGCAGCTGGGGGTGCATCCCTGTATTCTCGCATGGGTGCTCTTCAACGAATCCTGGGGGATCCCTTCCGTCAAGAGCGACAGGGAATGTCAGCAGTTTGTGGAATCCGTCAAGGACGCCGTCCGTGCAGCCGACCCGTCCCGCCTGATCGTCATCAACGACGGCTGGCATCAGCTGGACGGCGATCTGCTCACATTGCACGAATACGAGCAGAACGCGGACATGCTGTCCAGGGAATACGCCGACAAGCAGTATGTCGTGCGGGATAAGATCGTCAATCAGAACAGATGGGGGCGTAGTTTTGCGGACAACTATTCCTATGCCGGACAGTCCATCCTCATTTCCGAATTCGGCGGCGTATCGTTGGCGTATGACGGCGGCTGGGGATACGGGGATAAGGCAGAGGGGCTGGAGGAATACGGCAGGCGCGTGAGCGGGCTGGTCACTGCCCTGCACGGCATCGGCTATCTTTCGGGCATCTGCTATACGCAGTTCACAGACGTACAGCAGGAGACGAACGGCCTTGTGACCATCGATCGGGTCCCGAAACTGCCGATAGAGAGGATCCGTAGCATCTTTACGTATTATCCGGAGGGGAATCATGCGGAAAAAGAGTAACATTTTCATGAGCATTGCCTGTGCGGCCCTGATCGGGCTTTCGTGTGCGGCATGCGCGCCGCAGCAGGACGCATCGGAAGAGGCATACGACCGCGAAACGGATATGAATCTCGGGCTTGCCGCGCAGGAGGCCGTGTCGCCCTTCCTTTACGGCCAGTTCATCGAGCATATCGAGACGTGCGTCTACAACGGCATATGGTCGGAGATTGTGCTCGACCGCAAATTCTACTATGAGATCGGCGAGCGGGGACTTTCTCCGTGGACGTCGGAAGGAGACGTTGCAAGCGACAGTGCGGATACGTACAGCAACGGCTATGCAGCGGTGATCGGTGCAGGCGGCAGCATCACGCAGGGGGATATTTCCCTGAGCGCCAAGGGGTATGACGGCTATTTCTATGCCAAGGCTTCGGAGCCTGCGCGGGTGCGCATCGCGCTCAGCGCAAACGGGCAGAGCGTTGAGACGGAAGTGAACATTTCTGCCGGAGACTGGACAAAATATGAATGGTCCGTCGAATGGCAGCAGGAGAGCAGCGGCGTACAATTTACGCTGAGCGTACTTTCGGGCAGCGCGCGTTTTGATTCCCTCTCCATGATGCCGGAGGACAATTATCTCGGAATGCGTCGGGATACGCTCGATTTGCTGAAGGAGCTGAACAGCCCGATCTATCGCTGGCCGGGCGGCAACTTTCTCTCCGGTTATGACTGGAAGGACGGCGTCGGCAACAGAGACGCCCGCCCTTCGCGCAGGAACCTGCATTATATGGGCCTGGAAAGCAGTTTTGCGAATGAGACGGAACAGCTCGTCTCCGACATTGCCAATCTCAGCTATCTCGGCTTTTACGGCGGCATCGAGCCGAATGACTTCGGTCTGGACGAATTTCTTGCGATGTGCGAATATCTGGACGCGGAGCCTTTGATGATGGTCAACGACGGGCTTGGTTCCGTAGAGGACGCGGCAGACCTTGTGGAGTACTGCAACGGCGATACGTCCACGGAGTGGGGCGCCCTGCGCGCCCGCAACGGCCACGCGCAGGCATACGATATCCGCTATTGGGGCGTGGGAAACGAGATGTTCGGCGACTGGCAGCTCGGGCATGTCCCCGTGCAGGAATACACCGCGCGGCACAATGCATTCTCTGCCGCCATGAAGGCGGTCGACGATTCCATCGAGTTGATCGCGGTCGGCAACAACGCCTCCGACTGGAACGATCACATGTTCTCATCCTGTGCGGAGAACATCGACTATTCCGCGGAGCATTTTTACGGCACCCGCGATGAGGCGGACGTTGCCGCGCATGTCTCCAACATGAAAAAGGGCATCGAGGAGCGTATCGCCAACCACCGTTCCCTGATCGCGGAATATCCCGCATGTTCCGATGTGACGATCGCTTTCACCGAATATGCCTATAGCGAGGCGGTCACGTCTTCCCGTCTGAAGGACGGCATGGGGATCGCGGCGGCGCTCAACAGCTTTATCGACAATGCGGACGTCGTAAAAATGGCGTTTTATTCGAGCACGGTCAATGCGACGCAGGGCTGCATCACGACCACGGATACACAGGCACAGATGCAGGGGGCGGGGTATGTTCTCATGCTCTACCGCAGGTATATGCAGGCATATTCGCTGACAAGCGCGACCCGCGTCAGCAGTGAACTCAACCTCGATGTTTCGGCAACGGTGAGCGAGGACGGAACGACCGTTGCGGTCGCAGTCGTCAATCCGTCCGAATATGATGTCAGGCTGAACTGTGCACGGTTGGAGGGAGCAAAGCGGATCGAGCGCCACACGCTGACAGCCGATTTCTATGATTCGGACGGAGACGAACTGCGGCTTGAGGACGCCGTGCTCGCCTATGCCGTCGCACCCGCCATGAGCGTGAGCATATTTGTCGTGACGCTTTGAACAAAAGATAAGGAGGAAAAAAGATGAGAAAGAGATGTTTGTATTTGCTGCTTGCGGCAACGGGACTGTGCCTTGGGTTTGCATTGGCAGGGTGCAGCGGTACGCCCGCGGGTTCCGGAGACGGGGGCGGAGGACAGACGCCCGAAACGCCGGGAATGACGGAACAGGTGACGGACTACATGCTGGACGAGGAGCGCAGATATACGGGTACCCTGGTGGATGGGCAGCCTTCGGGCGAGGGCGTGCTTGAATGGGTGCTGACGGACTGTGTGTACACGGGCGAATTTGAAAACGGCGTATACAACGGCGAGGGGAAATTCGAGTGGAAGAGCCTCGGCGATACGCTGGAGGGAACATTTGAAAACGGCGCGCCCGTATACGGGACGTATACGTATGCGAACACCATGCATTATACGGGTGAATTCAACGAGGCGTGGGCGTTTCACGGACAGGGCACGTTCGACTGGAACACATACAATGCGGACGGGAGCGTGGCGGCATACGGCTGGCTGTATGAGGGAGAGTTCCGCAACGGAAGTCCGGCGGGCTGCGTCGGGAAGACGACGTTCAACCAGCAGGGGACAGGCTCGGGAATATATTGGTTTGAAGGGGAGATGAGCGGTTTTCCCGAAGTAAAGCGAAATCAGCAGGGGAAGGGCAAGATCGTATTCGATGACGGAAGCTGGTACGAGGGAGAAGTCTATTACACGCAGGACGGACAGTGGCTGCGCTACGGGGAGGGCGTGCAGAACTTTTTCAACACGACGTTCACGGGCGCGAGCGCGGGCGGCTCGGCCGCAGATAAGATTTATTGTTATGTCGGTTCATTCGATGCGCTGACCTACAGCTGGATGTACGGCAACGGCGTCATGTGTTTTTCCGATGTGTCGGGTCAGCCGACGGGCTATATCAAGGGAACGTGGAACGGGTTGATCCGTGTCGGGCCGTATACGGCTGAATGGTCTGACGAAGTGCTGCCCGAATCATGGCGCGGGACGCAGGAACTTTCCTATACCGATACATATTCTGCGCTCTTTGACGGATACATGGAGATGTATGGCGACACGGATATGTCGGACAAACTGCTGATGCTCGGGGACTCGCAGTTCAGCAGGGAGATGTTTTCTCAGGCAGAGGAACTGTTCGCGGAGGAATTTGACGCCGTGAACATTGCGATCGGCGGGACCACTTCCGATTGGTGGGAGGCAAAACTCGATGAGCTGGTGCTGTCCGAACCGGAATATATCCTTGTCCACGTCGGAGGGAACGACATCCGCGTCGGCGATTCTCTTGCGGGGGCGATCGCGGATACCAAGGCCCTGATGGACGGGCTTTCGCGCAAATATCCTGATGCAAAACTGTATTATGTTTCGGGGATCGTGGGCGTCTTTGACTACGAACAGGGCTTTGCGCAGGATGAGATCGCTGTCAACGACGCCATGAAAGCGTACGCGCAGGAGGGCGGTTATACCTATCTCGACGTCTTTTCGGTGCTGTACGGCGAGACGCAGACGAGCATCTATGAAGAGGGGTACGGTTATCTTCAGCCGCAGTACTTCGTCGACGATCTGCATCTGACGGCGGCGGGGTATGAACTTTGGGGCGAGGCGATCAAGAGTGCGCTCTTGCAATCGCTTGAATAAAACCTGAATATAAGGAGGAAAACATGATGAAAAACAAGTGGTTTCTGGTTGGCGTGATCGGCTGTTGCATGGCAGCTGCTCTGGGGTTTGCGGCCTGCGCGGAGCAGGACAATCAGACGGGGACGGACGATCCCTCCGGGGAGCATACGCATACCTTCACGGGCGGTGTATGCGAATGCGGCGAGCAGGACGCGCAATTCACCGGGGACGCCGTGAATTACAAGCTGTCGGCGGGGACCTATACGGGCGAAATGACGTCGGGAAAGCCGGACGGCGAGGGGAAAATTTATCTCACGGATGCGGAATTTACGGGAACATGGGAGAACGGCGTACCCGTCACGGGCGTCAAGACCGTCTATGAAAGCGGCACAACGACGCCGATCGGCACCTATACGGGAGGCATCGATGAAAATTATGCCTGCAGCGGCGACGGCGTCATGGAGTATGCCAACGGCGATCGCTATGACGGCGGCTGGGCGGGCGGCGTGTACAGCGGGGAAGGTAAATACACCTTTGCAAGCGGAATGTACTACGAAGGCGAGTATGTGAACGGTCAGCGCGAAGGGGAGGGTGTCTTCACCTGGAGCACGGACGGAAACCTTGAAAACGGCTGGCTGTTTGAGGGAACGTTCAAGGCGGACAAGGCGTATTACGGCAAGACGACCACGACCAAGACGGAAGGCCTTATCTGGTATGAAGGGTATATGAACGACCTCAACGATGTCGATTCGACGCAGACGGGCGAAGGGTATGTCTATTTTGCCGACAGCGGCTGCACTTATACGGGGGAACTGTACTCTTCGGGTGCGCTGGACACCTTTACTTATGACGGCGAAGGGCTTTTCACCTGGCCCGGGTCCGATCTGCTCGGAACGTTTGAAAACGGCGCGCCCGTCAGCGGAACAAAACGTTTTTATGCGGAAAGTGAAAATCTGACGCTCACGGATCATTACGAAGGGCAATTTTCCAATTGGAACTACAGCGGCCACGGGAAATATACCTTTGCAAGCGGAATGTACTATGAGGGCGAATATGTGAACGGTCAGCGCGAAGGGGAGGGTATCTTCACCTGGAGCACGGACGGAAACCTTGAAAACGGCTGGCTGTTTGAGGGGACGTTCAAGGCGAACAAGGCATATTACGGCAAGACGACCACGACCAAGACGGAAGGCCTTATCTGGTACGAAGGGTACATGAATGATCTCAACAACATTGACTCGACGAAGGTCGGCGAGGGATACTACGATTACGGCAACGGCTGCTGGTACAAAGGAGAGATGACCGCAACGGGCGCGCTGGACAGCTGCCTGTTCGAGGGCGAAGGAACGTTCAGTTGGAGCGCCGTTCTGGGTGAGGGAGTTTATCTTGTCGGAACGTTTGCAAATTCTCAGGCCGTCTCCGGCACCAAGTATTGGCCGACAAAGACGAGCGGCCTTGTGAAATATACGGGCGCTTTTGCCAATACCGACAGAATCGACACCGCGCAGACGGGCAGCGGTAAGTATGTCTTTGAAAACGGCGATACCTATGAAGGTGGCCTTCAGGCAACGGCGGCGGACGGTTCTGCCTGCACGCTGACAGGGACGGGGCTGATGACGTATGCCGCATCGGAACTGACCGGCGAAACATTCGGCCTGAGCGGCGAAGCCGCGGCATGGAAGGTCTCGGCCTGCTACGGACAGTTTGCAAACGGCGTGCTCGGCGGGTCGGCGGTCTGGTATTTTGAAAATGCGGATGCGCCCGCGGGGTATCTGACGGGCACGTTCACGGGAACGGAACGCATCGGAGCGGTTGCGGACGACTTCACATTTGAGCTTTTGGCAGGCTATGAAAATTTCACGGACAGCGCGCCTGTCTCTGAAGAATGAACAAGGAGAAAAAAAGGATGAAAAAGATTCTGGCGGTCGTGATTTCGGCGATCATGGCATTCGGGTTTTGCACTTTTGCGGGCTGCGGCGGCGAAACGCAGGAGCTGCAGACCATCCGTTATGAAAACGGAAGCGTCTACGAGGGGCAGGTCACGGACGGCAAGGCAAACGGCGAAGGAATCCTGACAGATGCGGACGGCAATGTCTGGAAGGGAGAATTCGTCGATGATCTGCTGCAGGGATACGGCACCTATACGGGCGTGGATTTTGTCGAGTATACGGGCGAATTCAAGGATTCGCAGTTTCACGGGCTTGGAAACATCGTCTATGCAAACGGAGACGAATATTGGGGTCAATTTGAAAACGGTCAGAAGATCGGCGTCGGGAAAATGATCTTTGCAGATTCCGGCTGCGTGTATGAGGGCGACTGGACGGAGGACAACATGTCGGGCATGGGCTGGATGACCTGGCCTGTCGGCGACGTCTACTGGGGTTCCTGGCGGGGCGGCAATCCACAGGGATTCGGCTGTAAAGTGTTCTACGATGCGAATTTCTCCGTGCGCGGAGACTACCTCACCTACAATATCTATGCGGGAAGAATGCTGAATAACCTCATGGACGGCTGGGGGCTGATGTATTATGCGGAATCGGGCGGCGTCTATGTCGGCGAATGGGTGAACGGCGTGCGCGACGATACGAACGGCACCTATTATTTCGAGAACGGAGCCGAATGGCTGAAATTCGTGGGTACGTTCTCCGCATCCGAGAACAACGGCTGGATCTGGGGCGAAGGAACGATGTATTATGCGGACGGCAGAGTCGTCGAGGGCGTGTTCCACGGGACCGATCTCGTGGAGGAGACGTCTGTGACATACACGGCGCCGGAGGAAACGGACCCCGTATCCGTTCTCATGGAAAATCCGCTTGCCGCATACGTTCTCGGACAGCTTTGAGTCTGAGCGATCTGAAATCTGCGGCGAAAGCGTTGCTTTCGCCGCAGAAGTCTGTTATACTGAATCACAGGAGAAACACGATGCCGATCACAAAATTGCTGGAACAAGCCCGCGCGGCGGCAGAACAGACGGAATGCGTCGATCCGTTCTATCAGCCGGAGTATCATTTTTCCGCTCCGCGCGGCTGGATGAACGATCCCAACGGCCTGGTCCGTTTCCGAGGCGAATATCATCTCTTTTATCAGTACTATCCGTATGCGGCGCACAACGGCGTTTCGCATTGGGGTCACGCAAAGAGCCGCGATCTGATCCGTTGGGAGCATCTTCCCGTTGCGCTCGCACCCGATATGCCCTATGACCGCGATGGCTGCTGGTCGGGCGGGGCGATGCAGGTCGGGGACAGGCTGTACCTCATCTATACGGGCAATTGCGAGGGGTCGCCGCGCAACCAGACGCAGAACCTTGCCGTTTCCGATGACGGACTGAATTTTGAAAAGTTCGCAGGCAATCCCGTCATCACGGCAGACAGTGCGCCTGCAGGCGTTGACCGCCGCGATTTCCGCGACCCGTTTGTCTGGGAACAGAACGGGAATTATTACTGCCTGATCGGAACGCTGTGCAGCGGGGTGCCGACGGCGCTCGTATACCGCTCTTCCGATTTCTGTGCATGGCAATATGCAGGGGTGTTTTTGCAGCGCAGGAACAGCGGATACTGTTATGAGTGTCCGAACTTTGCCTCCCTCGGCGGGAAAGATCTCCTGCTGCTCTCGCCCGTCGATTTTCCTGCGGACGGACTGCATTTTCGCAACCGCAGTTCGGTTGTCTGTTCGCTCGGGAAATTTTCGGAGCGCACGGGCGCGTTTGAGGGCGGCCCGTTTGCCGAAGTGGACGCGGGAACGGATTTCTATGCGACACAGCTCGTCCGGACTGCGGACGGGCGGACGGTCCTTCTGGCATGGATGAACATGTGGGACAGGACGCAGGTGACGCAGGAACTTGGACACGGCTGGCAGGGAATGTGCACGTTTCCGCGCGAGATATGGGAGGAGAACGGCGCACTCATGCAGCGTCCCGTCGGCGAGCTGACGGACTGCGAGCACGGCGAGATCGCTGCCGAATGCGAGCTTTCGGGAGAACGCCGCTTTGAAGGCGTCAGCGGAAGAGCGATCCGCCTGCGGCTGGAGGCGGACGTGCGTTCCTGTCGCACGTTCGGCATCCGTCTGATGGAAGGGGACGGAAAATATCTTCTGGCGCGGTATGACTGCAGCGAAGAAATTTTTACGCTGGACAGACGCAATACCCTTCATCCGATCAAGGGGAATGCCCGTGAGCAGGAGGGATTCCGAAAAGTACGGTATGCCTGCGGCGGAACGCTTACCCTTGACATCCTGCTCGATCGCTGCAGCGCCGAGTTCTTTTTCGGAAGAGGGGAGCTTGCCATGAGCATGCTCGTCTACAACGGCGCGGGCGATGGCGTGACCTTTTGGGCGGACGGCTGTGCGCACGTGCGCATCCGGAAGTCGGAAATCGGCGTATGAAAAGGAGAAATCATGGATAAAGTCCTTGATGTCGATCTCACGGACGATGTGCGCCTGAGCCAGATCGCCACGGCGCTGTCGTCTCCGCTGCGTACATCCATTCTCAAACTGCTCTCCGAGCGCAGCATGAGCGTCAATGAGATCGCGTTCCGCCTGAATGTGTCCAAATCGACCGCCTCCGTGAATCTGAAAATTCTGGAGGAGGCGGGATTCGTCATGTCGGAATATCAGGCGGGCAGGCACGGCTCCATGAAACTGTGTTCCATTGTCAATGAGACGCTGCGGATCAATCTGCTCAGTGCGCGCAGTCTTTCCGAGGTCAATGTCTATACGGTGGATATGCCGATCGGCGGTTATACGGACTTTTATATCAGCTCTCCTCCGTGCGGCCTGCTCACAGAGGATACCTTCGTCGGCAGAGACGACAATATCGGTTCCTTTTACTGTGCCGAACGGTTTCGTGCACAGCTTTTGTGGTTCCGTCAGGGATATGTGGAATATAAATTTCCAAAGGAGATCGTCTACCGAAAGCTCGAGAGCATTGAATTTGCATTTGAAGCGTGCGCGGAGGCGCCGGGATACCGCATGGAATATCCCTCCGATATTACCGTCTGGATCAACGGAAAGGAGATCGGGACCTGGGTCTATCCGGGGGATTACGGCGGGCGGCGGGGCATCTGTACTCCGGAATGGTGGACGCTCGATTCCACGCAGTTCGGCGATTACAAGCGGTGGAAGGTGACAGGCGAAGGGTCCTTTGTGGAGGACGTCATGGTCTCCGGCGTCCGCTTGTCCGACCTCTCTGTCGAAAAGCAGGATTTTATCCGTTTTCGTCTCGGGATCAAGGAGGATGCCAGGCACATCGGCGGCATCAATCTGTTCGGGGAAAAGTTCGGCGACTATCCCCGCAACCTGACGATGACCATCCGCTATCAGAAGTAAATGCGCAGAGGGGTCCATGGTACCCTGAGAAGTTCGTGGGGGGGGGTAGCCCCCTCTCTTGTTTTTTGCCGGACGCGTGCTATTATGTTCACGGAGATACTGCATGGAAAGGAGAACGCGATGATGAGCCGGCGCTTCGGAGTATTTGGGGTACATTTTCGGCCGATTTTTCTTCAAATAGGCGGCCCCATTGAATTGACATTCGCGGGGTGGAGGACTATAATATAGGCGCTTGCGGCGGTCCGCCGCGCAGGAGGAAACATGACAAAAAAGCAGACCATCCTCTTTCTTTCCATCGTTCTGGCTGTCTGCGCCCTGCTCATCGTCGGGATCGTTCTGACGAACGGACAGTACGAGAGCAGTTCGACCATTCAGGAGTCCATGCAGGACGCCGTTCTGCACGAGGAGGACAAGATCAGCCTGTTCGGACTGCCCGTCAATCCCGGGCTGATCTCGGCATACCTTGTGACGGGCGTTATCTTGCTGTTTGCCGCGATCGTGCGTATCTTCGTCATTCCCCGTTTCAAGACCGTGCCCGGCAAATTTCAGCTCGTGCTCGAACAGGCGGTGGGCATGTTCGACAACATGGCAAGCGCGAACAGCCCGCACAGAAACAACTTTCTGGGGGCGTATATCTTCGCAGCGGCCGCCTACATCTTTGTGGGCACGCTGTTCGAGCTGTTCGGCATTCCCTGGGTGTCGGCAGCGGGCGAAAGCGTGACGCTTCCCGCGCCGCTCTCCGACATCAACGGGGCGATCGCATTGGGCTGCCTTTCCTATCTCGTGATATTGGCGGGCGGCATCGCCTCCAACCGCATGCGCGGGCTGGGGCGGACGCTCAAGGAATTCTCCCTGCCCATCTCCATGAGTTTCCGCCTGTTCGGCGCACTGCTTTCGGGCCTTCTGGTGAGCGAGCTTGTCTATTCCTATCTGGCGCTTTCCTTTGTCCTGCCCGTGGTCGTGGGTCTGCTGTTCACCGTGCTGCACGCGCTCGTGCAGGCGTACGTCCTGGCGACGCTCACGGCGCTCATCTACGGCGAGGTCTGCGAGCCTTATGTCCGCAAAAACAAAGTACGTTCCAACAAAATAAAAACAACAGATACCGAGGTGACTTTATGAGAATGACCAGACGCAGCAAACTTTTTGTTGCACTCGGGCTGATCGCCGTTCTTGTGCTGGCGGCAGTCCTCATTGCCGGATTGTGCGATCGCAGCGAAACGCCCGCTTATGCACAGACGCAGACGGTCTCTGCCGTGCAGGAGGGAGAGGAGACGTCGGAGGACGTGCAGCCTGCCGCGGACGGGAGTACGCAGGAGAGCGATCCCACCGGCTGGAAGGCGATTGCCGCGGGCATTGCCATCGGCCTCGCTGCCGCAGCGGGCGCCGTCGGCATGGGTATCGCCATCGCCAAGACGAACGAGGCCATCGCACGTCAGCCGGAGGCGGACGGAAAGCTGCGCTCCACCTTCATGCTGGGGCTGATCTTTATCGAGACTGCCATCATCTACGCGCTTGTCGTTGCGATCCTCATCATCTTCGTGCTCTGAGGAGGCTGCCATGCCTTTGAATATCGATTGGCAGCAGATCCTGCTGCACCTTCTCAATTTTGTCATTCTGTTCGCGGGACTGTGGCTGCTCCTGTACAAGCCCGTCAGAAAGTTCATGCACGAGCGGCGGGAGCGCTATGAAAAGACGGATGCCGAGGCGGAGAAAAAGCTTGCCGAGGCAGAGCAGACGCGCGCCGAATACGAGAAAAAACTCTCTGCCGCAGACGCCGAGATCGAGGAAAAGCGTGCGGCGGCACGCAGGGAGATGGACGGATATGAGGCGATGCGCAAGCAGGCCGCGCAGGAGGAGGCGGACGCCATCCTCGCCTCGGCGCGCGAGCATGCCGCGCGCGAAAAGACGCGCGCCGTCGAGGAGGCGCGCGGGGAGATCGTCGGCCTTGTCACCGAGGCGGCAGAGAAGATCGCCACGAAGTCGGCGTCCGAGGCGTATGACGCATTCCTTGCCGCCGCAGACGAACAAACTCCCAAGGACGGTGAGGACGCATGACGCGCCGCGCCGTTCTGTACGCCGGCGCGCCCCCCGATGAGAGACAGCGGGCGCGTTTTTCGGCGTTTCTGAAGGAAAAATACGGGGAGGACGTGGCGCTCGAATTCCGCGAGAGCACCCTCTATCCCGGCGGGTTCCGCCTTGAAGTGGGGGCGGAGGTGTACGACTGGAGCCTGGACGGCAGGTTCCGCCGCCTGCGCGACACGCTCACCCAAATCGCGGGGGAGGAGGGGAACGTCATCCCCCTCATGCGCGAACGGCTGCAGAGCTGGATCCCCGAAACGCAGGCCGAGGAGCTTGGAACGGTGCGCGCCGTGGGCGACGGGATCGCCGTTGCCGACGGGCCGGAACACGCCGAATACGGGGAGATCCTGCTCTTTTCGGACGGCATCCGCGGCATGGTGCAGACGCTGGACAAGGACGGCGTCGGCTGCATCCTGTTCGGGGACGACGGCGCCGTGGAGGAGGGCAGCACCGTGCGCCGCACCAAAAAGCGCGCGGGCGTGCCCGTGGGCGAGGGTTTTCTCGGGCGCGTGGTCAATGCGCTCGGCGACCCCGTCGACGGCAAGGGCGAGATCAAGGCGGACGGCTACCGTCCCGTGGAGGCGCCTGCGCCTTCCATCATCGACCGCCAGCCCGTGGATACCCCCCTCGAGACGGGGCTGATCGCCATTGACAGCATGTTCCCCATCGGCAGGGGGCAGCGCGAACTCATCATCGGGGACAGGCAGACGGGCAAGACGGCGATCGCCATCGACACCATTCTCAACCAGACGGACAAGGACGTCATCTGCATCTATGTCGCGATCGGGCAGAAGGCAAGCTCGGTCGCCCGCCTTGTGGAGACGCTGCGCTCCCGCGGCGCGCTGGGGCACTGCATCATCGTCAATGCGTCGGCGGGGGAGTCCGCCTCGCTGCAGTACATTGCCCCCTATGCGGGCTGCGCGATGGGGGAATACTTCATGGAGCGCGGCAAGGACGTGCTCATCGTCTACGACGATCTGTCCAAGCATGCGGTAGCCTACCGTGCGCTCAGCCTGCTTCTGGGGCGTTCCCCGGGGCGGGAGGCGTATCCGGGCGACGTGTTCTATCTGCATTCCCGCCTGCTCGAGCGGGCGGCGCACCTTAGTGAGGCGCGCGGCGGCGGCTCGATGACGGCGCTGCCCATCGTCGAGACGCAGGGCGGGGACGTCTCCGCCTATATCCCCACCAATATCATCTCCATCACGGACGGGCAGATCTTTCTGGAAAGCTCGCTCTTCTTTGCGGGGCAGCGTCCCGCCGTCAATGTGGGGCTCTCCGTCTCGCGCGTGGGCGGCGCGGCGCAGACCAAAGCGATGAAGAAGGCGGCGGGCGCCATCCGCCTCGACCTTGCGCAGTACCGCGAGATCGAGGTGTTCACGCAGTTTGCAAGCGATCTGGACGAGACGACCCGCCGCCAGCTCGCCTACGGGCAGGGCCTGATGCGTCTTTTGCGGCAGCACCAGTTCCACCCGATGCCGCGCGACAAGCAGGTCATCACGCTCGTGGCGGCGATGCACCATGTCATGCAGGATGTTCCCGCCGAGGACGTGCAGGACTTTCAGGCGCAGATGCTCGTCTGGTTCGATAAGAACGAGGCGCAGCTTTGCGAACGCATCCGCACGACGGGGGAACTGTCCGACGGGGACAAGGCGCGCATCGAGGCGCGCGCAGAGGAATTTGCGCGCCTGTACGCCTCCAAAAGGGAGGGCGTATGATCTCGGGCGTCAAGGATATCCGCAGCCGCATGGCGAGCGTGCGCGATACGCGCAAGATCACGGGGGCGATGTACCTCATTGCCTCGGCAAAGTTGCGCAGGGCGCGCGAGGACCTGGAGCGCACGCGCCCCTATTTCAGGGCGCTGCAGGCGGAGATCAAGCGCATCTTCCGCACGGACGAGCGCGTGGAGAACCGCTATTTCTATCCGCCCGCGGGTGAGCCGAAACTCGAGGGAACGGTGGGCTGCCTCGTCGTCACGGCAGATAAGGGGCTGGCGGGCGCGTACAATCAGAATATCATCAAGGAAACCAAGGCGCTGGAGGCAAAATTCGGCGGGAACGTGGAGTTCTTCGTTGTGGGCGAATACGGGCGGCAGTACTGCCTGCGCCACAACATCGCCGTACGCAAGAGCTTTCTGTATACGGCGCAGAACCCCACCATGCCGCGGGCGCGCGAGATCGCGACCGTGCTGCTGGAGGCTTACGATACGGGGCGGCTGAAGAAAATATTCATCGTCTATACCGACCTGGGCAACGCTCTGGAGGCGCAGGTGCGCGTCACCCGTCTTCTGCCCTTTCACCGCGCCGACTTCGCGTCGCCCGCGGACGAAAAAAAACACGCGCCCTTTGAATTTCAGCCCTCCGTGGGCGAGGTGCTCGACAACATCATCCCGAGCTATCTTGCGGGATTTATCTACAGTGCCCTTGTGGACAGTTTCTGCTGCGAACAGAACGCCCGCATGACGGCAATGGACGCGGCGAACAGGAATGCGGAAAAGATCCTGGACGAGCTGCAGGTACGCTTCAATCATGTGCGCCAGGGCGCGATCACGCAGGAGATCACGGAGATCTCGGCGGGCGCACAGGCGCAGCGGGGCGGGGAGGAACAACTGTGAACACGGGAAAGATCGTGCGCGTCGCGGGCTGCGTGGTGGACGTTGCATTTGAAAAGGGCCGGCTCCCCAGGCTGCGCGAGGCGCTGCGCGTGGAGGTGGACGGCGAGACGCGCGTCATGGAAGTCGCCCGCCATATCGAGGGCAATGCGGCGCGCTGCATCATGCTCGCGGGCAGCGAGGGGCTTTCGCGCGGCATGACCGTCACGGCGCAGGGCAGCGGCATCTGCGTGCCCGTCGGCAAATGCACCCTCGGGCGCATGTTCAACGTTCTGGGCGAACCCATCGACGGCGGCGGTGCGGTGCAGGCGGATGAGGCGTGGGAGATCCACCGCAAGGCGCCCGCCTTTGTCGATCAGTCGCCCGCCGTGGAAATTCTGGAGACGGGCATCAAGGTGGTCGACCTGCTCGAGCCCTATTCCAAGGGCGGTAAGATCGGCCTGTTCGGCGGCGCGGGCGTGGGCAAGACGGTGCTCATACAGGAACTCATCCACAACATCGCCGTCGAGCACGGCGGGTACTCCATCTTCACGGGCGTGGGCGAGCGCAGCCGCGAGGGGAACGATTTGTGGACGGAGATGCGCGAGAGCGGCGTGCATGAAAAGACGGCGCTCGTGTTCGGCCAGATGAACGAGGCGCCCGGCGTCAGAATGCGCGTGGCGCTCACGGGGCTGACGATGGCGGAGTACTTCCGTGACCGGGAAAATAAGGACGTATTGCTTTTTATTGACAATATCTTCCGTTTCGTGCAGGCGGGCAGCGAGGTATCCACGCTGCTGGGGCGCATGCCCTCGGCTGTTGGATATCAGCCCACGCTCGCGCAGGAGATGGGGGCGCTGCAGGAGCGCATCGCCTCCACGCACAACGGTTCGGTGACGAGCGTGCAGGCGGTGTACGTGCCTGCGGACGATTTGACCGACCCTGCGCCCGCCACCACCTTCTCCCACCTCGACGCCACCACCGTTCTCAGCCGCAAGATCGCCGAACAGGGCATCTATCCCGCCGTCGATCCGCTGGAATCCACCTCGCGCATCCTCGAGGCGGACGTGGTGGGCGCGGAGCACTACCACACCGCGCGCAGGGTGCAGGAAATTTTGCAGAAGTACCGCGAGCTGCAGGACATCATCGCCATTCTCGGCATGGATGAGCTGTCCGATGAGGATAAGCTCACCGTCTACCGCGCCAGAAAGCTGCAGCGCTTTTTGTCCCAGCCGCTGCACGTTGCCGAAAAGTTCACGGGCATCAAGGGGGTGTACGTCCCCCTGAAGGAGACGCTGCGCGGATTCAAGGCGATCGTGGAGGGCGAGACGGACAGCCTTCCCGAGGCGGCGTTCTTCAACGTAGGCACGCTGGACGACGTGTACGCCAAGGCGGAAAAGATCAGGGCGGGGGAGGCATAACATGTTCAATCTGCACGTGCTCGCCGCCGACAAGCCCTTCTATGAGGGGGGCTGCGAATCGCTCGTCGTGCCCACGCTGGACGGGCAGTACGGCGTGCTTGCAGGGCACTGCGACGTCATTCTTGCCATCGTCCCCGGAACGCTCACCTACCGCACGCCGGACGGCGAGACGCACGCGGCGGCGGTCGCGGCGGGCATCATGAAGGTGGAACGCGGCGAGGCGCTCGTGCTGGTGGATTCCGCGCTCCGCCCCGAGGAAGTGGACGAGGCGCGCCAGCGCCGCGCTGCGGACGAGGCAAAGGAGGCGCTCCTGCAAAAGAAGAGCATCGAAGAGCACCACGCCGCCCAGGCGCGTCTTGCCCGCGCGCTCGCCCGCCTGAACGTCAAGAGCAAGTACGGCAGAAGATAGGCATTTTTTAAAGATATTTGAGGACTGTCCCGCTTACGGGCGGTCTTTTTATTTACAGACGGAAATATTTTTCGGAAAATTTTCGCAAAAGGGTACACATACGCCGAAAAATATGGTATGATGAAGTATGCTGCCGATCGGGCGGCGCATCCGCGGAAAGGAGGGGAGCGATGGACAAGCGCAAATCCGTCAGGGAACTGCTCAGCCCGAAGAAGAACGCCGACAAGGCGTGGTATCTTGCGCTCCTCGACGGCGACGCCCAGCGCGCGTATGAGGAGGAGCATCTCGATGCCGTGCTGAAGATGCTCAAGCTCGCCTATATCCTGCGCTACCGCAGGCGCATTGCCGAGGCGAAGGAGGAGATCGCCGCCATCCGCGCGCGGGAGGGGTACGGGGCGGAGGACTTCCGCGCCATTCAGGAAAAGAACGCCGAGATCGCCGCGCTCAAGAGCAAGATCGACGAGTACCGCCCCTTCTTTTCCGAGCCGTACTTTGCCCGCATGGATGTGGTGGACGAGCGCGAGGGCTACAACAGCTACTATATCGGCAAAAAGGGGGACGTCAATCTGGAGATCGTGGACTGGCGCGCCCCCCTCGCCGTGCGCTACTATCAGAAGAGCCGCGTCACGTTCGCCATCAACGAATACGAATACCGCACCGTGCTGCGGCGCGCGCTCTCCGTCAGGAACGGAAAGCTGCTCGACTTCCGCAACGAATATCTCTCGGTGGGGGACGTGCTCACCCCCGAAGAGATCGGCGGCAGGGACGAGGAGATCCTGTTCGATCCCTACCTGCGCGACATCATCCGCAGCCGCAAGGACGACGTCAAGGTGCGCGACATCATCCGCACCATCCAGGAAAAGCAGTTCGACATCATCACCCGCCCCGAGCGGGAGAGCTTCGTGCTGCAGGGCTGCGCGGGCAGCGGCAAGACGATGATCATGCTGCACCGCCTCAGCTACCTCATGTACAACAACGAGAGCCTGCGCCCGGGCGACGTGCTCGTCATCACGCCCTCCGACAGTTTCAACGCCTTTATCGACGAGCTTTCGCAGATGCTCGAGCTGGAGCGCGTGCGCACGACCACCCTTCACGACTACTATTTCCGCGTGCTTGCGGGCGAGGGGATCGATCTGAAGTCCCGCCTCGTCGCGCAGCGCGAGAGCGCGGAGTACCTCGCCTATCTCTATTCGCCGCGCTTCTGTGCGGACGTTGCCGCGCGCGTCCAGAAGCTGTATTCGGAGGTGCGCGGACTGTTTGCGGGCGAGGAATGCAGCGAGGTCTCGCGCACGGTGCTCGACGACTGCGTGCGGCGGCAGGAACAGTTCGTGCGCGTCAAGAACGCCTCCCTGCGCGTGCGCCGCGCCGTTCTGGGGGAGCTGAAGGAGAACAAGGAGGGGGGCGTGTACTTCACCAAGCCCTTCCGCACGCTGATGAGCGCGTTCACGCAGGTGGAGGACTTTCTGCGCTTCGTGCTCGAGGAGCCGCCGCGCACGCCCGACTACTTCTTCCGGCAGTTCTCCGAATTCTACCGCTGCGCGCACTTTGCCGCCGCAAGCGGGGAGAAGGTGTACCGCCGTGCGGACGACGACCTTGCCGCGCTCATCCAGACCATCGACAAGGAGATTGCAGACCTTCGGCGCTACCGCCAGAAACACGGGACGGAGGAGGTGCTCACCTATGCCGACCGCATCGCGCGGCGGGAGGAGCTGAAGGAGGAGGCGCAGCGCATCCGCACCCTCATCGTGCAGATGGCGCAGGGAACGGAGCTGTTTGCGGAGTTCTTCTCGGTGCTGCGCCATGCACGCTACTGCGCCGAACTGGGCAAGTGCGCAAACGGCACGGACGTGGCGCGCTGGCTGTACCGCGAGACGGTGAAGGGGTACAAAGAATCATACGGCATGAAGGGGATCTACCCCTCGGACGGCTATGCGCTGTGCAGCGTGCTGACGGCGGCGGGCAGAAGGCTGCTGCCGCGCTACGGTCTCGTGTTCGTGGACGAGGGGCAGGACATTTCGGAGGGAGAGTACGACCTGCTCAAAACCATCCATGCGGACGCGGCGCTCAATGTGTTCGGCGACCTCAAACAGAACATCACGCCCTGGCGCGGGATCAAAAATTGGAATACGATCAGCGAAAATGTGTACACACTCGACCAGAACTACCGCAACACCAACGAGATCGTGGCGTATGTTTCGCAGGTGCTCGACGTGGGCATGAGACCCATCGGGCTGGAGGGCGCGCCCGTCGAAACGCTGCGCCCGGGGCGCGTGGGAGCTTTCTTCCGCGACAAGCAGGGGCTGAAGGCGGTCATTGCAAAGGAGGAATACCTTGCGCTGTTCGAACGCAGGGGGTTCAAGCGCCCGGGCGCGGACGGCAAGCTCAGCCGCACGGCGGTCAATGTGCTGAGCGTGTTTGAGAGCAAGGGGCTGGAATTTTCCTGCGTCGCCGTCTACGACAGGGACATGACCGAGAATGAAAAGTACATCGCCTGTACCCGCGCGCTGCGGGAGCTTGCGATCATTGCGGAGGCATGATGAAGACGCTCTTTTTGCTGGATGTGGACGATACGCTGCTCGATTTTCAGCGCTCGGAGCGCGAACAGCTGCTCGCAACGCTGCATGCCTACGGTATTTCGGCGGACGAGGGCACGGCGGTGCGCTATCACGTCATCAACGACGGGCTTTGGAAAAAGCTGGAGCGCGGCGAGCGCACGCGCGAGCGGCTCGCCGTCGAGCGCTTTGAAATTCTGCTCGCCGAACTCGGCGTGCAGGCGGACGCGCAGGCGCTCTCGCGCCACTACTTCGAGGGCATGGCGCACTGCGCTCACGCCATCGGGGGCGCGCAGGACTTTCTCGCCGCCCTTTCCGCGCGCGGAACGCTGTATGCCGTCACCAACGGGGCAAAGGCGCTGCAGCGCTGCCGCATGGCGTCGGCGGGCATCGCGCCCTATTTTGCCGACGTGTTCATTTCGGAGGAGGTGGGCTGCAGCAAGCCGGGCGACGGGTACGTGAACTACGTGCTCTCGCACATTCCCCATTTCGTGCGCGGGAACGCGGTCTACGTCGGCGACAGCCTGACCTCGGACATGGTATGCGCGCAGAAGATGGGCGTGGACTTTGTTCTCTACCGCAAAGAGCGGCCGGAGGGCTATGCGGGCATGTGGGCGGACAGCTACCGCGCGGTGCTCTCCTGCATCGATGCGCTGTAAAAATCGCATGGAACAATAATGAATACAACGCACGCCGCAGGGCGTGCGTTTTTTGCCGCCGCAACGCAGCGTTCCCGCGGTGTTTCGCGGCGTTGCGCACTTTTTTATTTCATACGCTTGACAGACCTGCGGGGGGGGGTGCTATACTGTATTGGATGGTTTGGGAGAGCCATATTATGAAATCCTGCCCTCACGGGCATCATCGGAGGTTATATGGCAGACAACATCATCGAAGTCGAGGGACTGGAAAAGTCGTACGGCCACGTTCGGGCGGTGCGCGGCATCTCCTTCGCGGTGCAAAGGGGGGAACTGTTCTCCTTCCTCGGCGTGAACGGCGCGGGCAAGAGCACCACAGTCAACATCCTGTGCACCCTGCTCAGAAAGGACGCGGGCAGCGTGCGCATCGGCGGGTTTGACCTGGATACGCAGGAGGGGCGCATTCGCCCCATGCTTGGCGTCGTCTTTCAGGGCAGCCTTCTGGACGATGCGCTCACGGTGCGGGAAAATCTCACCGTCCGGGCAGCGTGTTACGGGATTCGGGGGAAGCAATGGAAGGAGCGCCTTGCCGCGCTGGACGATCTGCTCGATCTGAAGGAATTGCTCGACCGCCCCTTCGGCAAGCTCTCGGGCGGACAGCGGCGGCGTGCGGACATCGCAAGGGGGCTGGTGAACGGGCCGCAGCTGCTCTTTCTCGACGAGCCGACCACCGGCCTCGATCCGCAGACGCGCAGATCGGTGTGGGAGACGGTGGACAGGCTGCGCCGCGAGACGGGCATGACCGTCTTTCTCACCACCCACTACATGGAGGAGGCGAACGCCTCCGACCGCGTGATCATTATCGACGGCGGGCAGCTCGTGGCGGACGACACGCCCGCGCAGCTCAAGAACAGGTATTCGCGCAACTATTTATATCTGTACGGAACGCATGACGCCGCGGCGCTCGCGGTGCAAACGGGCGCGGCGTTTGAAGAGGCGGGCGGAGGCGTGCGCTGCGCAATGAGCGCGCAGGAGGCGAGGGCGTTCCTTGCGGCATATCCTGTCCTCGCCGCCGATTTTGAATTTGTCAAGGGGGACATGGACGACGTGTTCCTTGCCGTCACGGGCAAAAAGCTGACGGAAGGGGGCGCAAAATGAACGGCTACGCGCTCTGGATGCTCACCCGCCGCAATCTGAAGATATTTTTGAAGGACAAGGCGAACGTGTTCTTTTCGCTGCTCGCGCCCCTCATCGTGCTCGTGCTCTACGTGCTTTTTCTGGGGCGCATTCAGGAGGACGGGCTGCTGGAAACGCTCAAAGGGATGGGCGTGGAGGGCGGCGCGCAGGAGATCGCGGCGTTCTGTGACAGCTGGATGCTGGCGGGCTGCATGTCCTGCGCCTGCATCACCGTTCCGCTGTGCGCCTGCGGCATCATGATCCAGGATAAGGCGCGCGGCATCTCTGCCGATCTGCTCATCTCGCCCGTCGCCAAGTGGGTGACGCCCGCGGCGTACTTTGCCTCGGTCGTGGCGGCGGGGCTTGCCATCGGCGCCGTGGTGCTCGCCGTCTGCTTTGTCTGGCTGGCGGCGTCGGGCATGTGGCTGCTCTCCGCTGCCGACGTGTTCGGCTGCATCGGCGCGCTCGTGCTCTCCGTCATCACTTCCTCCACGCTGCTCGTGTTTGTGGTGGGATTCTTCCGTTCGCAGGGGGCGTTCACGACGCTCAATATCATTCTGGGTACGGTCGTCGGCTTTCTCATCGGCGCGTATATGCCCATCGGCTATTTTCCGGATGCCGTTCAGGCGGTCACGCTCTTCATTCCGGGCAGCTACACGGCGGGGCTGTTCCGCAACTTTATGATGCGGGGCGCGCTCGCGGAAATTTCCGCCAACCTCTCGCCCGCGTTCGCGCAGGGGCTGGAGAGCGAATTTTCGCTCACGTTTGATTTCTTCGGGGCGGAAGTGGGGGTGGACGCCATGTTCATCGTGCTGGCATGCGTCGCTGTTTTGTTTGCAGGACTGAATGTGCTTGCCGCGTTTCTGCGCGGCAGACGAAAAGGATAAAGGAGTTCATATATGTTGTCAACGGAAACGCCGTTCTCCGATTTCGGGGAAGAGGTCGTGCGGGCGGAAAACCTGCGCAAGACGTTCACGCTGTCGCGCAAGCAGCAGCGGCTGGAGCGCACGGATCTTCCGCGCAAGGTCGCCGTGGACGGGCTGTCCTTTACGGCGCAGCGCGGGGAAATTTACGGCCTGTTGGGGCCGAACGGCGCGGGCAAGACGACCACGCTGCGCATGCTCTCCACGCTGATACGGCCCGATTCGGGGGACGCCTTCGTGTGCGGGCACTCCGTGGTGCGCGAGCCGCAGAAGGTGCGCGACGCCATCGGATTCATGACGAGCGATCTGAAATTGGAAAACTTCTTCACGCCCTCCTATCTCTTCGATTTCTTCGGCGCGATGCACGGGCTGGAAAAGAGCGCGCTCGCGGCGCGCAAGCGCGAACTGTTCGGGCGGTTCGGCATCGACCGCTTTGCCGAAGTCAAGGTGCGCGACCTGTCCACGGGCATGCTGCAAAAGGTCTCCCTCGTCGTCTCCATCGTGCACGATCCCGCCGTCGTCATCTTCGATGAACCCACCAACGGGCTGGACGTGCTGACGGCGAAGGTCGTTACGGACTTTCTGGCGGAGCTGAAGGCGATGGGCAAGAGCATTCTCCTGTCCACGCACATCTTCTCCCTCGTCGAAAAGCTGTGCGACAGGGTGGGCATCATCATCGACGGGAAGATGGCGGCGGACGGCACGCTCGCCGAAGTGTGCGCGGGGGACAGCCTCGAGGACACGTTCTTTGCGATCTACCGCGGCATCAAGGGGGTGACAGTATGAAACTGCTTGCGCTCATGAAAAAGGAATTTGCGCGCTTCTTCGGCGATCCGCGGCTGCTGATCACAATGATCTTGCCGGGCGTGCTCATCTATCTCATCTACTCCCTGATGGGCAACGCCATCTTCGGCGGCGAGGAGCGCTACGCGTTCAGGGTGTATGTCTCGGGCGAATCCGCCGTGGTGGACGTCATCGACGGGGCAGTCACGCAGAACGGCTGGACGGCGGAGTTCGTCTATCTTCCCGCGGAGGGGGCGCAGACGGCCGAGGAGGCGCTCGAACAGGTGCAAAGCGGACAGGCGGACGCGCTGCTTGTGTTCAGCGAGGGCTTTGACGAGGCGATCGCGGGCACGGGCGGGGACTCTGTGCCGACTGCCGGTCTTACGTACAATTCGGAGAGCGACGGGAGCGCCGCGTTTGCCGCGCTTGCGGGCGGTATCCTTGAAAATTACGGCAGGCCGTTTGCGTTCACGGTGAGCGACTCTGCCGAGAGCGTCGACTTTGCGCGCAGCATGATGGCGGGGCTTTTGCCCTTCCTCATCGTCATCTTTGTGTTCTCGGCGTGCATGTCCGTCACGCTCGAATCGGTGGCGGGGGAAAAGGAGCGCGGCACCCTTGCCACCGTCCTCGTCACCTCTGCCCGCCGCACGGACATCGCGCTGGGCAAGGTGCTTCCGCTCTCCTGTGTGTCCCTCATCGGCGCGGCGTCCAGCTTTCTCGGGGTCATTCTGTCCCTGCCCACCCTCATGGGCATCTCGGTGGACGCCGCCGTTGCGGGCGTGGGTGCGCTCGGATATGTCATGCTGTTTTTGCTCATCGTGTCCGTCGTGCCGCTCATCGTTTCGGCGATCGCCGTCGTCTCCACGCTCTCGCATACCGTCAAGGAAGCGTCCGGCTACACGAGCGTGCTCATGATCCTTATGATGGTGCTCTCCATCCTCGCCGCCTTCGTCTCGGGCATCGGCGACTGGGCGGTCGCCATTCCCGTGCTCAATGCCGTTGTCAGTATGCAGAGCGTGCTGACGGGTGCCATGGGGGTGTGGCAGTGCCTTGTCTCCGTCGGGCTGAATCTGGTGTATACGGCGCTGCTCGTGTTTGCCATCGCGCGCCTTCTCTCCAGCGAGCGGGTGATGTTCGGAAAGTGACGCGCCGCAGGTGTGCCGCTTTTCGGGGGCTGATCCGCGTTCACTTGCTCGTAAGACAACGTAAGGGGGGATTCCTCCCTATCGGTTCGGAATGACGGTTGGCGGGCAAAAAGGCTCCCTCCGAGAGGGAGCTGTCACGAAGTGACTGAAGGAGTCCTTGCCCCCCTTAACGCCGTAAGGCTTTAAGGGGGTGGCGCGCAGCGGCGGGGGGATTTACTCCTTCCGCCTCGCATTCGCTCGGCACCTCCCACAAAGAGGGAGGCTTTTCCGTGTTTTTATGCCTGTAAGACAACGTAAGGGGGACTCTTCGCTGCGCTCTGAGTGACGGTTGATGGGCATGAAGAACTGTCATTCTGAGGCATGGCGCAGCTATGCCGTGAGAATCCCCTCGGGTACTGCGTCATTCAGAGGAGCTGAAGGCGACGAAGAATCCCCTTATAGGACGACACCCAGCACAATCTCCCCTGTCCTTCGCCCCTTAAAACGAGTGTTAAAAAGGGGGGTAAGGGGTTCAAATTACATTTTTTCTCGCAACAAATTGGCCGTCGCCGTAGGGCGGCGGCTTTCGTCATTTTTCGCAAAAACCGCTAAATATTGCACAAATGCCTTGCGTTCGACCGCAAAATATGGTATAATTGCAAAGAAATTATCTGCATTTTTACGAGGTAGCCATGGAGCAGCAGCATTACGGTGCGGACGATATTACCATTCTCGAAGGTCTGGATGCGGTGCGCCTGCGTCCCGGCATGTATATCGGATCGACGGGCACGCGCGGACTTCACCATATCCTTTGGGAGATCGTGGACAACGCCATCGACGAGGCGGCGAACGGCTTTTGTGACAAGATCGACGTGCGCATCTACAAGGACGGCAGCGTCTCCGTCGAGGACAACGGGAGGGGCATTCCCACCGACATTCACCCCAAGACGCACGTCTCGGGCGTGCAGGTCGTGTTCACTCAGCTGCATGCGGGCGGCAAGTTTGACGAGCACAACTACTCCTTCTCGGGCGGCCTGCACGGCGTGGGCGCCTCGGTTACGAACGCGCTCTCCAAATGGCTGAAAGTGCGCGTCAACAAGGACGGCGACACCTGGGAGATGGAATTCCACTCCTATTTCGACGAGGAGAAGAACAAGTACGAATCGGGCGTGCCCGTGGCGCCCCTCAAAAAGACGGGCAAGTGCGGCAAGGCGCACGGCACCTTCGTTCACTTCATGCCGGACGACGCCGTGTTCTCCACCGTGCAGTATCAGCTCTCCACCGTCTCGCACAGATTAAAGGAACTTGCCTTCCTCAACAAGGGTCTCTCCATCACGCTCACCGACGAGCGCATCACGGCGAACGAATATGTGGACGAGGACGACGAGGACCATGCGCAGCAGCTCGACCTTCTGGGCGCGACGCAGCCCTACTCCGTCACCTTCTGCTACACGGGCGGCATCGCCGATTTCGCCGCCTACCTCAACGAGGGTAAGAGCAAGCTGTACGCGCAGCCCCTCTACTACAAGGGGGAGCGCGACGGCATCCTTGTGGAGTTCGCCATCCAGCACACGGGGGAATTTACGGAGAATCTGTTCTCCTTCGTCAACAACATCCCCACGCCCGAGGGCGGCTACCATGAGATGGGGTTCCGCGGGGGGCTCACGCGCATGCTCAACGACTATGCGCGCGACGGCAAATTGCTCAAGGAAAAGGACGCCAACTTTCTGGGCGAGGACTTCCGCGAGGGGCTGACGGCGGTGCTCTCCATCAAGATGAAGAACGTGCAGTTTGAGGGACAGACCAAGACCAAGCTTGGCAACCCTGAGGCGCGTTCCCCCGTGGAGAGCTGCGTGGTCGAGGGGCTGCGCGAACTGGCGGCGCAGGCAAAGAACAAAAAAATCTTCGACGACATCATCAAAAAGGCGCAGGGCGCGGCGCGCGTGCGCATTGCGGCGCGGCAGGCAAAGGACACGGCGCGCGCCAAGAACAGCATCGATTCCCTGACGCTCGTGGGCAAGCTTGCCGCCTGTTCGGGAAAAAAGCCGGAGCTGAACGAGCTGTTCATCGTGGAGGGCGACTCGGCGGGCGGCACGGCGAAACAGGCGCGCGTCAGGCAGTATCAGTCCATCCTGCCCCTTCGGGGAAAGCCGCTCAACGTGGAAAAAAAGCGCCTCGACCAGGTGCTCGCGAACGAGGAGATCCGCACCATCATCTCGGCGCTCGGCGCGGGGGTGGGGAACGACTTCAACCTCGATAAACTCAACTATCACAAGGTCATCATCCTCTCCGATGCCGATCAGGACGGCTTTCACATCCGCTGCATCCTGCTCACCTTCTTCTTCCGCTATATGCGCCCGCTCGTCAACGCGGGGCACGTGTACATCGGCATGCCGCCCCTGTACAAGGTGTACAAGCCAAGCGGCAGCGCGGAGGAGTACGCCTACGACGACAAGGAATTGCAGGAAAAGATCGAAAAGGTGGGCAGGGGGTATCTGATCCAGCGCTACAAGGGCTTGGGCGAGATGAGCGCCGAACAGCTCTGGAGTACGACGATGGACCCCATGCGCCGCAATCTGACGCAAGTGACCATCGAGGACGCCGCCGCGGCGGAGGACATGATCACAACGCTCATGGGCGATCGCGTGGAGGGAAGAAAGGAATTCCTCAACCGCAACGCCAATTTCAACAAACAGGATGCGTTCATGGACAGGGTAAAGCTCAAAAAGGAGGGGGACAATGAAGGCTGAGAAGAAACAGGAGCCGCAGGGCGCGCTCTACGTCACCCCCCTGGAGGAAGTTCTGCCCGCCGCCATGCTGCCCTATGCGGAGTTCGTCATTCTCGACAGGGCGCTGCCGCGCGTGGAGGACGGTTTAAAGCCCGTGCAGCGGCGCATTCTGTACACCATGTACGAGATGGGGCTGACGCCCGACAAGCCGCACAAAAAGTCGGCGCGCATCGTCGGCGACTGCATGGGTAAATATCACCCGCACGGCGATTCCTCCGTGTACGACGCGATGGTGCGCATGGCGCAGGACTTCAACATGGGGCGCACGCTCGTCAACGGGCACGGCAATTTCGGCTCGGTGGACGGCGACCCTGCCGCCGCCATGCGCTATACCGAGGCGCGGCTGGAGCCGCTCGCCCTGGAACTTCTGCGCGATCTGGAGAAGAACACCGTTCCCTTCTCCCTGAACTTTGACGATTCCCTCAAGGAACCGGACATGCTGCCCGGCAGGTTCCCCAATCTGCTCGTGAACGGGGCGTCCGGCATCGCGGTGGGGCTTGCAACCAACATTCCGCCCCACAACCTTGCCGAGTGCATCGACGGCATCGTTGCCTATATCGACAGGCCCTCCATCAAGCTCAACGAGATGGTAAAATATATCCCCGCGCCCGATTTTCCCACGGGGGGCTATATCATCGCCAACGAACTCAATCAGGCGTACAAGACGGGCAAGGGGCGCATCCTCCTGCGCGCCAAGGTGCGCGTGGAGGACGGCGACAACGGCAAAAAGAACATCGTCATCACCGAACTGCCCTATCAGGTCAACAAGTCCGCGCTCCTTCGGAAGATCGCCGACCTCAGGGAGGAGAAGAAAGAAGAGCTTGCCGCCATCTCGCGCGTACAGGATGAGAGCGACCGCGAGGGCATCCGCGCCGTCGTCGAGGTGCGCCCCGAGGGCGACGTGCAGAAGATCTTAAAGTTCCTGTACAAGTATACCGATCTCGAGGTGACGTTCGGCATGAACATGGTCGCCATCGCGGGCGGAAAGCCCATGCTGATGGGGCTGATGGACATCATCCGTTACTATGTCAACTATCAGCGCGAAGTGGTGCTGCGGCGCACCAAGTTCGACCTCGCCGCCGCCAAGGAGCGCTGCCATATCCTCGAAGGTCTCATCATCGCGGTGCGCAATATCGACGAGGTGGTGCGCATCATCAAGAATGCCGACTCCACTTCGGACGCGCGCGACAAACTGCGCAAGCGGTTCGACCTGTCCGAGAAGCAGGCGCAGGCCATTCTCGATCTGCGCCTTGCCCGCCTGACTAAGCTTGAAGTGTTCAAGCTCGAGGAAGAGCTTGCCCGCCTGAAGGAGCTCATTGAAAAGCTGACCGCCATCGTCAACAGCCAGAAACGCCAGCTCGAGGTCGTCAAGGAAGAGCTGCTCGAGATCAAAAAGAAGTATAAGACGCCCCGAAAGTCCGTGCTCGTGTTTTCGGAGGAGGAGGCAGAGGCGGAGCGCGCCGACGTCAAGGCGCCCGGCGTGCAGAGCGTGGCGTGCATCACGGCGGACGGAAGGCTCAAGTGCCTGCCCGAGCGCAGTTTTGCGCTGGCGAACAAGCCGCTGAGCGCCAACGCAAAGCCCGGGAGCGTCATTGCAAAGAGCATCCGCATGCTCTCGGATGAGCAGATGCTCGTGTTCTCCGACCGCGGGAACTGCTACCGCGTGTACGGCGAGGCGGTGGCATGCAAGCTCTCGGACGCGGGCTATACGCTCTCCATGCTCTTTGACGAGGCCGCAAAGGACGAGCGGCCCGTTGCCGTTCTCCCCGCCGAGGCGGGCAGCGGCGACCTGCTGTTCATTACGCAAAAGGGCATGCTCAAGCGCACGGCATGGGCGGAGTACTCCGTGGGCAAGAACGTGTTCCAGGGCATCCGCCTCAACGAGGGCGACAGGCTGCTCAGCGTGCAGCCCGATGCAAACGAAGAGGGCGTGACCGTGTTCTTTGTGACGAAGGGCGGCATGTGCCTGAACGCCAAGAAGGACGACATCCCCGCGCAGGGCAGGGTTTCGGGCGGTGTCAAGGGCATGAACCTGAAGGAGGGCGACGAGGTCGTGTTCGCCTCGCAGATCGACGGCGAGGGCGAGATCGTGCTCGCCACCTCGGACGGACGGTTCAAGCGCGTCATCGCCGCGCAGATCGACGAACTGCCCCGCTACCGCAAGGGGGTGCAGATCACCTCGCTCAAGGGGGAGAGCATTCTGTTTGCCGACTATGTCACCGTTCCCTACATGCTCGCCGTCGTGACGGAGGACGGCACAATGGCGGAGGTCGTCACCGAGGACGTGCCCATCGATTCCACCGCAACGCGCGGCAGAACGCTCAAGGGCGTCAAGTGGAAACCCAAACAGGTCTTTGCCATGAAATACCGCGAGATCGAAGACTGAGAATACGATCGGGCGGCGGCACCAATGTGCCGCCGCCCTTTGCGTAATGCTATTCTTCGCATAGAAAAAAGCCAAAGAGTGCACGCTCTTTGGCTTTTTCGTTTCTTTTCGGGGTTGTTTACAGCCTGCTCACGTAGTCGTAGAGTTTGCCGAGCAGTTCGGGGGAGATGTGGTTGCGGAATTTGCCCAGGTAGATGAATACCTTGTGGAAGAATTCGCGGTTGTCTCCGCCGATCACATAGGCGGGCAGATAATTGAGGTCGCCGTAGCGGCCTGCAATGAACAGATCGCCGAATTCATTTCGTTCCTGCGGGGTGAGCATGTTGACGAACGCATCGTAGGTGTAAGGCGTCGGGTCGTACACTGCCGCGGGCGCTGCGGGACGGGCATAGGAGGCAGTCTGACGGTTGGCGGCAGGCGTGTATGCGCTCTGCGGTGCGCCAGCGGGCATATAAGTATAGGACGTTGTCTGCTGCGCGGGGGCAGGTTCGGGTTCGGGCGCGATGCCGCGGGCGAGCGCCGCCATGCTGCGTTCAAATTCGCTCATAGGCGTTTCCTCCGCCGGTGCGGGGGCAGGGGCGGGCGCAGGCGCGCTTGCCGCCTTCGGCTCCTCCGCAGGCGCGGGAGCAGGCTCGGGTGCAGGGGTAGGGGCAGCGGCGGGCGCCATGGGTGCCGCAAAGAAGGGCACGGCGTAAATGGGCGTTGCAGGCTGCTGCTGCACGGGCGCGGGCTGCTGCACGATGACCGTCGTCCCGGGCGCTGCGGTGACTGCGGCAGGTTCGGCCGCGGTGACTGCCGACGGCTGTTCGGCGGCCTCGGGTTGCGCTGCGGCCGTCACGGGCTGCGTCGCTGCTGCGGGCTGTGCCTGGGCAAGCAGCGCGTTGTTCTCGCCGATCTCGGCGCTCTCTTCCTGCGCCTCTTTGGCGTTTTTCTTGCACGCCTTGACGATGGCAACGATGAGGGCGAGCAGGAATGCCGCCAATGCCGCCGCTGCCGACAGGATGACGGGCAGCAGGTTGGCGCTGCCGAACATCACTTCCACGGTCTTGTCCAGGATCTGCGCCACGATGGCAAGCGCCACGGCGATCAGCAGGATGCCGAAGCGCACCGCGTCGAACACATACGCCTTTTTCGCGCTCAGGCGGATGGCGGAGATGATGAAGTTGAGAATGACGACGGCCATCAGAATGAATGCTGTCAGATTGACGAACAGGTTGTCTGCGATATGGGTATACCAGACGTCCGCGCCCACCATTGCCGAACCGGGGTAGGTGAGCCCGAAGACGGCGGCTGCCAGCAGCAGGAAGGAGAGGGTGTTGACGAGTCCCGGCCCCTTTCTGCGTGCCAGCGCCGTAACGATGAGGGCGATGAGCATGACGCCCGCAGGAATCCCCACGGTGACGTCCACCATCGAACCTCCGAATTCGCCGCGCGCGGCGGAGAGCAGATAGTACGAGAGCAGGAAATAGCCCGCATAGGTGAGGAACACGAGGATCGCCGAGGTCATCGCGCAGTTCTTCGCCGCCTTTCTCGAGCAGAAAGAGACGATCATCAGCACAAGGGACAGGACGATCGTCACGCAAAGCAGGATGAGCAGCCCGAATTCAAGGATGTTGGCGGTGTTTCCCTGGCTGAACATGTTCGAGAAGAAGGTGCCCACGCCCTGCGAGAAGATGGTCGCAAAATAGGCATAGACATAGCCGAACAGCGAATCGGCAAGGGGGACGTTCTCCGCGTCGAAGGTGTCCAGATTCCCGTTGAAATTTCCCAGGAAGATACCCGAGAAGGCGTACAAAAGCCCGATGAACAGGCCGCCCACGGCGCAGAGGAATGCGATGACGGCGAGCGCACGGTATCCGCCGACGGGCTTTCTCTCTTCGGGGGCGTCCATGCCCGCATTTTCCGGTTCTTCCACGATCACCTGTTGCAATTCGTTCATGCTGTTGTCACTCCATGATTTTTTGTGGGCATTCCCCCAAATTTCTTTCTCATTATATCATGCCTTGGCGCGGGTGTCAATGCTCTGGACGGAAAAAAACGCAAATTTGTATACATTCCGTGCATTGTCCGCGGACATGGCTGCGGCAAAATGCGTGAAAGAGGGTGAAAATTTACCGAAATTCGGACATGGTGGGCGGGAAAACCGGAAAAGCTCTTGATATTCGGGCGGAAAAATGGTATAATTTTTCCCGAATATGGCAATAGGGGGAGAGCGATATGGCGAACGCTTTGACGCATCTGAAAAAAATTTTGAGGGATATCCGTGAAAAGACGGGGGTACATGTCCGCCTTGCGGACGCGGCGCAGGGGCAGACGCCCCTCTCGCTCGAATTGGACGGCGAGACGTTCCGCGGCTGTCTGGACGGGACGGACGAGGAGACGGTGCGCATCGCAAAACTTGTGGAATACATGGTCTCCAACGCCGACCTGCACGCCCTGCTCCCCGACAGGGACGAGCACCTCAAGGAGGTGCTGCTCGGGGAGGGCGGGCAGTGGTATGCGTTCCAGTTCGTCACCAAGTATGCCCTGCGCGACGGCGCCTGTTTCGCGCTCGACATCGTTCCAGACAGGCTGCTGTCCGAGTCGTTCGAGCTGGTGAAGGGCTGCATTGCCGAACAGCGCGACCTCGCCGTGAAGATGGACCGCACCCGCATCGCCGTCGTGCGCTTTCCGGACGGGGAGCAGAATGCCTACGAATTCGGGCAGTTCCTCTGGCAGTCCCTCTATGAAGAGCTGGGCGTGCGCGCGAGCGTGGGCATCGGCTGTGACGTCTCCTCCTTTTCGGAGATCGCCCGCTCCTATTCGCAGGCAGTCACGGCGGTGCGCGTGAGCAATATGTTCCGCAACGCGGGCGAGGTGCACACTTATCGGGAATACCTGCTTGTCCGCATGCTCGAGGACGTGCCCAGGAGCCGCCTGGAGGAGTACATGGCGCAATTCCGCATCGGCGGCATGGAGGAGGTGTTCGACGACGAGGAGATGTACGGGACCGCCGAGGCGTTCTTAGAGAGCAGCCTCAACGTCTCGGAGACCAGCCGCAACCTCTTCATGCACCGGAATACCCTCATGTACCGCCTCGACAAGATCGAGCGGGTCACGGGGCTGAACATCCGCAAATTTTCGGATGCGGTCACATTCCGCATCCTGTCCGTGCTGCACCGCCTGCTCGGGCAGCACAAGGAGGAATTATGAGCCAACAACAGCAAACAAACGAACCTGCCGCGCCCGAGGGCGCGGCTTTGCCGCAGCCGTCGCCGCGCAAAAAGCGCATGCGCGCCCTGCTCGCCGTGCTGCTGGCGCTCGTGGTGGCGGCCGTCGGGTTTACGGCGGGATGGCTGGGTCAATACTACTCGGTCAATCCGCGCATGCGCGAGCTGCAGTGGATCCTGGACCTTCTGGAGAGCGAGCACTATCAGGAGGTGGACATGGACGCCGTGTACGAGGATCTGTACGACGCCGCCATGCCCGACATCTTCTCCACCTATTACACGCCCGAGGAGTACGCCCGGCGCGTTGCCGAGAGCCAGGGCCACAACGAGGGTGTGGGCATCTCGCTGGTTTCGGACGGCGGCAGCGTGCGCGTGTATTCCGTCGTGGAAAATTCCCCCGCGCAGGCGGCGGGGCTGGCGGCGGGCATGTACGTGCTCGGCTACGGCGCGGTCGGGGGCGAGGTGCAGGCGGCGCAAAGCCCGTCCGACGTCACCTCCTTCGTGCGTGAACAGGAGGGGGAGTTCGTTCTGTATGCGAGCTATGACAGCTCTGCTTCCGCCGACGATCAGACGGCGTTCAGGCTCGCGCGCGCCGCGTATTCCGCCGCCTACGTTGTCTACCGCGACAGCGAGACGTCGTACGCCTTCCGCGGGGAGAACGCGCAGTTGTCCGAGACGCACGATGCGCTCGACGGGCTGGACGCCGACACGGCGTACATCCGCCTCGATTCCTTTGACGGCAACTGCGCCGAGGAATTTGCCGCCTGCCTGGACGTCATGAAGGAGCGCGGCAGGACGAACCTTATACTCGATCTGCGCGGCAACGGCGGCGGATACATGAGCGATCTGCAGTCCATTGCATCCCATCTTCTGCACACCGCGCAGGGGGACAGCCCGCTCGTCGCCTATGCGCAGTTCCGCGACGGCTCCCGCCGCAACTACAACGCGACGGGCAACGATTTTTCCGACTATTTCACGCAGGATTCCCGCGTGTACGTGCTTGCCGACCAGAATTCCGCCTCCGCCTCCGAGTGCCTGATCGGCGCGCTCATCGACTACGGCACCATTGATTACGGGGATATTTTCCTGCGCACGGACGAGGGGGCGGAGCACTTCTCCACCTACGGCAAAGGGGTCATGCAGTCCACCTTCGTCTCGGCAAGCGGCAGCGCCTTCCGGCTCACCGTGGCGCGCATCTACTGGCCGAAGGGCAACTGCATCCACGAGCGCGGCATCACCGATGAGGACGGCGCCGTGGGCATCGCGGCGCCCGCCCTGCGCGGCGAGGAGGATACCTTTTTGAACGAGGTGCTCTCCCGCGTGTGCGCTTAGCCGCCCGCGTTTTTCTTCAGGTACTCTTCCAATATGCTGATGACGGGACTGTCCTCCTGCGGGGGACGGTCCTCTTTTTCTGCCGACGTATCGGCATTTTTTGACCCTTCCGTCGTATCCGCGTTTTTCGTTCCTTCGGGCGGCGCGCCGGCGCCGCGCGCGAGCAGCAGAATGAGTTCGCGGTTCTCCCGCCAGAAGGCAAGGAATTTTTGCAGGGCGGCGTTCAGGTCGCCGCCCTGCTGCATCGAGGTGAGCAGCAACAGCAGCAAAACAGGTTCCATATCCCCATCGTATGCCGCGGACAAAACGGGCGTGCCTTTCATACAATGGAGGGTGGAGGTGACTATGAAGGATTTCGCAAGTTACACGGGCGGCGCCGTTCCGGATGATCTCATGAAAGAAGTGCAGGCGGCCGCCGCACAGTTCGACGGCAAGAACGAGGGGGAGCTGGTGCGCTCCATCTACGCGCGCGCCGCCGAGGGCAAGCGCGCGGGCACGCTCACCAACGAACAGATCGATGCGTTCTGCGCGCAGTTCGCGCCCATGCTCGACGGCGCAAAGCGCAAAAAGCTGTTCAAACTGGCGGAGCAGCTCAAGAAGATGTGATCCGCGCGAGTGCGCGGGCAAGCGCGTCCGCCTCCTCCCGCCCCTGAAAGGGGGAAAATGAGGCGCGCACAAGGCCTTCGGGGAAGGTGCCGAGCGCCCTGTGCGCAAGGGGAGCGCAGTGCAGGCCGCCGCGCACGGCGATCGAAAAGCGGTCGGAAAGCATTTGCGCGACCTCTTCGGAGGGAATGCGTTCATGCGCGAAGGCGGCGATGCCGCAGGCGTTGGGGGCGGAATAGACGCGCCAGCCCCTGAGCCGCGCGAGCAGAACGTGCAGGCAGGCGGTCGTTTCCAGCAGTTTTTTTGCCATCTCCGCGCGGCGCGCGCGCACGATGAGCGCGCCCTCCGCCATCGAACAGATCGCGGGGTAGGAGAGTGTGCCGCTTTCCAAACGGTCGGGCAAAAAGGCGGGCATGCCCAGATCGAAGCTCTCGCTGCCCGTTCCGCCGAACAGGACGGGCTGCGGCTCCATGCGTCCGGAAAGGAGCAGCGCGCCCGCGCCCTGTATGGCGAACAGCCCCTTGTGCCCCGCCACGGCAAGCGCGTCGATGCCCGCCTCCTTCATGTTGACGGGCAGATGGCCCGCACCCTGTGCGCCGTCCGCCACGAGCAGCACGCGCTCGGGCAGCAGGGCGCGCAGCGCGTGCAGGTCGGGGGATTCCCCCGTCACGTTGGAGGCGAGCGTCACGCAGCACATCTTTGTCTCGGGGCGCACGAGCGCGGCGATCGCCTCGGGCAGCAGTTTTCCGTCCGTGAGCGGCGCAACATCGTAGCGCACGCCCTTCGTCCGTTTCAGGTATTCCAGGGGGCGCAGCACGCTGTTGTGCTCCAGGCAGGTCGTCACGGCGTGATCGCCCGCCTTCAGCGTTCCGAGGATGGCAATGTTGAGCGCCTCGGTGCAGTTTTTGGTGAAGATGACGCGGTCAAAGCCGTACCCGCCGAACAGGTCGCTGAGCAGTTCGCGGCAGGCGAGTACCCGCTGCGCACAGGCAACGGAGCGCGCGTGTCCGCTGCGCCCGGGGTTGGCGCACGCCTTCATGGCGGCAAGAACGGCGTTTTGTACGGCGGCGGGTTTTTCGCCGCCCGTCGCGGCGTTATCGAGATAGATCATATCCCTATATATACGAAAGTGAGGAAACAATCATGACAATGCTTGCGGTGTTCCGTTCGCGCGCGCAGGCGCTGGACGCCCTGTCCCGCCTCGGCGGAGCGGGGGTGTCCGCGCAGGCGGTCGCCACTCCCAAGGAGGCGGGCTACGGCTGCGGGCTGTCCGTCCGCTATGACGCGCGCTTTCACGCGCGCGTCGCCGCCGTCCTGAAGAGGAGGGCGTACTCGGCGTTTGCGGGCTATCTGCGCGCCTGCGGCGGCACATACGTGCGCGTGTAAAGTCGGTTGCGTTTTTGCCCGCAATGTGCTATAATGAGCGCATGCATACATCGGATGAAATTCTGGACAGACTGGAGGCGCTCTACCCCGACGCGGCGCCCGCCCTGCACTTTCGCTCGCCCTATGAACTGCTCGTGGCGGTCATCCTCTCCGCGCAGTGCACGGATGAACGCGTGAACAAGGTGACGGCGCAGCTCTTTGAAAAATACCATACGCCCGAACAGATGCTCGCGCTCACGCAGGAGCAGCTGGAACGCTACATCTATTCCTGCGGGTTCTACCACAACAAGGCGGCGCATATCCTGTCCGCCTCGCGCGACATTGTGGAAAAATTCGGCGGCAAGGTGCCCTCCACGCTCGAAGAACTGCAAACGCTTGCGGGGGTGGGCAGAAAGACGGCGAACGTGGTCTATGCGGTCGCCTTCGGCGGCGATGCCATCGCGGTGGATACGCACGTGTTCCGCGTTGCCAACCGCCTGGGGCTTGCCGCGGGCAAGACGCCCGAACAGGTGGAAAGGGGGCTGTGCGCCGCCATTCCGAAGGAGCGCTGGTCGCGCGCCCACCATCTTCTGATCTTTCACGGGCGGCGCGTGTGCCATTCCCAAAGGCCGGACTGCGCGCACTGCACCCTCGCCCCGCTGTGTGCGTATCATGCCGCACACGGTGCTGAAAAACAGCCTACGTAAGCAAAAAATCGGGTATCAAAACCACCTCCTTTGCCCATAATGGACGAAGGAGGTTTTTTATGAACAATCTGACGGCAAAGGACCTTGACGTGCTCACCCATCTTCTGACGGGCGAGGAAATGGCTTGCAAAAAGGCGAAGATCTACGCCAACACGCTCACCGATCCGGCTCTCGCGCAGGAGATGGAAAACGTGGCGCACGCGCATGCGCAGCGCTTTGCGGCGCTGTATACGCTGCTGGGAGGGAAGGCATGAAACAGTCGAAGAAGGATACGATGCTCTGCGAAAAGGATGCGCTCCAGGACCTTCTGGATGCGGAAAAACTGCTGATGAACTACTATGCAATGGCGCTCACGGAGGGGAGCACCCGTCCGCTGCGCAGGCAGATTTTCAAGCTGTACGGCGAACATGCCGACACCCAGTTCATCGTGTTTGAACAGATGCTCCGGCGCGGCTACTATCAGGTGCAGCCCGCCGAAAAGATGATGATCGATCAGAAGACGGAGTCCTTTTCCAAGGTGAAAAAACAGCTCGGGTCTTGACAGAACGCCCTCGCCGTGGTATACTCATTTTATCAAGCGGAAAGGGGGAATATCATGAAGGAAAAAGGTGCGGAGCGCATTGACCGCGATGCGCAAAAGCGCGAGGCGGAGCGCCTTGCGCGCGAACGGGAGGCGATCGAGGAGATGGCATGTTCCGACGCGCAGCAGGCGGACGCAAAAGAGGACGGGAAGGAGGAATAAACCTCTCCGCCCTGCGCATACTGTGGGCATGGAGACCAGAAAGAAGGCGGAGCGCTATGCGCACAATCCGTCCTATTGCATGATCAGGCCGGAGGCAGAGGAGGACGGCGAGGACGTCGTCTCGACAGGCAGCAGTTAAGGGGCGCGCCGCCGCGTTTTTGCGGCGGCGCGCCTTCTGCGCGTACATATGGAAGAGAGAACGATCACGGCGGGGGATATCGCCCGTCTTCTGAAACGGCGCATTGTCTGGATTTTGCTCATCGCGCTGCTCGCCGCCCTTGCGACGGCGCTGTTCACGGCATTTGTCTACAACCGCGCGCGGGAGGAATATTTCCTCACGTTCGTGGTGCAGTTTGCCGAGGACACTCCCTTTCGATATGAGACGGTGATCTACGCCGACAATCTCGAGGGTGCAAAGGCGTCCGACGGGGACTTTTCCGCCATCGACACCGTGCACATGGCGGCGGATGAGGACATCACCATTGTCCGCACGGGCGGGGAGGGCGAACAGCCATCCTATACCGTCAGCGCGTGCAGAAAGTATTTTTCCGATCGGGCGCAGGCGACAAAGTTCCTGCGTGCGGTCGTTGAACGCGCCGTGCAGCAGGCGGAGAACGCCGCGCGCGAGGCTGCGCGCATGCCCCGCCTGCTGCCCTTTTTTCCGCATCTGCAGCAAAGTGCGCGCCTGCGCACATGCTCAGCCGAGGGGACGGGCGCGCGCGTGATGTACCGGCAGAACGTCGTCTCGGTGACGGACAACGGAAGAAGTCCCGTCGCGGCCGCCCTGTTTTGTTTTGTGCTCGCGTTCCTCGCGGCGGGGCTGGTGTTCTGCGCCGTGGACTATCCTAAATATAAGCGCAGCAAAGAGGCCTTGTCCGCCGCGCAGACGGGCAGCGGGGAGAATGGGGAAGGCGATCGGGAACAGAACGCTTCGGATGCCCAATAAAATAAAAGGGCGTTTTTCTCATGAATAAAAGCGGGGAGGCGGCACATTGGTGCCACCTCCCTTTGTTTTTGTAAGAAATTGTCGTCTTTTTTGTCATATCGCGCCCAAATGCCCTTGATCCGCGCATAAACCGCCAAATTCCGACATAGAATTTACCATTGCAAGCTGCAGGGGGAAGGCTATGTGGGACAGTATCGAACGTAGGGCGATCGTGTGCGGAGAATATATCGTGCGCACGGGCTGCACCGTGCGCGCCTGCGCGCAGCGGTTCGGCATGAGCAAATCGACGGTGCACAAGGATACGGAGCGGCTGGAGAAGTGCGATCCCGCATTGTATGAAAAGGTGCGCAAGGTGCTGGGCGTCAATCTGCGCGAGCGCCATCTGCGGGGCGGGGACGCCACGCGCAGAATGTATGCGCAGCGCCGCGAACGCGAAAAACATACATAATTGCGCATGTGCGCGGCCGTGCCTTCAGGCACGGTTTTTTGCTGTTTTCATGCCCGTTAGACAACGTAGTGGGGGATTCGCGTCGCGGCAAGAGGGTGTACACGGGTATTCGGCAAAGCCAAATACCACGTCTTGACCTTCTGCCGCTCCTTTTCGCCAAAATCTTTTCAAAGAAAATATTTTGGCGAGTGCTGCGGTTTTGGCTTTTTTGTTTCTGCTCTGAGTGACGGTAGGCGGGGAAAACGTCATTCTGAGGGGCGCGTAGCGCGACGAAAGAATCCCCTCGTGCGGAGTAGAATCCCCCTGTCCTTCGGACATCCCCCTTAACACTTGTTTTAAGGGGGCAAGACCCCTCATCCGTCAGGTTCGCAAGCTCGCCTGCCACCGTCTTGGCGGCGCCAAGGGAGAGCGCCGCCTGCGGGCACGAAATCGCCCTTGGGATGGCGATTTCTTAGTTTGCGCATACGCAGAAGCCCCACAGGGGCTGTCTGCATAACGTACGCGCTCACCCTTACACAGGGGAGGCATGTACCGCGTTCTCTTGCCCCTAAGACAACGTATGAGGGGATTCTTCGCTGTCGCTCTGAATGACGGCGGGGATTCTGCGCTTAAAATCAGAATTTGCCCTCTTTAACGCCAGCAGGGGTATAAGGGGGCGGCGCATGATACCTTGTAAGAATTTCCCTGTATTTTCACAATTGCGTCGCTTGTCAAGTTCTGACGGATATGCTATAATAGAGAAACTACAGGGATATTACTATGGCAAAAAATTTAGGGATCGACGTCGGCTCCACGACGGTAAAGGTGTGCGTCATGGACGATGACGGCAGAGTGCTGTATTCGTCCTATGTGCGGCACTATTCGCGCGTCAGGGAGTGCGTCCTGTCCGAACTTGAAAAAATCCATTCCTTCGATACCTCCTTCCGCGCCTGCATCACCGGCTCGGCGGGGCTTGGCATCGCGCAGCGCGGGGGCATTCCCTTCGTGCAGGAGGTGCAGGCGGCGTACGGCGCCATCCGCAAGCTCTACCCCGATACCGACGTTGCGGTGGAACTGGGCGGAGAGGACGCCAAGATCATCTTCGTGACGGGGGGCACCGAGCAGCGCATGAACGGCAGCTGCGCGGGCGGAACGGGCGCGTTCATCGACCAGATGGCGACGCTGCTCGACATCACGGTGGAGGAAATGGACGCGCTCTCGCTGACGGCGGATCGGGTCTATCCCATCGCCTCGCGGTGCGGCGTCTTTGCAAAATCGGACATTCAGCCCCTGCTCAACCAGGGGGCGAGCAAGGCGGACATCGCCGCCTCCATCTTTCAGGCGGTCGTCGATCAGACGGTCTCCGGCCTCGCGCAGGGGCGGCGCATCAAGGGCAAGGTGCTCTTTCTGGGCGGCCCGCTCTTCTTCCTGAAGGGGCTGCGGCTCGCCTTCAGGCGCACCCTCGGGCTGGACGACGAGCACGCCGTCTTTCCCGACAGCGCGCCCTGTTTCATGTCCATCGGGGCTGCCATCTATGCTGCGCAGGAGAAGGAGGAGACGCTGGACGCGCTCGCCGCGCGCCTCTCCGTTCTATCGGACGGCGAGAGCATTGCGGTGGGGGAGCCGCTGTTCGCCGACCATGCCGAATATGACGCCTTTGTCGCGCGCCACATGCGCAGCGATCTGGAATTTGAGGACATCCATGCCTACCGCGGGGAGGCGTACCTGGGCATCGACTCCGGTTCGACGACGACCAAACTCATGCTCATCACGCCCGATTGCAAGATCCTCTACTCGCACTATCAGACCAACAACGGGCAGCCGCTCGACATCGTGGCGGACAGGCTGCGCGAAATTTATGCGCTCATCGGGGACCGCATCGTCATCCGCGGCGCGTGCGTCACGGGCTACGGCGAGGACATGATGCGCGCCGCGCTCAAGATCGACTTCGGCGTGGTCGAGACAATGGCGCACTTCAAGGCGGCGCTGCACTTCAACCCCGACGTGGACTTCATCATCGACATCGGCGGACAGGACATCAAGTGTTTCAAGGTCAAGAACCGCGCCATCGACTCCATCATGCTCAACGAGGCGTGCTCTTCGGGCTGCGGCTCCTTCATTCAGACGTTCGCCAAGGCGATGGGCATGGAGATCGAGGAATTTTCCCGCCTCGGGCTGTTCGCCAAGCACCCCGTGGAATTGGGTTCGCGCTGCACGGTGTTCATGAACAGTTCGGTCAAGCAGGCGCAGAAGGAGGGGGCGAGCGTCGAGGACATCTCGGCGGGGCTGTCCTCCTCCATCGTCAAGAACGCCATCTACAAGGTCATCCGCGCCCGCACGCCCGAGGAACTGGGCGAGCACATCGTGGTGCAGGGCGGCACTTTTTTGAACGACGCCGTGCTGCGCTCCTTTGAAAAGGAGACGGGCAAGGAGGTCGTGCGCCCCGCCATCGCGGGACTGATGGGGGCGTTCGGCGCGGCGCTGTACGCCAAGGAAAACACGCCCGCGGAAAAACTCATCTCCTCCATCGTCACCGAACCCGAATTGCGCACCTTCTCGTATGCCTCGCGCTCGGTCACATGCAAGGGCTGCACCTCGCACTGCAACGTCAACATTCTCACCTTCGGGGACGGCCGCCGCTTTATTTCGGGCAACAAGTGCGAGCGCGGCGCGGGACTGCCCGTTTCCAAGGACCTGCCCGACATCTACAAGTTCAAGTATGAAAAGCTGTATTCCCTGCCCAAGGGATCTGTCGCTGCGCCGCGCGCAGTCGTGGGGCTGCCCGTGCAGCTCGTCATGTTCGAGCAGCTCCCTCTGTGGACCAGATTCTTTGAGACGTGCGGCTTTTCTGTGGTCCTTTCGGAAAAGAGTTCGCGCGAACTGTACTTCAAGGGGCAGCACACGGTCGCCTCGGATACGGCGTGCTATCCCGCCAAACTCATGCACGGGCACATCGAATCGCTGCTCGATCGGGGGGTGGACTTCATCTTCTATCCCTGCGAGAGCTACAACCTCGACGAGCACGACAGCGTCAATCACTACAACTGTCCCGTCGTCGCATACTATCCCGAACTGCTCAGGGCGAACAACGAGCGGCTGACGGCGGACAACTTCATCGCGCCCTACCTCGACCCCAACGACGAGGCGACGACGGTGCGCGCGCTGCACCGCGCCCTGAAAAAATACAAGCTCTCCGTGCCGCTCATCCGCCGCGCATACCGCGCGGGGCTTGCCGCCGTGGAGCGCTTCCATGCCGACGTGGTGGAGGAGGGCAGGCGCATCCTCGCGCAGGCGGAGCACGAGGGCAGGCAGGTCATCGTGCTGGCGGGCAGGCCCTACCACGCCGACCCCGAGATCAATCACGGCATCACCAAGCTGCTCAATTCGCTGGGGCTGTCCGTCCTCTCGGAGGACGCCGTCTTTGAAGAGGGGGAGCAGGTCAAAGTCAACGTGCTCAATCAGTGGACGTACCACGCGCGGCTGTACCGCGCCGCGGAGTTCGTCACCCGCCATCAGAACGTCAACCTCGTGCAGCTCGTCTCCTTCGGCTGCGGCATCGACGCCATCACCACCGACGAAGTGCGCGCCATTCTGGAGAGCCGCGGCAAGCTGTACACGCAGATCAAGATCGATGAGATCAATAACCTCGGTGTCGTCAAGATCAGGCTCCGATCCATGCTTGCCGCCATCGAAGAACTGGGGAGGAAGGCATGAAAGAACGCGAACAGCAGCCTGCGGCGGATTTCACCCGTCCCTATCCCGTGTTCACGCCCGAAATGAAGGCGACGCACACCATCCTCATCCCCGACATGCTCCCCTGGCACTTCGATCTGCTCGTGCACGTCATGCAGCGCTCGGGCTACAAGGTGGAGGTGCTCCACAACGAGGGGCGCGCCGTCATCGACGAGGGACTCAAACACGTGCACAACGACACCTGCTTTCCCGCGCTGTGCGTCATCGGGCAGTACCTCGACGCCTTAAAGAGCGGAAAGTACGACCCCGACCGCACCGCTGTGCTCATCACGCAGTCGGGCGGCGGCTGCCGTGCGAGCAACTATATCCCGCTCATCCGCAAGGCGATGGCGGCGGAATTTCCCAAAGTCCCCGTGCTGTCGCTCAACTTTTCGGGGCTGGAGAAGGGAAACAGTTTGCAGCTTTCTCTGGGCGATTTTATCAAACTTGCCTATGCCATCTTCTACGGCGACCTCATCATGACCTGTTACAACCAGACCAAGCCGTATGAAAAGGAGCAGGGCAGTTCGGCGCGCGTGCGCGCGCAGTGCGTGGAGAAGATGAAGGCGGCGCTCGACGACGGCAGCTATAAGCGTCTCAAAAAATGCACAACGTATCTGTTAAATGCGTTCGCCGCCGTCGCCGTCACGGGCGAAAGAAAGATCAAGGTGGGCATCGTCGGAGAAATTTACGTCAAGTATTCCCCGCTCGGCAACTCCCATCTGGAGGACTTTCTGCTCTCGGAGGGGTGCGAACCCGTCGTTCCCGCCCTGATGGACTTCATTCTGTACTGCGTCATCAACAACGTCAACGATGCCAGGCGCTACCACAAGGGCAGAAAGACGGCGTGGCTGTTCGCCATCGTCTACCGGTGGCTGTACCGCAGGCAGAGGCGCATCATTGCGCTCATGAAAAAGCAGGGCAGGTTTGAGGCGCTGCACGACTTCGAGCATCTCAGGGAATTTGCCGACAAGGTCATCGATCAGGGCGTGAAGATGGGGGAGGGCTGGCTCATTCCCGCCGAGATGGCGGCGCTCGCCCAGTCGGGTACGGAGAATATCGTCTGCGCGCAGCCGTTCGGCTGCCTTCCCAACCACATTGCGGGCAAGGGCGCGGTGCGCGCGGTCAAGGCGCTGTTTGCGAACGCGAACATCGTGCCCGTGGACTACGACCCCTCCGCCACGCGCGTCAACCAGGAAAACCGCATCAAGCTCATGCTCGCCACCGCCCGCGAGAACGCACGGGCAAAGTGAGCGAAGAAGTTCTCATTTGCAAAAAATCGGTGAAGTTCGGAAATTGCCTGCGGCAGAGGTCTGCCGCAGGCATGTTTTTATCGCGGACAGGAAGTTATAGGCGATTTTCTGCACATACCCCGCCCGTTTTGTCATGCAATTGTAACGCAGCTGTAAAATAAGTGTAAAATCTTTTCCGGCGGCGCAAATACATGCCGCGCGTCTTGACAAGTTGCGCAAAAAAGTTTACAATGGAACGCGGAGGAGAGAGACCATGAAATTCGGAATTTTGACGAGCGGAGGGGACTGCGCGGGTCTGAACGCGGTCATCCGCGCCATCGGGCTGTACCTGGAACGCAATGTGAAGAATGCGGAGATCGTCGGCATTCCCGACGGATACGGCGGACTCATCCGCGGGGAGAGCTATCCCCTGAGGCATGAGGACTTTGAGGACATCCTGCCGCTGGGGGGCACCATTCTGCGCACCACGCGCCAGCCCTTCAAAAAGATGACCGTTCCCGAGGAGGGCGGCACGCGCCTTTCCAGAATGCTTGCCAACTATAAAAAGATGGGGCTGGACTGCCTGTTCACGCTGGGCGGCGCGGGCACGCACAAGACGGCGGCGCTGCTCTCAATGGAGGGATGCAACGTCATCGGCGTTCCCAAGACCATCGACAACGACATCTACGGCACGGACGTCACCTTCGGGTTCCGCACGGCGGTGGAGGTGGTGACGGACGCGTTCGACCGCATCGCCACGACGGCGGCCAGCCATTCGCGCATCATGCTCGTGGAGGTGATGGGGAACAAGGCGGGGTGGCTGACGCTGCATTCCGGCATCGCCGCGGGCGCGCACATGATCCTCATTCCCGAGATCCCCTTCGACCTCGATGCGGTGTGTGACTTTCTTGCGGCGCGGCTGGCGGCGGGGGAGCGCACGGCGATGGTCGCCGTTGCCGAGGGCGCGGCGCTCGCCTCCGAGGTCAAGTTCAAAAAGGAACAGCGCGCCTTTGTGCGCACGGCGCTGGGCGAGAGCACGGTGACGCGCCACCTTGCCGAGGTCATCGGGCAGCGCACGGGCGCGGAGACGCGCTACAGCGTGCTGGGCTATCTGCAGCGGGGCGGTTCTCCCTGCGCGTACGACAGGCTGCTGTGTTCGCGGCTGGGCGGCTATGCGGCGCAGCTCGCCGCCGAGGGCAGGTTCGGCGTCACGGCGGCGGTCGCGGGCGGCAGGATCACCTTCAATGCGCTTGCCGACGTTGCGGGCAAGTATAAATTCGTCGACCCGCAGGGCGACGACGTGCGCTTTGCGCGCAGCATCGGCATTTCCTTCGGGGACAGAGCATAAAATACCGTCAAACGGTTTTGAAATAAGGAGAAAAATATGAAATATTCGGTCATCGACATCAGCTCGAGCAGCATCTCCATGATCGTTGCGGCAAAGGAGGGGGACAAGGCGGAGGTCGTGTTCAAGGAGCGCGCCTCCCTCTCCCTCGTGCACTATCTGGAGGAGGGCGCGCTGTCCGCGCGCGGCACGCAGAAGCTCACGGAGATGCTCGCCCGTTTCAAGGAGACGGGCGCGGAACTGGGCGTGGAGCGCTGCTATCTCATTGCAACGGCGGCGCTGCGCCACGTGAAGAACTTCGACGAAGTCGCCAAAGAGGTGTTCTGGACGACGGGGCTGACCGTCAACCTCATCGACGGCGCCACCGAGGCGTACTGCGACTATGTGGCGAACCTCTACTACGGCACGTACGAGCGGTCCGTCCTCATCGACCTCGGCGGCAAGAGCATCGAGATCTGCGACCTTTCCAAGACGAGCAAGGAGGAGATGATGTGCTTTTCCTTCGGCCTGCTCGATCTGTACCGCAAGTTCGTCTCCAACATCTACCCCGATGAGAAGGAGGCGAAGGAGATCAAGCGGTATGTGCGGGAGAAGTTCGACCGCGCCGGCCTGCCCCGCGAGGGGGTGTACTCCACCGCCGTCCTCGTCGGCGCAACGGCGGGGGCGATCTACGATATTTACGCGGAGTTCTCCGATGAACGCGGCACGGACGGCGTAAAGACCATCCGCCGCAAGAAGTTCAAAAAGCTGGTCTCCCACCTGCTCGAAGGGGAGGACCGCTCCCGCCTCATCCTCAACAATGCGCCCGAAAAGCTCTACCTCATCGGCTCCGCCGTCATCGTCTTAAAACACCTGTTCAAGCGCTTTGACGTGGAGAACATCGTCGTGAGCGAGCGCGGCGTCAAGGAAGGATACCTGCAGCTCGTGCTCGAGGGCAGGGAGACGGGCGCGTATTATGACTTTGTGAGCAACACGTCGGACGGGGTGGCGCGCAGCCTTCCCGCCTCGGAGCGCGGCGGGGAAAAGCGCAAAAAGTCCGCCGCAAAAACCAAAAAGCCTGCGGCCAAAGGAACGGGGAAGGCGTCCGCGCAGGCGGCGCAGGGGCAGGCGCCCGCGCCCGCCAAAAAGCGTGGCAGACCCAAAAAGACGGAACAGCCCGCACCCGTGTCCGAGGTTATACCGCAGGCGGCGCAGGAGCAGGCGCCCATGCCCGCGAAAAAGCGGGGACGGCCCAAAAAGGCGGAACATCCCGCACCCGTGTCCGCAGATGCACCGCAGGAGACGGCAGACGGGGCAGCCATGTCCGAAGGCGCTCCCGAAGAATAATTCACAAGAGGCGATCCTATGATTAAGGAATTTTCCATCCCCCAGAAGGTACGCAAAAAGTTTATCCGCGGCATCTACGTCAACCGCGAATACAGCTGGCTGCTTTTCAACAAGCGCGTGCTCGATCAGTCGGTGGACCTCACCAACCCGCTCCTGGAGCGCTGCAAGTTTTTGTCCATCTTCACTTCCAACCTCGACGAATTTTACATGGTGCGCGTGGGCAGCCTCGTCAACGAAAATCTCACCGAACCGGACGAGACGGAGAACAAGACGCAGCTCACGGCGGCAAAGCAGCTGGACGGCATTGCCGAGGTCACGCGCAGGCTGTACGAGGCGCGCACCGTCTGCTATAACGCCCTGCGCAAGGAACTGTCGGCAAACGGCGTCAAGATTTTGCGCGCATCCGACCTCACGCCCCGCCAGACGGAGGAATGCAGGCAGATCTTCCTGCGGCACGTGCTGCCCCTGCTCTCTTTGATGGTGCTGGACGCCAAGCATCCCCTGATGCAGTTCGAGAACAAGCGCGGCTATCTTCTGTGCCAGCTGGAAAAGGACGGGCGGCGCATGATCGGCGTGGTGACGTTCAACCCCTCGCTCGATCGGCTGTACCGCCTGAGCGGAGAAAAGAAGGTGCGCCTCATCCCGCTCGAAGAGCTGGTGCGCCTGTTCGCCAAGGTCGCCTTCACGGGCTACACGGTGAGCGATCAGATGTTGCTGCGCGTCACGCGCAACGCCGATTTCGACACGGCGATCGACGATACCGACCTCGAGCGCGACTTCACGCAGATCATGAAACAGCGCGTGGAATCGCGCGCCCGCATGGGCATCGTCCGCCTCGAGGTGGACAGGGCGGATTCCAAACTGAAGGACTTTGTGCTGAAGGTTTTGCGCCTCAGCCCGAAGTTCTGCTTTACGGACGAGCGATTCTTCGACTATAAATTTTTGTTCTCCGTCGGCAACTATCTTCCCCGCGAGGCTGCGGCAAAGCTCAAATACCCGCCCTTCAAGGGGGCGATCCCGCCCAAGGTCGCGGCGGCACCCTCGCTCATCGACTTGATCTCGGCACAGGACGTCTTTTTGTCCTATCCGTATGACAGCATGGACCCCGTCGTCAACCTTCTGGAGGAGTGCTCCAAGGATGAGCGGGTCAGCTCCATTATGATCACCATTTACCGCCTGGCGCATCATTCGCGCATAGCGGAACTTCTGTGCCGCGCCGCCGAAAACGGCAAGCAGGTGACGGTGGTCATCGAACTGTGCGCAAGGTTCGACGAGGAGAACAACCTCTACTTCGCGGGCAAGCTGCAGGAGGCGGGCTGCACCATCATCTACGGCATGGAAAATTACAAGGTGCACTCCAAGATCATCTCCATCGTCCTCAAAGAGGGGGAGGAGCTGCGCTACATCACGCACCTTGGCACGGGCAATTACAACGAATCCACCTCCCGCCAGTATACCGATCTCAACATCCTGACGGCGGACAAGGAGATCGGGGAGGACGCCGTGGCGTTTTTCCGCAACGTCGCCATCTGCAATACCGATTTCACCTACGAGCGGCTGCTCGTCGCGCCCAAGACGCTCAAGAGCGGGCTGATCAAATGCATCGACCGCGAGATCGAAAAGGCGAAGGCGGGGAAGGAGGGCTATATCCTCGCCAAGATGAATTCGCTCACCGACAAGGAGATCATCGATAAATTCGTCGAGGCGAGCGAGGCGGGCGTCAGGATCGAGCTCATCGTGCGCGGCATCTGCTGCCTGCTGCCCGGCGTGGCGGGCAAGACGGAACATATCCGCGTCGTCAGTATCGTCGGAAGGTTCCTGGAGCACTCGCGCGTCTATTCCTTCGGAAAGGGGGAGGAGCGCATCATGTACATCTCGAGCGCCGACCTCATGACGCGCAACACCGATAAGCGCGTGGAGATCGCCGCCCCCGTGCTGGATACGCGCATCGCGGAGCGCATCGACGGCATTTTGCAGACCATGCTTTCCGACAATGTCAAGGCGCGCAAGCTGTGCGCGGACGGGGAATACCGCCGCGTGGACACGCTGGGCGATGCGCTCGACGCGCAGGAGGCGTTCCTCGCGCAGGCGGAAAAGGCGTAAAGGCGTTTTGCAGGCAAAAAGGCTTCCCCTTGGGGGAAGCTGTCGCCGAAGGCGACTGATGAGGGGCCGTACAAAAACAAACATTTACGATCCACAAAAAAAGGGCTGCACCGTGAGATGCAGCCCTTATGTTTTCCAAAAAAGACATCCGCCTGTGCCGCAGCGCAAAAAATGGTGAACCCGCTTCTCGCAGGTGGGTGCAATGCGCAGGGGCATCAGACTTTCCGTATTCCGGTACAGACCTTGCCTATCCCCTTCGACAAACGCTCCCGTAACATCTTTGTGGATTCCGCTTGATTTGCGCTCCGAACACCGCAGGTGTCATATACAGTATAGCACGCCGCTTGAAAAAATGCAACTGCACGGCGCAGGAAAGATGCGGAAAATCTTCGCGCCCTGTTATCTGGTTGCCTCCGCCTCCAGTTCGCACAGGAAGGGGTAGATCTCGCGCTCGTAGTTGAGTCCGTACTTTCTGTCCGTCACCTCCCTTTGGGTGCGCACAATGGCGCGGTAGCAGAACTGCGCCGTCAGGGTGAGCGCGCGCTCCAGGCTCAGCCCGCGCATGAGGCACCCGCAGAATGCCGAGGCGAACACGTCGCCCGCGCCGTGGAAGGAACCCTCCACGCAGGGAATGGGCATCCGCTTTTCGCCGTTCTCCGAATAATAGATGTAGTAGCCGTCCCCCGCGTTGGCGCCCGTAATGACGGGGTGGGGGCAGACTTTGCCAAGCTGCGTAAGCGCCGCGGAGAAATCGCGCGTGCCCGTCAGCAGGTAGCTCTCCGTCTCGTTGGGCAGGATGTAGTCCGCCTCGGCGCACAGGGAGAGCATCTCCTTGGCGAACACATCGTCAAATCCCTTGTAAAAGGCGAAGTTATCCCCCAGAACGGGGTCCACCACAAAGGTGCCGCCCTCCTTCAGGAAGCGCCGCCTGACCTCCCTGACAAAGGCGATCTGCGCACGGCTGCCCAGATAGCCGCTGTAGATGAGGTCGTATTTCAGCCCCAGCGTCTCCCAGTGGGCGCAGATCTTTTGCATTTCGCCGTCCAGGGGCAGAAAGGTGTAGCCCGTAAATCCGCCCGTGTGGGTGGAGAGCAGGGCGGTGGGCAGAATGTCGCAGGTCACGCCGCACGCCGTGAGGACGGGCAGGGCGACGGTGAGCGAGCATTTTCCCACGCAGGAAATGTCGTTGACGGCAAGCACGCGCATCGTGAAAGGCTCCTTGGAAAAAAGTTGTCTCGGATTATACGCCTTTCGCGCCCGTTTGTCAACAGTTCGGTATGCCGCGCAGAAAAAATCCGCAAAATATTGCAAAGGCGTCTGCAAACAATATACAAGGCGGGCGGAACGTGGTATAATCATAAGGTACGCATCATGGGCACGCCGCAAGGCGCCGCGACGCGCGGAAGATCACAAAGGAGAAATTATGGATCCCTTCTTGTATGTCGTCATCCTCACCGCCATTGCGGGCGTGGGCGGGACGGGGCTGGGCGGCTTGATCGGCGTTCTGTTCACCCGCAATTCGGAAAAGCTCGTCAGCCTGCTTTTAAGCTTTGCGGGCGGGGTGATGCTGTGCATCGTCTGCCTCGATCTGATGTCGGATGCGCTCAATCAGGCGCCGGGCGAGGTCTGGAACGTCTTTCTCGTCATCGGCATGACGGCGGTGGGGTTCGGCGTCATCTACCTGCTCAACGCGGTCATCGATAAACAGACCAATCCCGAGGTCAAGCACATCGACAAGGAGCACCCCAAGACGGCAGACCAGCTCTCCGAACTCATCCACAGCGACCACTACGAGGAGCACAAGAAGGAGTATGAACAGACGGGGCGGCAGAAATCCCGCCGCCAGCTCTTCATGGCGGGGCTTGTCATGGCGTTCGCGATCGCGCTGCACAACTTTCCCGAGGGCATGGTCATCGGGGCGTCCTATGCAAGCGACGTGGTAAGCGGCGGCGTGGGCAGCCTTGCCGTAGCCATCGTCATCGGCCTGCACAACGTGCCGGAGGGCATGTCCGTCGCCGTGCCCCTTGCGGCGGGCGGCATGAAGAAGTGGAAGGCGACCCTCATCACGGCAGTCACGGGCGCGCCCACCATCCTCGGCGCCATTGTCGGCTATTCCCTCGGCGCGATCAGCCCGGTCTGGCTCACCGTTTCTCTGAGCTTTGCCAGCGGGGCGATGCTGTACGTCGTATTCGGTGAACTGCTCCCCGAATCCATCCTCATGTGGCGCTCCAAGGCGCCCGCGATCGCCATGCTCGCGGGGCTTTTGGTGGGCGTGCTCATCCTGTTTCTCTGAAGGGGGCGCAGACAAGATTATGTTGCATTATGCCGCGCGGCGGCGGCCGATTGGTCGCCGCCGCGCGTTTTTTATTCCTGCAAACTGCGGCGGTAGCGGGCGGGCGTCGTGCCCGTCTGCTGCCTGAACTGTCGGATAAAGTGCTCCGTGTTAAGATAGCCGCAGCGTTCCGCAATGCGTTCGACGCTCTCGCGGGTGGCGAGCAGCAGCTCCTGCGCGTTCTGGATGCGCGCGCGGACGACGTCGGCAAGAAAGGTCGTGTCGAAATATTTTTTATAGAGCAGGTGGAAGTAGCCGCAGCTCACCCCCAGCTGTCCTGCGGCGGCGGGGACCGTCCATCTGTTTGCGGGCAGGCGGAATATCTCCTCGCGCAGGGCGAGCATCGGGTAGAAGAGCGCGTCGCGCAGTTCTATTTCGGAGGAGAGCATCTCCAGAAGGGCGCTCACGAGGTGGTCGATGACGGGCGTGCGGTTGCGGCGGTTGCCGTAAAATTCATCGCACACCGTGTGGAACAGGCCGTAAAAGCGCTCTTTCCCGCGCATCGGGACGGGGACCCCGAAGGGGAACCCTTCAAACAGCGGAAGGGCGGATGCGGAAAAGTGCATCCAGCAGTCGGCGTACCGTTCTTCGGCGGCGCGGTAGCAGTGCCTCTGCCCCGGGCGGAACAGAACGGCAACGTCGGGCGGCGTAAGCGCCTCCCTGCCCTGTGTCTCAAAGTACGCAGGCGTTTTGATAAGCAGCAGCAAATAGACGGGATGCCCGTGTTCGCGCAGCACGCGAAAGGCGCCGTCATGCTCCGCCTCTCCCATTTTCGTAACGGTGATCATCTTGTTCTCCATATGAGGATAAGTCAATTTTATAATATCATATACCATTGATATGTACTTGTCAAACGTGTATGATAAAACCGTTGCGAGGTGTAAAGTGTTCTGGTCGCTTGCCACGGTCATATTCTACAGCGCATCGTCGCTGGGGGACAAATATATCTCCGCAAAGCTGCGGTGCAACGTCTTTGAATTTTCCTTTCTCGTGGGGCTTGCCACGGCGGTCTTTCTTGCCCTTCTTCTGCCCGTGCTCGGGTGGGAGTTCGCTTTCACGGGGCGCTCGTTTGCATCGCTTGCGGCGGTCGTCGCGCTCAAGATCGTGGAATTTTACACGAGTGCGCTGCTGCTCAAACACGTCTCGGCGTATGAACTGAAGGTGTGGCTGAGCCTGAACGTCGCCTTTTCCTATCTTGCCGATCTGCTGCGCGCGCGGGCGGTGTTCTTTTTCGCGTTCGTTCCGTGTGCCCTGCAGCTGCCCTTCCTGCACTGCCGCGCCTTTTTCCGCAAGCGGGGACTGGCGGCGGGCGCGCTCACGCGGGTGACGAATGCGGCGGGGCTGCTGACGGACATGCTGCTGCGCAGTCTGGGCGCCAATTCGGTGCGCACGTCCCACTATCCCAACGACGAGGTGTTTCTCGATTTGTGCGACGAGGCGGGCATCCTCGTGTGGGAGGAAAACCACGCGCGCGGACTGAGTGAGGAACAAATGAAAAACCCCCGCTTTGAAGAACAGGCAGAACAGGTCATCCGCGAGATGGTGGCGCAGCACTTCAACCCTCCGAGCATCTATCTCTGGGGCATCCTCAACGAGTGCGCGAGCGATACGCCCTACGGGAAGGCGTGTTATGAACGGCAGTTCGCGCTCCTGCGCGCGCTCGATCCCACCCGCCCCTGTTCGTTCGCGAGCTGCAAGTTCAAAACTGACCTGTATTTCGGCCTGCCCGACGTCGTATCCTACAATATCTATCCGCTCTGGTACCACGATACGCCGCCCGAGGAGTATCTGCAAGACCTCTACGACTGGGTGCAGCGCGAGACGCAGGGGGCGGGCAAGCCCTTTCTGGTGAGCGAGATCGGCGCGGGCGGCATCTATGGCTTTCGCTCCGTCTATGCCGCGAAGTGGAGCGAGGAATATCAGGCGCAGGCGCTCGGGCAGCAGCTTCGCGCCGTGCTCTCGCATCCCGCCTGTTCGGGGGTGTACGTCTGGCAGTTCTGCGATATCCGCGTGAGCGAAGAGTGGTGGGGCGGCAGGCCGCGCACCATGAACAACAAGGGCATCTTCGACGAGTACCGCCGCCCCAAGCTGTGCTTTGACGTCGTGCGGCGCCTGTTTTTGCAGGACGCCTGCCGAGAAAGTTCCTGAAAATGCTTTACAAACGGCGGGGAACACGCTATAATAGAGAAAAAATACGGCGTCAAGAGAGGACGCGTCCGCGTGCAGAGCGCTTTGTGACAGAGAGCTCCCCGCCTCGGCTGAAAGGGGAGACGAAGTGCGCATGCGGGTATCACCGCTCGTGCCTGCGGGGGGAACCAAGTACCTTCGCACGGGGTCGCAGCCCGTTATCCTCTGCGGCATATGTTCGTATGTTTTGGTGGTAAAAATGCCTTCGCGTATTCCGAAACGCGGAGGCTTATTTTTTCGGAGCGCTCGTGCGCTTTGGCAAGAAGGAGGAGTTCATGTACAAAAAAGTAGATACGTCTTTGAATTTTGTGGAGCGCGAACAGGAAGTGATCGCCTTCTGGAAGGAGAGGGGCATCTTTGAAAAGTCGGTTGCCAAGAACGAGGGCGGGGAGGAGTTTTCCTTCTTCGACGGCCCGCCCACCGCCAACGGCAAGCCGCACATCGGGCATATCTTAACGCGCGTCATGAAAGACATCATTCCGCGCTATCAGACGATGAAGGGAAAGCACGTTCTTAGAAAGGCGGGCTGGGATACGCACGGGCTGCCCGTTGAGCTGGAGGTGGAAAAGTCCCTCGGCATGGACGGCAAGCAGGACATCGAAACATACGGCATCGAACCCTTCATCAAAAAGTGCAAGGAGTCGGTGTGGAAGTACACGGACGAATGGCGGAAAATGTCCGACCGCGTGGGCTATTGGGTGGACATGGACAACCCCTATGTCACCTATCACGACGACTATATCGAATCGGTCTGGTGGGCGCTCAAGGAAATTCACAAGAAGGGGCTCTTATACAAGGGCCACAAGATCGTGCCCTACTGCCCGCGCTGCGGCACGGCGCTCTCCTCGCACGAGGTGGCGCAGGGGTACAAGGACGTCAAGGAGACGTCCGTCGTCGCGCGCTTTCGCGTAAAGGGCAGAGAGGATACGTACATCCTTGCATGGACGACCACGCCCTGGACGCTGCCCTCCAATGTGGCGCTGTGCATGAACCCCGACGAGACCTATGTCGAGATCGAGGCGGACGGGGCGCACTATATCCTTGCCGAGGCGCTCGTTCCCAAGTTTTTTGAACAGTATACCGTCGTCGAAAAGAGGACGGGCAGGGAGTACGAGGGGACGGAGTACGAGCCGCTCTTTTCGTGGGCGCAGGGTTCCTTCCGCGAAAAGGCATATTATGTGGTGTGCGACGGCTATGTCACGCTGACCGACGGCACGGGCGTGGTGCACATTGCGCCCGCCTTCGGCGAGGACGACTACAAGGTGGGCAAGCGCTATCGTCTTCCCGTCGTGCAACTCGTCAACGAGCGCGGCTGCTTTGACGGGCGCTGCCCCGAACTGGACGGCCTGTTTGCCAAGAAGGCGGACAAGCGCATCATGGACATGCTGGAGGAGAGGGGGCTTTTGTTCAAAAATCTGCCCTATGAGCACAGCTATCCCTTCTGCTGGCGGTGCGATACGCCGCTGCTCTATTATGCGCGCTCGAGCTGGTTCATCGAGGTGACGAAGGTCAAGGAACAGCTCCTTGCCGCCAACCGCTCGGTCAACTGGATGCCCGAGACCATCAAAGAGGGGCGCATGGGGAACTTCCTCGAGAACGTCATCGACTGGGGCCTGTCGCGCGACAGGTACTGGGGAACGCCGCTGCCTGTGTGGGTGTGCCCCGACTGCGGCGAGATCGAAGTCATCGGCTCCAAGGCGGAACTCAAGGAAAAGTGCGGCGTCGAAGGGGACATCGAGCTGCACCGTCCCTATCTGGATGAACTCACCTGCACCTGTAAAAAGTGCGGCGGGCAGATGAAGCGCACGCCCGAAGTCATCGACTGCTGGTTCGATTCCGGCTCCATGCCGTTTGCGCAGTATCACTATCCGTTTGAAAACAAGGACCTGTTCGACGAGACTTTCCCCGCCGACTTCATCTCGGAGGCGGTCGATCAGACGCGCGGCTGGTTCTATACGCTGCTCGCCATCTCCACCATTCTCTTCGGCCGCTCGCCCTTCAAAAACTGCATCGTTCTGGGGCACGTCAACGATAAGGACGGCGTCAAGATGAGCAAGCACAAGGGTAACGTCGTCGATCCGTGGAGCGTTCTGGACAAGCAGGGCGCCGACGCGGTGCGCTGGTATTTCTATACGAACAGCGCTCCCTGGATCCCGTCCCGCTTCGGCGCCGAGGCGGTCAGCGAAGTGCAGCGCAAATTCCAGGGCACCCTCTGGAATACCTATGCCTTCTTCGCGCTGTACGCCGAGATCGACGGCTACGATCCCACAAAGTACGACTTAAAGAAGTGCAAGCTCTCGCTGATGGACAGGTGGGTGCTCTCAAAACTCAATACGCTCGTCAAAAATGTGGACGCGATGCTCGCCAAATACAACATCACGGACAGTGCGCGCGCCATTCAGGACTTTTCGGACGTGCTCTCCAACTGGTATGTGCGCCGCGGCCGCGAGCGCTACTGGGGGAGCGACATGACGGAGGACAAGGCGGCGGCATACACCACGCTGTACACCGTGCTCGTGACGCTTGCCAAGGTCATCGCGCCCTACACACCCTTCATGGCGGAGATGATGTACCGCAACCTTGTGCCGCAGTTCCGGCCCGATGCGCCCGAGTCTGTGCACCTGTGCGACTTCCCCGCGGCGGACGAGAGCTTCATCGATCCCGCGCTCGAGAAGGGCATGGAGGACGTGCTGGAGATCGTGGTGCTGGGCAGGGCGGCGCGCAACGCGGGGAATCTGAAGAACCGCCAGCCCCTTTCGGAGATGATCGTGGCGAGCAACCGCCCGCTCGGCCTCAACGAAGAACTCACCGCCGTTGCGCTCGACGAGCTCAACGTCAAAAAGATGACCTTCGTCGAAAACGGCGCGTCGCTTGTGAAGTATGTGCTGAAACCGCAGCTCAGGACGCTCGGCCCCAAGTACGGCAAAAGACTGGGGGCGATCACCAAGTTTCTTGCAACGTGCAACGGGGCGGAAGTCGTTGCGGCGGTGCGCGGCGGCGGAAGCTATACCGTCGATTTAGACGGCCCCGTCGTCCTGCTGGAAGAGGATCTGCAGATCTTCACCGAGTCGGCGGAGGGCTACTCCGCGGTCGCGGGCGGCGGCATCACCGTTGCGCTCGATACGCGCCTCACCGAGGAGCTGCTGGACGAGGGCTGCGAGCGCGAGCTCGTCTCCAAGATCCAGACCATGCGCAAAGAGGCGGGCTTTGAGGTCACAGACCGCATCCGCGTCTTCTATGCGGCGCAGGGACGCGCGGCGCGCGTGCTGCACACGGCCGCGTTCGCCAAGGACGTCCTTGCCGAGAGCGTGGAAGAGGGCAGCGCGCAGGGATTCACCAAGACGGTGGACGTCAACGGCGACGAGGTGACGCTCACCCTTGTCAGGTGCGGCTGACCGTTTTTATGAAAATTTACACATTGGCCGCGAATTGACTTGCTTTCCGCGTCTGCCGCGGATATAATAGACAAAAACACAGAGGGAAATGGAAGAGATGGGGAAGCTCATTACCTTTGCTGTGCCGTGCTACAATTCGGCGGCATACATGCGCAATTGCATCGACTCCCTGCTGACGGCGGGGGAAGAGGCGCAGATCGTCATCGTCAACGACGGCTCGTCCGACGAAACGGGCGCGATCGCAGACGAATATGCGGCAAAATATCCGACGATTGTCGAAGCAGTCCAGAAGGAAAACGGCGGACACGGCTCGGGCGTCAATGCGGGGCTGGACCGCGCGCAGGGGGTGTACTTCAAGGTGGTCGATTCGGACGACAGGCTCGATCCCGCAAGCCTTGCTACGCTCCTTTCCAGGATCCGCGCGGACGACGCGGCGGACGCGCTGCCCGATATGTACGTGACCAATTACGTCTACGAAAAGCCGTCGGAAAATACGAGTTATCCGCGCCGCTATGAAAAGAATTTTCCGATCGGGCGGGTGTTCGGCTGGGAATCGGTCAGGCCCTTCCGCTTTTCCAACGTTCTTCTGATGCACTCGATGGTCGTGCGCACGCAGGTGCTGCGCGACTGCGGGCTGCGCCTGCCCGAGCACTCCTTCTATGTGGACAACATCTTCGCCTATCAGCCCATGCCGCACATCAGGACGATGTTCTATCTCGACGTCGATCTGTACCGCTACTATATCGGCAGGGAGGATCAGTCGGTCAGCCGCAAAAATATCGTGGCGCGCTACAAACAGCAGGTGGGCGTCACGGACATCATGATCCGCTGCTACCGCTATGAAGAACTCAGGGCGATGCATCCCCGCCTGCGCAGGTATATGAAACACGACGTGAACGTGCTCATGTGCCTCTCGCTCATGTTCACGACGGGCGGAAAGGACGATTTGAAGGAGCGCAAGGCGACGCTCAGGCGCATGTGGAGCGACATCAGAAAAGAGGACAGGCAGATGTACAATTTCCTGCGCTACCGTTCCTACATTGCGCTCATCTGCTGGATGCCCTTCTCGTGGCAGCGCTTTTTCACGACGATCGGCTACTATTACTTCAGCAAGAAACTCAAGTGCAGCTGACGGGGATTCATATTATCGCGGGCGGACTGACATGTTGTCAGTCCGCCCGCGTTTTATAAATTACAGAGAAGAACCGCGTTCTCATGCCCGTAAGTCAATGTATCAGGGGACTCTTCGCTGCGCTCTGCCCGACGCGGAGCGGCGCACGAGACCCGAAGGGGTGAAGTTGTGACGGCAACGGGCATGGATATTCGTCATTCCGAGGAGCGCGTAGTGCGACGAAGGAATCCCCTCGCAGAATGCAGAGAGCAGAATCCCCCCTGTCCTTCGCCCCCTTAAAACAAGTGTTAAGGGGGGCAAGAAAAGGCTCCCTCTTTGAGGGTGAAAAGCGCGTCATGCGCATCACCACGGTGTGGTGTGTGCGCGCTTTGAACTAAGGATTTTGCTTTATCAGCGCAAAATCCGTGCCCGCAGGCGGCGCTTTTCCTTGGCGCCGCCAAGACAGGTGGACGCGCAGCGGACGGATGAGGGGCAGTGCTTAACTTCAGCGGCGAAAAATGGCTGCCCGATTTTGTTGCCGAAGGGCGGCAAAATGTGATATACTGTATTGTGTACGTGACGGAAGGAGGACGCCTTTGAAAAATCTCATACTCAAGATCCGCGAGGGCGATCTGTTCCGCTTTTTCGACAGCGAGGTGCGCACCGAGGTGACGATCGGTTCGCGGCGCACGGCGGACATCGTTGTGAAGTCGCAGACGGTCGAGCCGGTGCAGATCCGCTTGCTGCAAAAGAACAACGTCTGGTATGCGGAGGACCTCACCCCCGAGAACGCGAAGAGCGCCGTTCTGCTGGACGGCAGGCGGTTCAAGCGCCCCATGATGAAACTGGACGGCGCGCTCAGCATCCGCCGCGCGGGCAAGAAGGAAAAGGAGGACATCGTCCGCATCACGCCCGTTCGGCAGTTCAGCCGCAAAAAGATCGGCAACAATTTCGATCTCACCGCCAAGACGGTCACAACCGTCGGCAGCGGCGAGAACTGCGATATCCGCGTGAACAACCCGCTCGTCTCTGAAAAGCACTTCTTCATCGTGTTTGACGGGGCGAACTGCTTTGTCGAGGACGCGCACAGCGTGAGCGGCACCTACGTCAACAACAAAAAGGTCAAGCGGCAGAAGCTGGGAGACTATGACCGCATCTCCATTCCCTCGGCGGCTTATATCTTCTACCGCAATACGCTGCTGTATTCAACGGCGGAGGGCGGCATCCGCATCGACGCGGTGAACGTGTGCAAGCAAGTGCGCGACAGAAATTCGCGCGGCAAAGTTTCCCTCGTCACCAACGTGACCTTCCGCATCGAGGCGGGCGCGTTCGTCGCCGTGGTGGGCGGCAGCGGCGCGGGCAAATCCACGCTGCTTGACTGCATCAACGGCATGCGCCCCGCCACCGGCGGAAAAATTTATTACGACACCAACGACTATTACGAGAACATGAACACCTACAAGGGCGTCGTGGGGTATGTGCCGCAGAAGGACATCATGCACGAGGACCTGACGGTGGAACAGTCCCTGCGCTACACGGCCATGCTGCGCATGCGCGCCGACCTGCCCGCGGGGGAACTTGCCGCGCGCGTCTCGCAGGCGATCGCCGACGTGCGCCTGCAGGGCAAGGAAAAGCTGCGCATCAGCGCCCTCTCGGGCGGGCAGAAAAAGCGCGTCTCCATTGCGATGGAGCTCTTGTCCGACCCCAAGGTCATCTTCCTCGACGAGCCGACGAGCGGGCTTTCCCCCGACCTCGACATGGAGATGATGGGGCTTCTGAAAGACCTCTCCAAGAAGGGGCGCACCATCGTTGTCATCACGCACGCGATGGAAAATCTGGATAAGTGCGACCGCGTGGCATTTCTGGGACGGGGCGGCAGGCTGTGTTTTTACGGCGAGGCGAAGGAGGCCTTCCGCTGGTTCAACCGCCGCAGCTATTCGCGCATCTTTGCCGCGCTCACCGATGAGGAGACGAGCGAGACGTTCGCAAAGAAGTACCGCCGCAGCCCGTACTATCGGGAACTCTGCAAACAGCTTGCCGAAGAATACGGCAAGGGATGCTGCCTTCCGCCCGAAGAGGGGGACGTGCAGGCGCCGTGGGAGAAGAAGCCCAAAGATTTGCCCAAGCCGCGCGCCGCAGCGCGGACGGGCGACGGGGCGAACGGGGAGGAGGACGTATGAAAAAATTCCGCCGCCGCTCCGCGCGCATGAACCTGATGCACTACCGCGTGCTCGTCGGGCGGTATTTCCGGCAGATCTTCACTTCGATCGGAACGCTGCTGCCCCTCGTGCTGCAGGCGCCCGTCATGCTGCTCATCGTCTGGCTGGTCAGCCAGAAGGACGCCTTCACGCTCAAATCGGCGGAGGCGCTCACGGGGGCGAACGTCGTCTTGTTCATGCTCGTCATCATGAGCGCGCTCATGGGCATCCTCAACAGCTACCGCGAGATCTGCAAGGAGCGCGAGGTGCTCTCGCGCGAGGTGTTCGGCGGGCTGGATATTGCGGCGTATGTTCTGTCCAAGGTCACAGTGCTCGCCGTCGTGGGGATCGTGCAGTGTGCGGTGCTCTACTTCGGAACGTTGCTGTTCATCGACTTTGCCTATCCCGTTCCCGCCACGGGGCATCTTTGCTCCTATGCGGCAATGGCGCTCACCAACATCTCCGTTATGGCGGTGGGGCTGTTCATCTCCGCGCTGCTCAAAAAATCGGAGAGCGCCATCCTGCCCGTGCTGTTCATCATCATCGTGCAGGTGGTGTTCTGCGACAGCCTGTTCTCGCTGGAGGGCGCGGCGGGGTGGGTGCGCTACGTCACACCGAGCGCGTGGGGCATCGCCGTCATGAGCAACGCCTGCGCGCTCAACGGCTGGGCGCCCGCCGTTTTTCAGAAGTCCATGTTCGATCTCGACCCGCTCATCGGCCTTGCCGTGCTGGCGGCGATCGCCGCCGTGTTCGTTTTTCTCACCATCGTGCGGCTCAAACACGTCTACCGGCAAAAGGATTAAAAAATACACTGCGCCCGCTGCCTGTTTCAGCAGCGGGCGCAGTGTTTTTCGTGCGTGTTTTGATATGTTTTTCGCGGCGGACTTTGCCGAAAACTTGTCATTTGGCGGGGCGTGTGATATAATAAAGGGGTATGGAAGACCTCAATCAACTCAACGAAGAACAGCTTGCGCCCGTCCTCGATACCGAGGGCGCGGTGCTGGTGCTTGCGGGCGCGGGCAGCGGCAAGACGCGGGTTCTCACCTCGCGCATTGCCTATCTCGTCACCGAAAAGGGCGTCCCGCCCGAAAATATCCTTGCCATCACGTTCACCAACAAGGCGGCAAGGGAGATGCGCGAGCGGCTGGACGTCATGACGGACGTCTCGCGCATGTGGGTGTGCACCATTCACTCCATGTGCGTCAAAATTCTGCGGATGTTTGCCGAGCGCAGGGGGCTTTCCGCCAATTTCTCCATCTACTCCGAACAGGAGCGCTCCGCCGTCATCAAGCAGGCGTTCAAGGAATGCGGCTACGACGACGAGGACGGAAAGCTTTTGAAGTCCGTCAAGTGGCACATCTCCAATGCCAAGATGCTCGGGCTGTCGCCGCGCGAGTATGCGCTGCGCAACCGCAGCGAGGGAAACCTCGAGGCGGCGACCAAGGTGTACGAAAAGTACATCGCGCACCTGAAGGCGTACAACGCGCTCGACTTCGACGACCTGCTCACGGAGGCGCTCGCCCTTTTGAAGGAGGACGCCGAGGCGCTCGAATACTTAGCGGGCAGGTTCCGCTACGTGCACGTGGACGAATTTCAGGATACCAACGCCGTGCAGTTCGAGATCGTCAAATGCCTTGCGTCCGTGCACGGCAATCTGTTTGTCGTGGGCGACGACGACCAGTCCATCTACGGCTGGCGGGGCGCGAAGATCGAAAACATTCTCGGGTTCGAGCGGGTATATCCCAACGCGAAAGTGTATAAACTGCAACGCAACTACCGCTCCACCAAGGCCATTTTGCAGCTTGCGAACGCCTCCATCGCGCACAACGCGCGCCGCAAGGGAAAGACGCTGCGCACGGAAAACGCCGAGGGGGAAAGGCCGGTGTACTACGAGGCGGACGACGAGGCGAGCGAGGCGCTCTACTGCGCCCGCACCATCTCCTCGCTGCGCGCGCAGGGGTACCGGCTCTCCGACTTCGCCGTGCTCATGCGCATCAACGCGCTCACGCGCTCCTTCGAGCAGGAATTCACCAAGTACGGCATCTCCTACAAGGTGTTCGGGGGCTTCAAGTTCTTTGAACGCAAGGAGATCAAGGATATCCTCGCCTATCTGCGCGTGGCGGGCAACCCCTTCGATTCGGAGGCGGTGGCGCGCATCATCAACGTTCCCCGCCGCGGCATCGGGGAAAAGACGGTGCAGGCGCTCTTTGATTACGCCGCGCGCGAGGACGTCTCCCTCTACGATGCGGTGCTCGACTGCGACGCGCTGGACGTCAACAGCGGCGCCAAGGCAAAGCTGCGCGAATTCGGAAAGTACTTAAAGGAACTCGTGCTCGACGCGCAGACGCTGCCCGTGGACGCCTTCGTCAACCGCATGGTGAATACGTCGGGACTGGCGGCGCAGTACGCGGACAATTCGGACGAATCCGTCACCAAGCGCGCCAACATCGATGAATTTCTCAATTCGGTGGAGGAGTTCGTGCGCATGAATCCCGAGGCGTCCCTCTCCGACTATCTGCAGCAGATCACCCTCTATTCGGATACGGACGAGATGGACGACGGCGACTACGTGACCATCGCCACCATACACGCCGTCAAGGGGCTGGAGTTCCGCTGCGTGTTTCTGGTGGGGCTGGAGGAGGACGTCATGCCCACTTCGCGCGCGAACGACGACCCCGCCTCGCTCGAGGAGGAGCGCAGGCTCATGTACGTTGCCATCACCCGCGCCAAGGAGCGGCTGTGGCTCACGCGCTCCAGGAGCAGATACCTCTACGGGCGCAGGGAGATCACTGCGCGCTCGAAGTTCGTCAACGAACTGGAAGGGGAACTCGGCATTCCCAAGGTAAGCGTTTCTGCGCGCTATTCGGGAGACTATATCCGTTCGGGCTATGAGAGCGGCGTGCGCACCTTCACGGGCGGGCGGGGCTACGGCGCCGCCTATGGTGCGCGGAAAACGGACACGTATTCGGAGTTTCGGGACAGGGACGAGGGGTTCCGCACCTTCGGCGCGGGCAGCGCGGGCAAGGCTCCCGCGGGCGGCGTGCGGTTCGGCAATGCGGGCGTTTCCGCGCCGCAGGCGCCGCGCAGGGATACGTCGGGCTTTGCGGTGGGCGTGCATGTGCGGCATGCGCGCTTTGGCGACGGCGTGGTGACGGCGGTGCGCGGTTCGGGCGGCAACGTCATCATCACGGTGAATTTTGACAGGGCGGGCAACAAGGACCTTGCCGCGGCGCTCGCCCCCCTTGAAATTTTGGGGTGAAATATGGACAGGATGCGCTATCTTGTGGATACGCTCAACAAATGGGCGTATGAATACTATGTGCAGGACGCGCCCAGCGTTTCGGACAGGGAGTATGACGCCCTGTACGACGAGCTGAAAGAGCTTGAACGGGAGACGGGCGTGCGCCTGCCCGATTCTCCCACGCGCAGGGTGGGCGGCGAACCCATCAAGGCATTCGCGCGCCACAGGCACATTGCGCCCCTCTTTTCGCTCGACAAGGCGGTCACGGAGGACGAGCTTTCCGCCTTCATCACGCGGGTGCACAAGCTCGATCCTGCGGCGGCCTTCACGGTGGAATACAAGTTCGACGGCCTGACCATGTGCCTGACCTATGAGGAGGGGCGCTTTGTGCGCGCCACCACGCGCGGCAACGGCACGGAGGGGGAGGACGTCACCGCACAGGCGCTCACCGTGCGCAGTTTTCCGCTCGCCATTCCCTATCGGGGGACGCTGGAAGTGCGCGGCGAGGCGATCATCCGCCTGTCCGTGCTCGAGGCGTACAACCGCGAACACCCCGACGAACCGCTCAAGAACGCGCGCAACGCGGCGGCGGGGGCGATCCGCAACCTCGACCCCAAAATCACGGCGATGCGCCGCCCCGAGATCATCTTTTACGACATCAACTACATGAGCGCCGACCCCGTCTCCTCCCAGCAGGAGGCGGTCGAAAAACTCAAGGCGTGGGGATTTCAGACCTTTCCGTTTTTGCGGGTGTGCTCCTCGTTCGACGAGGTGCGCGCGGCGGTGGACGAGATCGAGGTGGGCAGAAAGTCGCTCGACGTGCTCACGGACGGGGCGGTCATCAAGACGGACAGCGAGGTCATCCGCCGCGAGATGGGGTATACGGACAAGTTCCCCCGCTGGGCGATCGCCTACAAGTTCGAGGCGGAGGAGGCGGAGGCGACCATCGAGCGCGTCGTCTGGCAGGTGGGCAGAACGGGCAAGCTTACGCCGCTCGCCTTCATCACCCCCGTCGAGCTGGCGGGCGCCACCGTGCGCCGCGCCACGCTCAACAACTACGGAGACCTCACGCGCAAGGACGTGAAGGTGGGTTCGCGCGTGCTCGTGCGCCGCTCCAACGAGGTCATACCAGAAATTCTGGGCGCGGTCTCCCATGCCGAGGGCAGCGTGCCCGTCGAAAAGCCGCTCGTGTGTCCCGCGTGCGGTTCGCCCGTGGCGGAGGTGGGCGCCAACCTGTTCTGCACCAACCGCGCCTGCCCGCCCCGCACCGTGCAAAAGCTCACGCACTACTGCTCCAAGAACGCGGCGGACGTGGAGGGCATGTCCGAGGCAACGCTCACCGTGCTCTATGAAAAGCGGAACGTGCGCAATTTTTCCGACCTCTACGCCCTGACGGGCAGCAGCTTTGAAGGGCTGGAGGGCTTCCGCGAAAAAAAGACGGAGAACCTGCTCTCCGCCATCGACGCCAGCCGCCGCATGCCGCTCGAACGGTTTTTATACGCCATCGGCATTGACGGCATCGGCAGGGTGGCGGCGCGCGATCTTGCCGCGTTCGGCAGCGTGGAGGCGGTCGCGGCGCTCACGTTCGATGAACTTGTCGCGCTCGAAAATATCGGGGAGATCACGGCAAATTCCATTCTGCGCTTTTTTGCGGACGAGGAAAACCGCGCCGAACTTGCGCGGCTGAAGGCGGCGGGGGTGTGCCCCGCGTCGTCGGCGCGGCCGACGCAGGGCGCGTTCGCGGGCGAGAACGTGGTGCTCACGGGCGGGCTTGCCTCCATGTCCCGTCCCGAGGCGCAAAAGAAGATCGAGGAGCGCGGCGGCACGGCGCAGTCCTCCGTCACGCGCAAGACGACGCTCGTCGTTGCCGGTTCGGACGCGGGCAGCAAGCTGCAAAAGGCGCTCGCGTTGGGCATCCGCGTCATCGGCGAAGAGGAGTTCCTCGCCATGCTCGGCGAACAATAAAATAACCTGTAAAGAGCCGCGGCGCCCGCCGCGGTTTTTTTGTGGACAAAATGTTTTTGAAATACATGTTTCACGAATTTTCAGAAAGGGAAAAATGTGCTGCAAAACGCTTGACAAAAAACGGGGGGGGATATAATAGAAGTATCACATTCGGAGGTGGAAAACATGAGAAACATCTGGAAAGCGCTCGTTGCGCTCGGACTGACGGCAGCGCTGAGCGTTCCGCTCGCCGCTTGCAGCGAACCTTCCGCGCAGACGGAACAGGAGCAAGTGTACGCCGCCTATGTTGCATATGTACAGGCGGCGGGCGAGGAGCCGCTCTCCTATGAGGAGTGGCTGGAGAGTGTGCGCGGCCCGCAGGGTGAAAAGGGCGACAAGGGCGACACGGGCGCCGAGGGACAGGCCGGCGCAGAGGGCGAGGACGGCAAGCCCGCCGAGG